>JANMEV010000582.1:0-13213 GCA_031377305.1 Planctomycetota bacterium | reverse complement strand
TTATCGAAAAGCCAGCCCTGGGCCACGACCTGTTGAAGTCGCAGCAGGTCACGAGCGCTGCAGTGGCTGCGAACGGACTCGGAGAGCCATTGAAGCGTTCGGCCGTAGCCGTCATCCATCAGTCTCGCTCGCAGATTGGTCGCGACCGTCGTCGCTAGCGTCGTGTTCTTCCAGTCGCGCAGACCGACGACGTCGGCGAAGGGCGAACGGGCGATATGAAAGCGAGACACCTGACAGGACGGGTGCGAAGCCAGATGCAGCAGCGACAGCAATGCGAGGATCGCCGGACTGTCGGTCGGAGGAGTTCCGCCTTCTTCGCTGGCTGGAACATTCAACAGCGACAGTTCATGAACCAATCGCGCGACGGTGCCATTCTTGCGAGTCAGCACACCGATTTCGGCACCCGGAGTCTGCTGATGGAGGTCGCGAATCTGTTCGGCCACCCAGCGGAACCAGGGCCCACGCCGCTCGTCGGCTGATTCACCTTCCATCATCGGCGAAGTGCGAAAACACACATATCCGGGCAGGTCCGTCAACGCGGTTGAGTGCTGTGGAAAATCACCTTGCCACTTCACGCACGGTGCGTTGTAGTCATCCAAAGTCGGATGCTGGGCGATGTGCTCGAAGATACGATTGACGGCTTCCATCACGGCCGGTGAAGAGCGACGACTGGTATCCAGAAGCATCGATTCTACGTCTGGAACGGCTTCCTTCACGGCATCAAGAATTCCCGCAACGCCGCCTCGCCAGCCGTAAATCGCCTGCTTCGGATCGCCAACGCAGAAGAAGCTTGATTTCTCGTGCTTGTTCAGCGTCTCCGTCAGTCGCTTTAGAATCTGCCACTGATCTGACGACGTATCCTGGAACTCGTCCAGCAACAGATTGCGAATCGAACTGTCGAGCCGAAAGCTCATGCGTGAACCGCTGGCCGCTTCAGCCGATCGTGCGAGAACTCGAGTGACGTCGTTGAAGCGAAGCCAACCGTGTTCGGATCGAAGCTGTGAGTACTCTTTATCGAAGCGAGTCATCAGGTTGCGAATCGCCTTCATCTGCTCGGCGAGTCGAGCAAGAAGTTCGGCCTTTGCGTGCGTGAGCAATCGCTGATAGATGTCAACCAGTTCATCGTTCAGCTTCTTGTTGTAGTAGGAATCTTCTCCGGCCAAAACCTTCGCTGCCAGTCCTTTGTCAACGAAGTCATCCCACAACTCCGCCTGAAACCGCTCCAGATCTTCGGCTCGTGCTTTGATGAATCGTTTGTCCGTCGGCAGCGGCGCTGCGTACAGTTCTCGCAGAGTTTCTTCTCGCTGCTCTTTCGTAAGCCTGGTGTAGCGAGGCAGTTTGTTCCATGCTTCGTCGTCGGTCAGCAGAAATAGTTCGTGATAGTTCGTGACGGTGTCATCGATCAGATCGCGAACGCTGCGTTTGGATCGGCCCTTTGCCAGCATCTGCATCAAATGCTGCGCGTCGGCCGGAACGTGCTGCGACAGCACCGCGTCGATCGATTGTTCGCGCAGCTCGCGATCGGTATGTTCGTCGACGATGCTCCATCCTGGCGGCAGGCCGAGTTCCAGAGTCAAACTGCGAGCCACCTGCTGAAAGAAACTGTCCAGCGTGCAAACTCGCAGTCGGTGAAGCTGTCGAGTCACGCTGGTCAGAAGAGCCTTCGATGTCTCCGAAGTGACGTCGATCGGTTTCAGAAAGCCAGCCAGCTTCTTCGCCTCTCTGGGATCCCGCGCCGCATCTGCCAATCGCAGCAGGACTCGTCCCAGAATTTCTCCGGCTGCTTTGCGAGTGAACGTGGTCGCGAGAATGGATTCGGGCGGTTCGCCCAAGAACAGTTGTCGAAGAAAGTGTCCTGAAAGCTGAAAAGTCTTTCCGCTTCCTGCGGACGCTCGAATGAGTTGTTTCATGGGTTCACCTGCACGGTCAGATGATCTCCGCCTCGCCCCGGCCATGTTGCCAGCCAAGGAAAATTGCGATCGATTACAGTGTCCTGGCAGATGCGGCCCAATTCGGAATATCGTTGATCGTTAATAGCTGTCACTCGGTCAATTTTCAGATCGATGATGTCAGCCGCGATGCCGCGAGCCAACTGTTCGGCCTCGCCAAGCTCCACGTCCGACCAATCGGCCAATTGAATTCCCACCTTGGTCAAATCGCCGGGAAGCAGCACGTAGCCAAGCTGGACGTTGCGCTTAATTTCGAGCGAGCGAACCAGCAGTCGATAGAGTGGCAACTGCAGATCGATCCATGTGTCTTTGCTGCGATGAGTCCTGTTCGGCGGGTCGGCGTTCTCGCTGGTCTTGTAGTCCAGAACTCGCCACTCGCCCTTCTCCTTATGATGATCGATTCGGTCAACTCGCCCAATGAGTTTGACCGGGCGGCCATGGATGTCGGAAAAATCTGCGCACTCCAGCTTTTGCTCTGTATGCACGATTCGCCAGCCCTCACGACGATTGTCAGCCTGCCATTTTGCAAAAGCACTCAGGCGACTTTCCAGCATCTTCAACTGAACGCTCACCGTGGCCGAGCGCGTTTGCCCGAACCGACCCAAAGCCTCCCGATGCAGTTCCTGCAGCAGGAAGGTCTCGATAGCTTCGACGGTTGTCGACTCTTTAAAAGATGACTCGCCGAAACGCTTCAGCACGTCATGCATCAAACTTCCGAACGCCGGCGCTGTGAGTTCGCGAACATCGTCTTCGATTGAACGAAGCTTCAATTCGCCTCGCAGGAAGTACCGATAAGGACATTGCATGTATTCGCGAAATGCCGTGACGGCGATTTCTTCGGGAGCTGCGGGAACGTCGGTTGGACACGGTACCACAAAACCGCTCATTCTTGGCAGCACTTCCGCAGGTTCGGCTGCCGGTATATCGCGCTGAGTGGAGTCGTTGGCTGGAGAATAGCCGGGTTCGTAGAACCGTTTGACTCGTTCCGGAATCGAGTCCGGATCAGCGGCAAACCAAAGCCGGCTGGGAGCCAGCGGATTTCCCTGCACATCGGTTCGTCCCTTGATGAGCACCGTCTTCCGGCGGCTGTGCAGAATCGAAGTCAGGGCGTAGGCATCGCGAGCATAACGACGCCGATTGTCGGTCAGATCCAGCTTTGTCCGAAGACTGTTCGGCATGAATGCGTCCGAGTTCATCGACTCGGGCACCTTGCCTTCGTTGAATCCCGTGAGGATCAGAAACGGACTGTCATCGAGCGTCAGTTCCAGCCATCCCAGCATTTCGATCGCGCTGTCGTTGGCTTCGGGCGGGATGATCTGATCGGCAATCTGCTTGAGCAGTAAGTGAATCGCCTGACTGGCCGAACACAACGGAAGTACCGACACAGGAATCTTCTGAAGCTGCTCGTTCAAGTCCTGCAGCTTTGTGACGCACTGTACGATTCCACGATCAGCGGCTGATTCGCTGTGAAGCTCCCGGTCTCGATAAATCGTCGCGAGCACTCGCACGGCGCCTTCGGCCCATTCGGACAACGGACGCCGCTTTTCGAGCTGACTCGTGAGTGAAGCTTCCGCCAGGCTTTCCATGTCGGCAAAAGTTCTTTGACGAGGATTCCGCTTTTTGTCGGCATGGACGCGTCCAACAGCCGATCTGGCAGATTCAGCCGTGTACGAATCCGGCACAAGGCAACGCAGCAGCGACTCCACCGCGCGGCAGACTTCGGCGACGAGCAGCCGACGAGGAGCCTTGCCCAGCATTGCTCCCGGAGTAATCTGCAGGTGTTCAGCAATGTACTGGTCCAGCGCGCTCAGCCAGCCTGCTCGTCCATTGTAGGCGTCTTCGTCGGAAAGAGATTCGGTCAGGTGATACAGAATCCATTCGGTGACATCCGGATGACGAACGAGATCACTGAGTGTGGCGAAGTCGGACGGCATTTCATCTCGTGCAGACGCAACGTGCAATGCAACGGCCTGCAGAAGTCGAAACGGACGCGTTTCAGAAACGTACATCCCGACAGGCCATTGGCCAGCGACGCCAGCATCCGCCATTGCCTGCAGCAGAGTCGGAACCATGGTGTCATCGGCCACACCGATTGTGATGTCGTCGGCTCGATAAAGCCCGTTGTGGGCCGCCAGTTCCTGCATTGCCGTGCGAGCCTGTTCGATCGGCGTGCCGGTGATGCGTGTGGCTTCAAGCTTGACGTTCAACGCTCGCGTTTCCCAGACGTCGGGTTTGACACACCCGTGCTCGTCGAACGAGTCTGCTTCTGACTCGGGCGCATGAATCAACGCCGTGACACGATCGGAGACCTGGTCCAGCATTTTGCGAATGATGCGATTCATGTCGACGGTGCCGATGAGAATGATGTCACAATCCGTTCGGCATTCGTTCTGGTCGACGGCAATCAGTCGAGCCGCCTGGCGATCCCAGAGTTTCAGTGCGTCCATCTGCATGAGGTACTCGGACTGAATTCGACGAAGTGCCTCCCATCGTGCGGCTTCTTCAAAATTGCCGTCCTTTGCGAGCTTCTCGAAGACTTCATCGAACTCCAGTCCGTCGGCGGCTAGTTCGTTGTGTTGCTTCCGCAGCGATTCGCACAGCGCCAACCAAGCCGGGACGGAATCTTCGCTCGGTCGTTGAGGCAAGGCAGCCTTGATCTCTCGCGCGGGAACGGCGAACAGAGCTTTTCGCCAGACAAGCAACTGCGTCAAATCGTCCGCTAGTTGAGCTTTCTGCGGGTACAGCATTTCCGGAAAATGTGTGAACGTGACCATGCGCGGCGGAATCAGCGCGGGCCACTTTTCGCCGCCTCGCTGAACCAGCAATTCCAGCATCCGCCGCGCGGCTCGGCGTCCGGGGAACACAAGGATGACTTTTGACATATCTAGCTGGTCGCCGCTGGCAAACCGCGAGATCAAATAGTCCGCAGCAGCCGTCAACGCCGGCTTGTTCCAATCCAGAAAATGACGAGTGATCGCCATGTCGACTCCTTTCAATTAACTCACTGCGAAGAATTGTGACAAGGCGACTCTGCGTCGTTCTACCAGTCATCTCGCTAGCGGAAGGTTGACTAGCGCTCAACCTGAGCCGCAAGGCGCTAGCCGCGGGTGTTTGTCCTTTGTTTCTCTGACACTCACCCGCAGCTAGCGCTTTGCGGCTCACTAGATTACAGGCACTTCAATGCCTGTTCGGCAGCAACGCCTTTGACCGTTTCCACATTTCCGATTTTGGAAGGAAGAACGAATCGGAGTTCGCGGCCTTCCGTTTTTTTATCCAGCATCATGCATGCGACGATTTCGTCAGGACGTTTCTTGAGATCGGCGGGAACTTCGACCGGCAAACTCAGAGCCTGCAGCAGCTTGATTTGCCGAGCCGTATCACGAGCGGAAATTCGTCCCAGTGATTCCGCCAGCCGACTTGCGCAGATCATTCCGATCGAAACGGCCTCGCCATGCAGCAGTGCTCCGTACCCGGACAATGCTTCGAAAGCATGACCGAATGTGTGACCGTAGTTCAGCATGGCTCGCATACCCGTCGTTTCGAATTCATCCTGTCGGACGACGTCGGCCTTCAGTTCGCAACTGCGAGCCACCACATGGCGAAGGACGTCGGGGTCTCGTTCGTTCAGGCCAGCAATGTTGTGCTCGAGATACGCAAAGAATTCAGCATCCAGAATCACGCCGTACTTCACAACCTCCGCGAGTCCCGAACGGTATTCGCGATCCTGAAGAGTGTTCAGCGTTGCCAGATCGATCAGGACGCCAATCGGCTGATGAAACGCACCGATCAAATTCTTGCCTCGCGGATGATTGATGCCCGTCTTGCCACCGACCGAACTATCGACCATCGACAACAACGTCGTCGGAACCTGCACGAACCGAAGCCCTCGCGCATAGGTTGCGGCGACGAAGCCAGCGAGGTCGCCGGTGACACCACCACCGACGGCGACCACAATCGTTCGTCGATCGGCGGACATGTCAACGAGGTGATCGTATAGCAGCTGCATCTGCTCGTAGGATTTGGATTGTTCGCCGGACGGAACGGTGGCAATTCGCACTTCGGCTCCGGCGGCTTCGAGACTTTTCTGCACGGCCGTTCCGTGGACAGCCTGAACAGCGGCGTCACAGACGACCAGAGCACGCAGCCCTTTCGCGTCGGGTTGTTTGAGCCACGCGGAGATCGCCGTGCCTGCCGCAGCTGTGCACCGGTCCTGAATCACGATTTCGTAGCTTCGTGAACCCAGTTGAACCTGAACCAGACGTTCCCAGGGCGAGTAAACAGAGATCATTAGACGAATGCGGCCTTGTGTGTTGTGATGAAATAGTAGAACCGAATCAGCGAAACCGTCTGCCCTGTCCCGCAGAATGGTTGAAAGAACCTGGTTGAATCCGTGACACTGAGCGGTTGTTTGAGCAGACCAAGTCGACTCCCGGAGAATCTGGAAACACCAATGCTGGCAAAGCGTATCATTCCCTGCCTGGACGTTCACGCGGGCCGAGTCGTCAAGGGTGTGAATTTCGTCAATCTGCAGGATGCCGGAGATCCGGTCGAGATTGCTCGCCGCTATGAACAGCAGGGAGCCGATGAGCTCGTTTTTCTGGATATTACCGCCAGTCACGAGCAGCGAGACATCATTCTGGACGTCGTCTCGCGAACCTCGGAAGTGATTTTCATGCCTCTGACCGTCGGTGGCGGCATCCGAACCACGGACGATATCCGACGACTGCTCAACGCTGGCTGCGACAAAGTGTCGATCAATTCAATGGCCGTGAAGAATCCCGGTTTCATCCAGGAAGCAGCGCTTCGGTTCGGCAGCCAGTGCATCGTCGTCAACATCGACCCAAAACGTATTCAGAAAGACGGCAAGGAATTCTGGGACGTCCACATTAACGGAGGTCGCCTTCCGACCGGACTCCAGGCCGTTGAATGGGCGAAGGAAGTCGAACGACTCGGCGCTGGCGAAATCGTGCTGACGTGCATGGATGCCGACGGAACCAAAAACGGTTTCGATCTCGAGATCACTCGTGCGGTGGCCGACGCGGTGAAGATTCCCGTCGTCGCCAGCGGTGGTGCTGGCAGTCCCGAACACATGTATCAGGCCGTGACTCAGGGCGGAGCGAGTGCAGCTCTGGCCGCCAGCATCTTTCATTACGGCACGTATACTATCGATGAAACGAAACGGTACATGGCCGAACGTGGCGTCCCGATGAGACTGACGTCGCAGACCACTTCCGTGTAGGGTGAGCGGCAGTCTTTTGCATCGCTCGCCGAAACTCCGTGCGAGTGTTTTGCAGGAATCCAGGACAAACACTGAAGTCTCAAAAAGTTTGCCAAAGAGGCGACATCGTGGCTTCGATCATCGCAGTTTGATCGATGGTGCGGTTCACGCAGTTCATGTCGCATGCACCGAGGCACTCATGATTTTGGAAGGTCGCTGAAGAGGCTGACCGATACTCGTGGCACCAGTCGTTTGGAGGAAGAGTTTCCCGGGTTCGCCCGACAAGAATCTTCTGCACAATCGGAACAGACAACAAAGACAGCCAGCGAGGATTCATCCTGCATGTGTCAGCCTGTAACAGCACCTCGGTATCCAGAAACGCCCGCTGAGGTGAGGTCGCTCGAACATCTTCGCCAATTCATCCATATCACATTGTGCCGCAAGGAAAATTTGCTCGAACATCATTTCCCGATGACTGAACTGGAGTTACAACAAAACGGCCGCCGCTGCGGATTTCAGTTCGTGCTGCATGGGCCAAGATCGGTGAAACTCGCCGCTGTCTGGGCGGAATCCGCCAACGAGGTTCTGTTGTACGATGCCCTCGGAAATCGTTTTGGAAGAATTCGCCTGCCACACAAAGTGGCTTAAGCATCTACCTGTTGGCCCGGGTTGGGAGTTAGTTGGCTGCCATTCTGCATTCAGAGTCGTCCCCTGAATGCCTCCCTTTGCGGAAGGATCCCCGCAGAGGCTGAAGACATCACCAGCACAACAAGAACTCCCAACCCAAGACCGATCCGACCCTGCGAACGGCCCCAGTTTCCACTTGGGCAGGTCCGCTAAAACGTCGACAGAACACACATCAACTCGCCCGTGGCGGCGTTGTTTCGCAGGATGCCGGAGTGTGTGGCGTTGACGAAGTACTCCGTCTGGACGAACGGCATGCGAGCACTGATGACAGGCACGACTCCGTCGCCCATATAGCCATCAGGTGACAAGTAGCCCGTGCCAATGAGTGAGTGAGTTTGTACGTTGGGAGCATAACGCAGCATGCTGGTGGCACGCATGATCGGGTGGCCGGGAGAAAGATGATCCAGGCTTGTCTCGGGCTGAAAGGACGGGTTGCGAAAGAGTCCGGGGTTTCCTCGAATCAACGCGACATAGTCATCTCTCACCGTTTCAGGCACATCGATCAACCAACGACCGAGCTTGCCGAGCGGGTGCTGTGCCCAGTTCGATCCATGATGTGGCGTCGCGATATAGACGACTCGCTTGACGAAAGGTACAGGCTCAAACCACAGTGCGGAAAACGTATCCTCGTGGATCGGACCGGATTCCAGAACAGTCTCCAGGGGAACATCAGACACGGCTTGCCATAGATTCTGATCGCTGTAGCAAACCTGAAGTCGAGCCACCAGGCCGCCCATGCTGTGTCCCACAAGAACAGTCTGATCGATGGCCGCATCAGTGCCGGCAGGATCCAGAGTTGCTCGCACGGTTCGCAGTTCCCGTCGAAGGTCGGCAGCGGCTTTCAGGTACGAATTTCCCGTCGGATATTGATAGACCCAGATCTGATACCTTGATCGAATATTGGGATCCGAGTTCAGCGAGTTGACGACACCTTCCCAGGTGAGAGCATCGGATGCAAGTCCGTGAATCAGAACCAACGGAATGCGACCGGGCTGATAGGGCTGCAGCATGTACAAGCCTGAAACGTTTGACCCGGAGGGATTGCGAAACGCATTCCAGTAGTCACGATGCGGCGGCAGTGGACGACCATCAAGCGTTCGAGCGGCCTGAAACGGAAATGGCAAAGCTTGACTGTGGACGCAACCGCTCACACACAGGGCCAGCAGAATTGCCAGGAGAAGCTGGTTCCGTCGTAAAATGCGATCAGAGAGTAGACATTCCTCAAACATAACAACTCGTTGGATTCACGGCTCTTTTTGACAACCGAAGTTTACTGCCGATTTATCATCTGAGGAAAGCGGAGTTTCCGCTGAACGGTTTTTGGCCATCTATGGTGGAGCCATCACTGGCTATCAAGTCGTGATTTCAAGCGTTTTAAGTAGGGAATGCGCGCCAGTTCACAGTTCATAGCGTTCCAAAACACGTGCACCCACATTTTTCAACAGCCCGGAAAGAGCTTTCCATATCGCACGGCGAGCAAACGGCAAGTGGCGAACGAAGACGGCTGAAAATTCGAGGCACGGTTCTCCACCACGATGACGTTTGAACCTCGCGGCCCCGGCGCTGAGGTTCAGAACACAGTTCGATTCGCGAGCCTCCTGAAACACCAATGCAGTGAGCAGTCGATACAGGCCCAGCTTCTGAGGCCGCGAGAGATCGTATCCAATCAGTGGCGTTGTCACGGTTCGGTGAATTCCAAAGCAACCCACGATTCCGTCCAGAACACCCTCAGGATTTCTGAGCCCAATCATTTTCAGCAGCCCTGTCGTACGCCAAAGTCGAATCAGATGGTTCGTGAACTGCGGATTGTGAACCGAGTACTTTTGCAGGTAGAGCTGATCGTAAAGTTCTCGGATACGATCATCGTCTGCGTCAGTAAGATCCTCGTGGCGAATGACGCGGTACTGAGTTCGTCGATCGAGTAGTTCGCGATCGATTTCGGAATTCTGCTTCCGGGCTGCTGCATGCAAGTCGCTGCAAATGTAGATCTGTCGACTTGGGGCAAGCAGATAGCCAGCCTGAGTCAGTCGCTGAATCAATTCGCCGTTGCTGATCGGATTGAGAGACCGAAACAGGACTGCGTGTTCAGGACATCGCTGCTGAAGTTCGGTCGTAATCGCTTCGAGGCCGTCGCCGCTCCACGGTGGATAAAGATTGGTCGACAGCAGCCAGTTGTTGACGCAAACAACCTTGTTGATCTGCGCCGCCTTGAGTAGCGGCGCCATGACGTGAATCAAGCCGGCCAGGGCCGCACGGAGTGAGCGACTTTGAATTTCACGCAGTTCATCCAGCGGATAAGTGATCGTGGCATTGAATGGCGAACACACCCACGAGTTGTCGTAGTCCGTTTCGTTGATCGTTGTTGGCAGAACGTGCGGACCAATTCCGATGAGTCCGCAATCAGTCTTCACATTGCGAACGAACTCATTTGATGGAGTTGTGACTAGTGATTCCAGATACATGCGAGTCGTCGATTCACCATCTGGCCATCGGAACGATGCCAGAGATTTCCTGTTACAGAACTGAATCGTGGGATTTTCGACTGACAGAGAGTGACTCAAATGGGTTCTCCGTTCCATTCGATGTCAAACGTCGATGCCTGAATCAACGATCGTCGTTCGCGAATGGCGATCCATGCAAGCTCCATCAGCGAAGCTGGCAACGCCAATGAAGGAAGGGGGTCACGCAGCGAAAACGACGACCAGCGAGCACGCAGCAGATCTTTCACATATTGCCCGATTCGAAGATTTCGCATAGCGTCGGCAAGTCCCCAGATTGGCATCGCGAACTCGACCATCACAGGAGTATGCTGACTGGGCACAAGAAAACCATCACTCTTACCAACAATGATATCGACGATCGGATCAGACTTCGCAAACAAGTGCAGTCCGCTTGTCGTTCGCGGGTTGGCTTCAATGGCGAACAACGTGCCGTCGCTTGATTCCATCAAGTCAAATCCGATCTGTCCGCTGAATTGATGCTGCTCAACGAACGAGCGAACGAAGTTCTCGAACCGCGAATCTGTCACCGGCACGAAATAGATTCCAGCTCCACGGCCCGCTCGGTAAATGGAACGATAACATGCATGGGCAAGCAGTTGTCCGTTGCGAGCAATGCCGTAGGTCGAAAACTCCTGCCCGCGAATTCGTTGCTGAGCAACCCACGGTTCTGAATCCGACGGTGAGATTATTGCCAACTTCGCGATGTCGGGGCCAATCAAAGTTTTAGAAGCGAATCGGGAATACGCCGGCTTGAATACCCAGTTCTCGGTTGCAGCGTTCTCGGCTGGAACGGAGTATGGCTTCAACTGCTCGCGACTTGTGATGAGAGTCGTCTGCGGCGTTTTTGCATATTCGTTTCCAGCGATCTGCGAGAAACTGAACTTGTTGTGAATCGTTGAGAGTTTTTCGAACTCATCCGCCAGCACTCGACACGGCAACTGGTTGCGAAACCGACTGAGAAAGAAGATCTCCTCACACGTTGGCACAATCAGTTCGAGTCGATGCTGATCAACCAGTCTGCAAAGTGCGTTGGCGTACGACTGAGGAGACATCGCCGGGCGGGGCAGCAACAGACACCGTTCGGCTGCTCGCGAGAACATCGCCATGCCTAGCCGAAGGCTGTCGCCGACGAACACTGTATGCCCCGCCGCACGGCAGCGTCTTGCCAAATCCAGAGCCGTCGGAGCACGAGCGCCGGTGATTAAGATTCTCATGAATCTCGCTCCGCCACCAATTGGGCTGCGAGTAATCGATCGACCTCTTCATCGAAGCCGTATCGGGCTGCAATTTCCGGGCAGTGGGTTGGAATGATCTCGATTGACGGAAACGAGTTGTGGAACTCGTGGAGCTTGTGCAATGTCCCTCGAGCTTCTCGCGCCGATGCCGCCAGTAGTCGAAACCCAAGCGTGAGAGGACGGTGTTCGCGAATCGTGCGACTGGTCCATGCGGCGTCGGCTGACAGAAGGCACCTTCCGCTTTCGCGTTGTATCAACAGCCCGATCTGTCCGAGAGCATGTCCAGTAAGATCTGTCATACGGACACTGCCGTCACCGAACAGATCATGAGTCGATTCGAACGGACCAAACCCAGGATCATGGAAATGTTCAATCAACCGCAACCGCTGTTCGAGATCATCTGGCAACAGCGCGGGCACGATGGCTCTCTTTACGGCGCCGATGCCGCTTTTCCCTTTGATCGCAAGCCAGGCGCGACTGGAAGTGATGATCTCCGCGCTGGGGAAGTCTTTCAGGCCACACACATGATCCGCGTGGAAGTGAGAGAGGATAATTCGACGAATTGAATTCGGATCGATTCCGTTACGAAGCAGGACGGAGATGACAGAAAGTTGTTCACAGGTTTTGACCGGCGTCATCCACCCGTAAAGTGAGTACGGGAAGCGACTGGTCGCCTGATAGAAGGCAGGTGAGTAGCCCGTATCGAACAGTGTCAGTCCCTCGGTTGGATGTTCGATCACCGCAAACATTGCGTGGAAGCGAATGACCTCGTTTCGATCCGCGCCGGATTCCGCAAGATGGGCCGGATGAGCCGTGAATCCCGTGCTAAACAATCGTACTTTGACAGATGCCGCTGCGTCAGATTCGTCACGATTTGTCATCGCTTCCAGAGTCTTCTGAATTCCCTCTTTCATCGAAACGATGGGCGAATAGTTCAATGCAGAACGAGCAGCCGTGATGTCAAATGTCTGACTGCGGGACAACAAGCCAACGGCGTACCGCGTCATCACGGGCTCACCGGGCTGGTTCCGAAATCGATGCTTGAATTCCAATGCTCCTGCGACCAGCATAGCAAGACTCCGAGGAACTCGCTGAAGCTTTGACGGTATCTTCAACTCGTCCAGAGCCTCTCGCAGAAGCGGCCACAGGAGAATTGGCTCATCGTTTGTGATTGTGTAGACCGTTCCCGCGTCGCCTCGCCGTGCCGCCAGCAGGAGAGCGGCGACCAGATTGTCGATGAAGGTCATGTCGATCTTGTTCTGACCGTCACCAATCTGTCGCAACCGCCCCTGTCGCGCAGCGGCAATCAGTCGCGGTAGCAGAGCATTGTCGCCTGGACCAAACACAGCCCTGGCCCGCAATGTGATGGCGTTCAAACCCCTCGAAACGGCTTCGCGAACGACAGCTTCGGCATCGGCCTTCGACTGAGCGTACTCGCAGCAGAAACTGGCAGGCAGGGGATCGGTTTCGATGATGCCAAGTTTGTCCGTAAACTCGAAATGGATCGCCGTCGACGACACGTGGACCAGCCTGGGAACGCGATGAAGCAAGCATCCGTCAACGATGTTCTGCGTGCCCTCGACGTTTGCAGAGTGGAACTCAGCAGTCGTTCCCCATGGCGAC
>JANMEV010000543.1:0-11002 GCA_031377305.1 Planctomycetota bacterium | reverse complement strand
CGGCCGTCGTCAGCAAATTGCAATAGAACGGGACCATACTCGTCGGAAACGAACATCGTTCCGCCTGGACCATAGCGAAATCCCTCGGGATCGAATCGGTGAGAAATCTCCTTCGTCGTTTTGATTGCCGAAGACAACCCGGTGAGAGGCCGCCCCTTCTTATCGGTGAATAGCGTCGTCCTGACAACCTTTACAGAAACCGGCGTTTTGGCTTTGGGCTGGATGTCAATCGCCAAAGTCTGAACTCGGCACGAATATCCGACGGCTCCGTCATCCGGCCCGCGGTCCGACATTGCCGCAAACTGGTTGCCGCTGCCCGAATAGTCGAGCGCCGAAAACCCGCCCAGCCGATTTCGAGGCTCCCCGTTTTCCAGCAGCTTTGCATCGCCCGAAAGGTCCGGAGCATCGCCTGCAATGCTGGCGGTTCCGATAAACTCGATCTGGGGCGAGTCGTCTGCACGGACCGCAACGGTCATAAATCCAGCGAAGAGAATCAAGAGGATCTGGATGTGGGCAAAGGTTAAAGTCAATCGGTTCACGGGGATACGGTCTCTGCGTTGAGGGACATGGTCAAGCCAGCAGCGGCGGACTGCTATGCAATTGTTAAGATTGTGGTTCGGAATTGTTAAGGTTTTGCGAAAACCACAAAGTCGTCTCATCCAATAAATGACAGCGACCAACAAAATAGCCAAATTAAAAACATGGTCAGACGAGCAAGAGCATCACTGTTCCGCCGCCTGAAACACGCCACTGCTTTTTTCGACCAGCATTCCGTTTGCATCCACATCCAGAAACATGACGTCGACGCCGGATTGTTGAGCGACCTTCATGCCGTCTTTAGCGCCAAGGACCATCATGGCCGTCGCCAGGCCGTCGGCCGTCATGCAGGATTTGTGAATGACGGAAACACTGGCGGGCGGATTTTCGACCGGGCGGCCGGTTTTGGGATCCAGAATATGAGCGTACTTTTTGCCCTGAAACACAAAGAAGTTGCGATAGTCCCCAGACGTCGCGATAGCCTGATCGGTCAATTCGACGATTTTGTGCATTCCCGTCAAAGGCGATTCAACTCCCAGTCGCCATGCGTCTCCATTCGCCTTCGCCAGGCCAGCTCGATTCTCGCCGCCAACGTCAACGACGTGTGATTTAAGCCCGCGAGCATTCAGAATGCCGCAAACTTCGTCGGTCGCATAGCCGGGTGCCAGCGACGAAACATTCAGCATCACCTGCGGCAGACTTTTGCGAATCGCGGGCGGCTCCATGCGAACATCAACGTGTCGCATGCTGACGCGCTTCAGGGCCTCCTGAATCTGAGCGTCAGTCGGAATGACGCGCTGCTTCGTTTTGCCGAACCCCCAAGCGTCTATCAATGGCGTGACCGTGATGTCGATCGCGCCCTCAGTGGCCGTGTGAAGGCGTTTGGCTTCAGTAACGACAGTGGCAAAGTCTTTTCCAACGGGAATCCAATCGACGCTTGTTGATCGGTTGAACCGAGAAATTTCCGATTCGTCATCCCAGTTGGACATCTGCTGAGTGATCTCGGCGAGCCGTTTTTCAACTTCCGCCTGAATCTGATCACCATCGGCTGCCCCTGGCGAGTCGATCACAATGGCGTAGTAAGAGCCCATCGTCTGGCCGGAAATTCTGAGCGGCTCATCGGCCAGCGAGTTTGACGTCAGCACGGACGTCATCAGAATTGCAAGCAGCGTTTGAAGGCGGAACATTATTGGCTCGGTGTGCAAAGGCCTGTACTTGCGAACACTCGACTTGCACCATCGACGCCGCACGAAAATTCCTGCACAATGATACTCGCAACGTGTCTTGAAGGTGCGGCGAATTTCAAGTTGCTGTCCGGGTTCCTCGAGAACCCTGGTGGCAAACTCTGAAGGCTGTTCAAATTTTGAGGCCGCATTGCACTCCTTTCTTCTACCTCGGGAAAATACTTCCGGACCGTTTCTACGTTCATTCTCCAATTCCATGTCTGCCGCAATTCCTCAACCTGCTGAACATCTCAACGACGGCGAGCAGAACTTCTGCTGCGTGACGCTCGGTGGTGAACGACTGGAATTACATCCTCAGCGAGCCGCCTGGTGGGCGAATCGGAAAACGCTTTTCATCGCCGACACGCACTTCGGCAAAGAGGCCACTTTTCGAGCCGCCGCGATTCCGATCCCTGACCAAACCGCCGCGGATCTCGAACGACTCTCAAAACTTCTTCACCGGACTCATGCAAAGCGTCTGGTGATTTTGGGCGATTTGATTCATTCTCGGCGAGGTCGCTGCGAGCAAACATTTGAGCTGATTACGCAATGGCGAAATCAACACGACGATCTGGCCATCGATTTGATTCGTGGCAATCACGATGATTCCGCGGGAGATCCGCCGATCGCCTGGAGAATGGAATGCCGCTCCGAGCCGGTCGATGAGTTGCCATTTGCCCTTTGTCATCGGCCGACCCCCATTGAGGAACGTATCGTCCTCGCCGGCCACCTACATCCCACGATCCGGCTGACGGGAGCCGGTCGTGATTCCCTGAAACTCGCCTGTTTCCTGCTGAGAAGCGATGTGCTCACGTTGCCAGCTTTTAGTTCGTTTGTTGACGGTGCGTCAATTCGCCGGCAAAAGGGTGATCAGGTTTTTGCCGTGTGCGAAGAGCGAGTCATCAAATTACCATCGGTCGCCCAGCAGGATTCTCAGGATTTGTAAACCTGTGCCAAAGCTGGCAGCATCGGGTCAGCTCGCTGAGCAACATCCTTTCCGCTCCCGGCGGTTTGCCTACAATCTGCCCTATATCACGCAAGGTGACTCTCGCTAACTAATTTAGGCGTCTCATGTTCAAAGACGGCTTTCTCGGCTACCCGACAACATTCATGCTCGACTTCGTTGTCTGCGCCCTCGTGCTAATCGTGCCGTTGCTGCTGTTCAGCCTGTGGCTCGTGAAGTTTCGACGTCGCTATGCGGCTCACATGCGAATGCAATTGGCTCTGGGAGTGATTCTGCTTGTTGCGGTCACGGCGTTCGAAGTCGACGTGCAAATGGTTCACGGCGGCTGGCAGAACATTGTCGCGAAACAACAGCTTGGTGAGGAGGCATTAGCCGCGAAGATCGCCGAGGTCCGTCCATGGTTGCTGGTGCACCTCGTCTTTGCCGTCACGACTCCACTCGTTTGGGTGGCAACCATTGTGCTGGCCCTTCGACGTTTCGGACGCAACCCCGTTCCAGGCCCCCACAGCCGTGTCCATTCTGTGCTGGGATGGACATCGACCATCGACATCACACTGACGTATGTGACCGGTCTGCTGTTTTACTACATGGCATTCGTACGCTGAGAACGTGGTCAAGGCGATCGACTGACATCGCAAACTCGGGGAGCGGGGGATGTCAATCCCCTGATCCTGCGGTTTTCAGCGAGCGGGTGCGGTAAATCCCCTGATTACTGGCAGCACGAAAAATCACTCGACTTTCCTTCCTCGCTCGCCTCAATCCTGACCGCGCGAAGTCGAGTCTCATTCACCAATCAATGATCGTATCGCCGCCAGCGAATCGGCTTCTGCGGGTTTTCGTTGTCGTTGCCAGCGAATGACTTGCGACGACCGAATGGTGAGGCCCGCTTTGTGCCGAGTTGAGACTTGAACTCCTTCAAACGAAAGTTCAAAGACGAGCTCCGGCTTGACGCTGCAAACGGGGCCAAAACGCTCGAGCGTATTGGCTCGAATGAACTCGCTGATTTCGCTTGTCTCAACGTCGCTCAAGCTGGCTGGAGTTTTCGCCAATGGCACAAGCTCTCCGTCGTTCCAAACTGCGAACGTGTACTCCATAAACTTGCCCGCTCGCCCCGCTGATGCTCGATGAGCGTACAAAAGAACGGCGCTACAATGAAACAAAGTCGCCTTCCAGTGCCACCAAGTTTCATTCAGTCCGCCGACTCCGTAGTTCGAATCGGCCCGCTTCAGCACAAGCCCCTCAGCGGAATGTTCACGGCAACTTGAATGCAGCACACGACACGCGTCCCATGAAACTGGCGTCAACCGAGTCGCCATAACAAACGGACTCGCGCTGCCTGACGGTTGAGTTGCCGACAACAACTCAAGCCGCGTTCGACGCTCACTCAATGGCAACTGTCGAATGTCGACGCCACCGGCCTCGAGAAGATCAGAAGCAAGAAACAGAACGGGCACTTCGGCCAGCAGTTTCCGGCCGCCCGACTTGCGAGTCAATCGTTTGTGCAGTTCAGACAGTGGCAGCGTCCGTCCGGATTTCCAGCCAATCAAATCGCCATCCAGAACAGTCCCGTCAGGAAGGGAATCGGCTGAGTTCACGACTTCCGGGAAACGATCCGTCAGCAATTCTTCGTCGCTGGACCAGACAAATGTCTTTCCCCCGCGTCTGATAACCTGTACGCGGATCCCCGCCATTTGCCATTCGATGATCCAGTCCGTGACGGAACCGAAGCGGCTTTGCAATTGCTGGGATGAGGGTTCAGTGGGCATCAGTCTGTAACGGCCGTCCGGACTTCAGATGAGACAGGCTCGGGAATCTCTTTCAATGCAACATGCTCCGGAATTGTCCCGACGCAACCTCCGTCGGGCAGGTTTTCAACCTGCCTGTTTCGTCGATGAGAGGTTGAAACTGTTCTATGGACGGCAGGTTGAACACCTACCCCACTCATATCGCGCCTGTTGCATAAGTTTTGCAGGTGTCCCAAGACAATGCGATCACGGAGCGCAAATCGGCTCAGCCGCGACGCAAGTGGGAGCTCAAGTGGCTCGCAAGCTCTGGCCCACGCGTTGGAAGCGGTCAATTGAGGCGTTGGCTACGTCGAGCAGTCGTCTCGCCCCTTCATCGTTGTGTGCCAATTGTCGCGCATCTGCGCAGGGTTCCCATTCGTGGTGATAAGAACAAATGACTCAGTGTCTTTAATTGCGCTTGCTTGACAGAAATTCGCAGTCCCCCTAGGCTGTCTTCCTGAAAGAGGCTTGACGCTCTTTTGATGGGCGTCTTTTGTGTGGTGGCCCGGTGGGTCATATCTAAACAAATCGGAGGTTGGTTATGAAGAAGTTTGGTTTTATCGCTTTGGCAATCGCAATGAGCGTGGCTGTGTTTTCCAACACTGCAGAAGCTCGCAAGTCACATGGCTCATGTGGCTCTTATGGTTCCGCCGCACCTGCACCATCTTGCGGATCTGCTGGATCTTACGCGTCTTGCGGTTCAGCACCAGCTCCTGTGTCTCACGCTTCCAGCGGTAGCTCACACGGCAGCATTGGTTCAGAAGGTTCACACGGCGGTTCTCATGGTTCACGCAAGGTTCGCCGAGCTGAGCGCAAGGCCGCTGCAAGCCATGGTTCTTACGGATCATACGGCTCAGCAAGCAGCCACTCGTCTTGTGGTTCTGCTGGTTAATAGTCGGATTGAGTTTCAGTGTTTGGCATTTTGCGTGTCAAACACTGGAGCCGACTGACGAATAAGTGCCCGCTGCGTTGGCAGCGGGCTGATTGCAGATGCATCCCGTGAGCTCATTTTGCTGAAGCATGAGATGCCTTTTGTTCTTCAGGACATTCAGTCGCGAATCCTTTTGTCTTTCTATAGGCTTTCGATCTGAGTGCTGTTTTCGTTTTCTGGCGTTGATGAATTGTCTGGTGTCCGGGCATGTTGACATTTATCAAGAACGCTCTCAAAAAATGCGGTTACCTCGTGTTGAGTGCCTGGCTGGCATTTCACGTGTTCGCTGTATTTATTTCGCCTGCCGCGATGCCGCCCGTTTCGCCCCTGCTGGAGGACGGCTACCAGGTTGCACTCCCGTATAACGAAGCGCTTTTTCTGAATCATGGCTACCACTATTTCGCCCCGGATCCTGGCGCGAGCACGCTGATTTCTTACTCGGTGCCTCGAAAAGGCGACGCCCCGATTGTGGGTCGCTTTCCGGACGTGGCTGTTCGTCCTCGATTGCTATACCACCGCTATTTCATGCTGGCAGAAAATCTTTGGGCGTTTGACGATGAATCACAGACGGAAATTCAGCGAGCCTACGCTCGTCACTTTTCGTCGATGCACAATTCTCAGGTCATCTCTTTGAACCGCGTTCTGCATGAGCCTTCTTCGATTATTCGAATGCAGGCTGGCGGTAAGCTGGATGATCCGGAAACGTTTGAGACTGAGTCTATCGGAGCATTTGATTTTTCCACGGAGGCCTCCTCGAAATCGTCTGTTGCACAGAATTTCTGAGGAGCGCTCCCTTGAAGGTCCATTTCGGAATCCTTCGTCAGAACCCCATCGTCACGTCCCTGCGGACAGCGAGCGATGCGTGGCATAAGTTTTGGTTTGAGCCTGCTGATCCTTTGATGTTAGGGATTATGCGACTGCTCACCGGTTGGATGCTGTTCTATAATCTGTTGATCTGGAGCCTGGACCTCGAAGCATTTTTTGGCGACCACGGCTTGCAGCCACTGGCCGCCATACGCCGGATTCATGAGTCGCGGTTGATTTTTTCATTCTGGCTGTGGATTGGCGACGCCTACCTTTGGCCGATTCATTTCGCCTGCCTTGGGATCACTGGGATGTTTTGCCTTGGCATCGCCACGCGAGTCACCTCGGTTCTCTCTTTTCTGATCACGATTTCATATTCGCAACGAGTTCCCATCGCGAACTTCGGCTTCGATCAAATCCTTGGAATGCTTTGCCTGTACCTTAGTCTTGGACCCAGCGGTGCGGCCGTGTCGGTTGATGCATGGCTCCGACGATGGTGGCTGCGTCGACGAGGAATCGAAGCTGTTCCTCAAAAGTTTGCGTCAGCTCGCATGTCGATGCGTCTTATCCAGCTACACCTGTGCGCGATCTATTTTTGGGCGGGCTTTGCAAAGCTGAAGGGACCATCCTGGTGGACTGGCGAAGCTATGTGGCGAGTGCTTGCCAACCAGGAGTACCAGACGATGGATCTCACATGGATGGCGTGGGTTCCGTGGCTTCCGTATTTGATCGCTCATATCACGATCGTGTGGGAAGTGTTCTTCATCGTGCTGATCTGGAATCCTCGCTTTCGTCCGTTCATGCTGTTGATGGGACTTGGCATGCACGCGGGAATCGGCGCATTCCTTGGCATGTGGACTTTTGGGCTGATCATGGCGTTTGCGTACCTGGCATTTTCTGATCCTGACATTTGGCGACGGCGGATCGCGTTCATCAAAAATTGGCTCTCACGAACTTCGTCGATGCAATTGGCAACGCCGACTGAATCAGTGCCAGCGATGTCGTTGCAACGAACAATGGCGGACACCAGCGAAGGACCTGCGGCAAAGTTGGACGCGAATCCCTCGGATGTTTTCGGCACGCGGGCTTTGAATGTTCCCGAACAGGATATGTCGTTTGATCGCGAAGCGTCGCCCCCGCATGCCTCCTCGGATTCCGATTCGGCAGACGCTCGTGAGTCTTCAGCTGCTTCGAGCCTCATTTGTATCGTGGCGACGAGCTCAGCAGATCGGTCGTCGCTGCGACGATATTTTCGAGAACACAATATTGCGTGCCGTGCCGTCGGCGATCTCAACAGCGGGCTGGACGCGATCAGTCGCTTTCGATTCACCGAGGTGCTTGTGAATGGAACTCGCATACCCGCCGGCGAGCTGATCGACTTTGTCGCCGATGTCGCCGACCTGACTGCGTTGCCGATTCTGGTTATGCTGACGCACCAGCAAACAGCCACCATCGTTGAATTGAAAAAAATCGCCCAGTGTCAATGGATGGAACTGCCAGCGTCATTGAAGTCGATTCGCCTGCAGCTTGCATCCCTGAAACACAACTCAAGTTCAACGAGTGACAATGCTTCTGATCGGCATCCTAATGCTGGTCCGGATCCGACTGACGAGACCCGTTCATGAATCGAATGACCTTGATCCCCCAACAGTTCCGTACTTCGATTTGCATTGTTTTGACCGCCCTGGCGTTCGGTTGTGGAAAGGGAATTGATGGGCCGGCCGTAACGTTGGAGCGAGCTCGAATCCTGATGGAACGCGATCAGGCGGCCGAAGCGATTCCTCTGCTGAACGAAGTCGTCGCCGCATTGCCAAAAGAAGCTGAGGCCCTTTACCAGCGAGGCGTCGCGTACGAAAGTCTCGACGTCCTCGAAAAGGCGCTCGCCGACTACACCGAGTGTCTTCAGCTCGACAGAGAACGCACGGACGCGCTGAATAACAAGGCCGTCGTGCTGGCGAAGCTGGAACGATTCTCCGAAGCGGCCGCAGAGTTCACTCGATTGGTCGAACTCGATCCGCAGGGACCGCTGGCGTATCGAAATCGAGGCCTCTGCCATTTCGACCTCAACAACTTTGACGCCGCTCTTGCCGACTACGCAAAGGCTCTAGAACTTGCTCCAAAGGAAGCGGCCAACTGGTTTCAGCGTGCTGCGGTTTACCTGGAACAGAAGCGATACGCGGAGGCCGAACTGGACTACACAAAAGCAATCGAGCTTGATCCCGAGCTGGCCAAAGCCTGGATGAATCGCGGTGTGGTTCGCTACAAAAGCGGACAGAAGGCGCTGGCCGCTGAAGATCTTGCAAAGGCTCAGGAGCTGGACGACAACATCGTTTTGCCGGATATCGGGTTCTTTTCTGACGACCAGCCAGCAGCCTCTGGCGAAGCGTCCGCCGACGCATCATGGAAGCAGGCTCGCGAAGCCGCTGAGAAGGAACTGACAAGTCGCGGGCTTGCGAAACTCACTCTGGTGCAGGAGTTTGCTTCCTTCCAATGCGCAGAGTTTTCCGGGGAACTGAATGGGGCCTCGCGAGTGATCTTTGTTGCCTGTTGCAAAGAGACAGATGAACTACTAACGCTGCCTGTGAACGGACATGTATTAACGAACTCGGAGACTTCCGACTGCGTGTTGCTCGTGCTCAAAACGCCCGCCGATCCGGCGGCCATGCCAACCGTCAGCGTCTACAACGCAAACTGGGACCCTCGAAGCGACACATCGTCGCAGCCGGTCATGATGCGCTACAACCTTCGCAAGGCGATTAAACCGCAAGACAAATAGCTGGGCAGCGTGATGTCCCGTTCAGCCGCATCCCGCTAACGTCCCGCCTTTACACTTCAACACTGCGTTGTTCTCATCCGACTTGCCACTTGCACGTGCGATAGATCTGGAATCACTCCAAATTGCCGCGAAGTAAAGGCTTGCGAACATAGTTCGACGGAATGGCAACAATTGGCTCATTCAGGCAAGCATTTAGCCGACGACGGGCGACCATGCGATTGTAGCCGAGATGGCGTCCACCATCAGATTCAAGGGCTTGGATCTCCATCTGATTATCGGGAGCAACTGTCCTGAGCCATTCGAGCCACAATCGCCAGCCATCAGGCATGCAATCGGAACGTTCGATGTCGACAATGCTGGACCGCTCCCAATGCCGTCGCCACCATGCCGCAGAGTGCATACTCAGAATCGACGGCTCAGCATTCACCCACTCTGACAGATGCGAGGGAACTTCGGCTTCGATTTCTTCGACAAACCCCGCCAACGCGATTGCGATGATTCCCCCGGGCTTTACGTAACTGGCCAGGTAACTCAAGAAGTGATCATCGGTGCCAAAGTAGGGGAACGCATCAATCGACACGATGGCGTCAAAGAAGTCTGCCGCGAAGGGAAATGAGCGAGCGTCTGAATGAATCGGAGAGACTTTTGCCCGTGTTGTTATGCCCGTGTTGTTGACCAAAAAACACACGCCAGCGGGTTTCGAGTCATGATTCTTTGGGTCATGTTAATCTGGTGGACGGAACACTAATCCTGCATTGACTTTGCCACAGACGCTTTCGTCTTCGCCAGGCCCGTCTTCGCGACTTCAAGAGCATCCTTCTTCCAGTAGTCGTTGTTGAATAGTTCCAGCGACAAGGTGATGCTGCGCCCGTGGCCTCCGATGGCGTTCAATATCTTTGACATGGGAGCGATTCCGTCGCCCGGGTAGACTCGGTGCGAGTCGTTCATTTCGGTTCGTGGCGGCATGGCGGGGTAGTCGTTGACGTGGAAGACCTGCAGGGCGGAATCGCTGAGCAGGTCGAGTCCGGTGAAATCGGATCCGCCCTTGAAGATATGATAGATGTCCAGTAACAGGCATGCTTTGGGATGTCCGGTCTCACCGATCACGAACATCACTTCGCCAAGTCGCGACAGGTTCTTTGAGAAACCCCAAACTTCAAGCTGAGGCACCACGCCTGTTTGATCGCCGATGTCCTGCAATGCTCGAAAGCGTTCGGCCGCAGCGAAGAGATCGATCTTCGGACTGTCGCCCTGATGAGCTCCCACCGGCGGAGCGGCGATGCGAGTCCCGCCGATGGCCGCCATCATGTCCATGTCGCGTTTGGCTTCTTCCAGCGCCGACTTGCGCTTTGCTTCGTCGTCAACAATCCACTGAGCGAATCCGATCGCACTGTCGACCGTGAGCCCAGCGTCGGAAATTCGCTTACGGAGATCAGAGAGCTTTCCTCCCTTTTCGACAAATTCGCGAAGGGTCGGAATCCATGGTTCGATGCCGTCATACCCTGCGTTCCCGGCGACGTCGACTTCTTTCTCAATCCCCAGTTTCTGACCGCGAATGGTGCTGGTGTTCAGGCAGTAGCGAAAACCATTTGCAAATGTCGGTTGCGGCAGCGTGGCGGAGGAGTCCTGAGCCGCTCCGGCGGGCATTCCTGCGGCAAGCGCCAATCCTGACACGGCGGCGGAAGTCACAAACTGACGACGGTTGAAAGGCATGAGTTAAACCTCAGGGGATTCAGAACGTTGAAGCCTTCTACACGCCGCTCGTGCTGGTCATCGGCGCGTTGGTCTGGGCGTTCACTCGCGATCTCGAACGCGTTATCTCCGTGCTGGTCGTCTCCTGCCCGTGCGCGTTCATTCTCGCGACGCCGACGGCGATGGTCGCCGCGCTCTCCGCCGCCGCGCGCCTTGGCATTCTCATCAAGAACGTCAGCGACATCGAACTGGCCTCCCGCATCAACGCCTTCGTCTTTGACAAAACCGGCA
>JANMEV010000474.1:0-9317 GCA_031377305.1 Planctomycetota bacterium | reverse complement strand
AGGTAAACGTCTGCCGATAGGCATTCGTTCCAGTTCTGTTTTCACCGGTGAGCTGATTCTGTTTGTCGTAGCTCCAGGTGACTCGTGCTGAACCCGCACCTTCAATCATGACATTTCGATTGCCCGCATTGTCGTAGCGGTAGTCGAGTTGCTGCAACGTGGCTCCCGCTGAACTACGTTGAATGACCTGAGTCGTCTGGCTCGCCGCATCGTACACGGTGGAAACTCGCAAGCCGTTGGCGTTTCGCTGGACCGTGCGGCGTCCTGCGTCGTCGTAACTGAAAGTCGTGCGTTCGTTGTTGCCATTGCCGAGCGAAGACAACTGGCTGGCGGCATCGAAGACAAACGTCGACCGCCCGGCACCCGTGGCGTCAATCGAGCGTTTGAGCCCGACGGCGTCGTAGGAGAATGTCTGTCGCTGATTGTTCGGGCTCGCTGTAACCATGGTTTGTCCCACCGCATCGTAGGTGGAAGTGTAACGTCCGGTACTGTCGGCCAGCAAGGTGCGATTGCCGACCGTATCGTAACTGAACGTCGCTCGGGTTCCGTCCGGATATTTTCGACTGGTCAACTGACCGACCGTGCTGTAAGCGTATGTCGTGCGGTTGCCGCGGGCGTCGATACGGAGGTTTTGCTGGCCCGCGGCGTCATAGGCCGATGTCGTTCGGCGGTTGAGCGGGTCGATGAGCTGCGTCTGGGCTCCTGTCGAATCGTACTGCCGGAAAGGATTTTCTCCACAAGTCGAACTTGCGCGAGGAACAACTGCCCCCCCTGAAGCCGGAATACGTAAATAGTCGGTCGAATAGAATCCGTCAACTGCTAGAATCCCGCCCCAGCACTGAGCCTACAAGTCCGAGTTTCCATTCGCTGAGAACAATGAATTTATGAAGATTGCTCGCATCTTTGCTCACCGCGTTGAGTTGCCGTTGCATGAGGGAACTTACAAATGGTCCGGCGGAAAGTCCGTTTCGGTCTTCGACAGCACGATTGTCGGCGTTGAGACCGAATGCGGAATGATCGGCTATGGCGAAGTCTGTCCGCTGGGTCCGTTTTATTTGCCAGCGTATGCGGAAGGCGTTCGAGCCGGATTGAAGGAACTCGGGCCTCACCTGCTGGGCTATGATCCTCGTCAACTGTCGAAACTCAATCATCGCATGGACGCGGCGCTCAAGGGCCATCCGTATGTGAAGTCCGGCATCGATATTGCCTGTTGGGACATTCTGGGAAAGGTAACCGGTCTACCGGTCTGCATTTTGATGGGCGGCCGTTTCGGAGACAGCGTTCGTTTGTATCGAGCCATCTCGCAGGAGGCGCCGGATGAGATGGCTCGCAAGGTCGCCGGATACCGAGCGGCCGGTTACACTCGGTTCCAGCTCAAGGTCGGCGGTGATCCGGATCTCGACATAGAGCGCATTCACTCGGTGCGGGCGATGTTGCTTCCATCGGATCGACTTGTGGCCGATGCCAACACCGGGTGGACTCAGCACGAAGCCATGCGAGTCGTCCGCGCAGTGCGCGATGTGGATGTCTACATCGAGCAGCCCTGTCTGACGTACGAGGAATGCCTTGCCGTTCGTCGCAACACCGATCATCCGTTTGTGCTGGACGAAAACATTGACGATCTGAGCATGCTGCTGCGGGCCAAAGCAGACCTTGCGATGGACGTCGTGAATCTGAAGATCAGCAAACTCGGCGGCCTGACAAAAACCAAACAGGCGCGAGATCTGTGCGTGTCGATGGGGATTGCAATGACTCTGGAAGATAGTTGGGGCGGCGACATCACAACGGCCGCGATCGCTCACCTGGCTCATAGTACTCCGGAAGAGTTCCGCTTCACCAGCACCGACTTCAACAGCTATGTCAGCGTCAGCAACGCAACCGGCGCTCCTCAGCGAGACAATGGCTTCATGAAAGCCAGCGAAGCTCCGGGACTTGGTATCGCTCCTGCGTTCAATGTGCTGGGACCGAGGGTTGTGGAAGTTTGCTAAGGCAACCGACAACACCAACAATGATGAAATCACGTATTTGAAAGTCCCAGCTTGCCTACTGTTTACTTGACTGCTGTTCGCTTTCAGTGAGACCCTGCTGTGTCCGTGACTTCTCCGTTAGTAACACCATCAGGCGATGGCCGGAGTTCACACTTCGCGGCTTTGGGTTTGCTGGCGGCGAGCTGTGTTTGTTGTGCGTCGATGATGGTCCCGGTGTGGTTTGCAGGGCCGCTGGTGCTGGATGAGCACGTGTCGTATTGGATTATTGACTCCGACCTCCCGGGCACGTTGTTGGAGCGAAGCCTGAACTATGCGGCAACTCCGCCGCTGGCCAGTTGGCTGCAGATGTTGACGATGTCGGTCCTGGGAAAAAGTGAACTCACTTTCCGCCTCTCCTCAGCCGTCTGCGCGCTGCTTGCGGTGGTGGTCGTCTACCGAGTGGGCTTGAAGCTGGGCGACTCAACCTGTGGCGGTGTGGCCGCGTTGTTGCTGGCGATGCATCCGGAAGCCATGGATGAAACTCGGATAGCGAGGTGCTATGGGCTTGTAATGCTTATGTCGGCCATCCTGCTGCTGGCAACGGTGCACTGGCTGAGTAAACCGCATTCCATGCGTCATGCCCTGCTCTGGGCACTCGCGGCAACGGGAGTACTTTGGACACACTACACGTCTGTGCTCCTGGTTATCATTTGCGGGGCGGCCGTTGCATTTTCCCGGGCGCCTGTGAATCGAAAGAAGCGAACACCCGCTGGAGCTGCACCGCTGCTGGCAGGAATGGGGCTGACGTTCCTCCTGAACCTACCGCTGATTCCTTCGGTGCTGCGACTTCAGGAGTGGGGCCCAGCACTAAATTTCTCGCCAGCCAGTCCGTCGCTGCTGTCGAGCTTCGGTCCATTCTGGTGGGCCGGTGTGCCAGCAGCGTGCGTTGCTTGCTTGTTGTTTGGTCGACGGATCGTAACTCCGGCCCGAACCGTTCGACGCAAAGATGTTGTTCTGATGGCTTTCTGTGCGTTGCTGCCAGTCGCGATACTCGCAGCGATGTCTCAAGGACAAATGTCGAGCCTGGCAAATCCTCGATATCGAGTCGCCTTTGCTCCAGCCGCGGCCGTTTTCGCCGCCTTGCTGCTTACATCACTTCGGGATTCTCGAGGAGCACTCATCGGAGCGGTCACGCTTCTGGGTATTTCATGGATGCTTGTCCCACTGGCACCATGGACGCTGGGGCGACTGAACCAATCGGCGGACAACGACTGGCGATTGCTGAATGGATACCTTGCGGAGCATGCGAATCCGGATGATCCGATTTTTGTGCAGGGAGGGCTTGCTGAAGCGGCGTTGATCTCCAGCTATCCGGACGATCGACTTTTGTCCGAATACGCGGCATGCCGAGTCAGTCGTTTCTATGTGGCATCACGTCATCCACGATACGCGATTCCGCTGATGTGGGATCCTTCAGGACAGGCGGAGCAAGTGGTTCGGCAATTGATCGACACGTCCGGTCAGACTGATGGTCGCTTCTGGGTCGCGGGAGCCACCGACACAGACCTGAACCAGGCGTCTGTGGCCGGAACTCAACAATTGGCGATCGCCGCCGGTTTCGTTGCTGACGATACTCAAACCTGGCCCAATGCTGTGCTGATCCGCTATCGGAAGCCCGACGCAGCCGCGCCACCTGCCGCTGAATAACGACAGCAAAACGTCACGCCGCGGGACACTTTCGGATGCGCACGGCCTTTGCGAGTCGATAGACAACGGCATTGCCGCGTTTGCCGCAGATGTCGAAGAATTCCATTCGACGGAAACACCATGCTGCTTTCTGAGCCAGCCAGCGCGGCATTCCGCTGGCCTCCACAAGATCAGCCGTTGTGAATTCCGGCGGCAATTCAATGTCCAGCGCCTTCCAGAGATCTACAGCGGTCTTCAACTTCACATGTCGCTGCACACTGACGAGCGTTCTTTCTTCGACGCTGTACTTCTTCTTCCATGAACTGCGAGCGGTTGGCGGTACGCGAATCTCTTCCTGCTCGGTCAGTAGAATGTCCAGTTGAAGCCGTGGATGGGGGAACACGCCAAAATGAACCAGTTCCATAAACACATGGGCAACCGTCTGTCGCATCGGACTAAATCGGGAGCTCACAACGTCACCGCCTTTGCGATGCAGCGTCACGAGCTTTTTGCGAGCGGCCAGCGGCTTGACCACAATCACGTGATGGTCTTCGACGAGCGTCCGGACTTTTTTGCCTATCGCCGAAAGTGAAGCGCACTGCACTTCGATCAATCGTCCTCGACGGTCAATGGCGTCGATTCGGAACCCGCCGATAACGACTTCATGACGCTCGAGATTGGCGACGTAGTGTTCTTTGATCTGCTCGTGCAGCTTCGTTGCCACAGTTGGACCTCCCTGTCGAACCGTTTTGCCAGGTATGCATTGACAGCCGGTGCTCTCTGGCCGTTGGCTAGCCGCGACCAGCACTACTGCTTTGGCATGTCTTTCAGGCAGTTGACACCCATGTAAATCACGATGCCGGCCGCCAGTATGAACATAATGTCCAGGACCATTTGGCCGCCGAATGGAAATCCACCCAGAGCGATATCCAGAATCGCAGCCAAAGCCATCAGACCTGCAACGCCCATTGAGCCAAAAACGATTCCTCGGGAATTGCCCGCCATTGCCACATCTCCAACCAAATTCAAACTTTGCACCCGGTTTCCGCGAGTATAAGCCACATAAAACGACTCATTCCAGCGTGTTTGCCACCAGAACCGCTGGATCACCAATTGTTTTCCCAATGTTCGACACAATCAGAACCGGAAAACAGAAATCTGATGCCATTGAGCCCACTCAACCCACATCTTACGCTGCATTTGCCTGTCGCTGCCGGCGAGGAAGGCGAATTTTGAAGGTACTGCCGCAGCCCGGACCGGGGCTCGTCGGAATGATCGTACCACCGTGATCCTCAACAATTCGGTGAGTAATGCTCAGCCCAAGTCCAGTGCCCTGGCCGATCGCTCGAGTGGTGAAGAAGGGATCAAAAATGTGCTGTAGCGTTTCGGTGTCCATTCCACAGCCATCGTCGGCGATCGATACGACCACATTGTCGACCTGTTCCTGAAGATGAATAGAAACCTCTCCACCGGGCTCGGTCGCAAAAAGGGCGTTAGTCACCAGATTCAGGATGACCTGCTTCAGTTGCGAAGCATCGATCTCTGCCCTCACACACCGATCGCAGTCGAAGACGACATGCCGATCCTGGAACTGTCCAAGATGCTGCACGATCAACATCACCTCGCGCACAATCTCGGCAATATCTGAGTGCGCTCGCCCGGTCTTTTCTCCGCTTGAGAAGTTCAGCAGGCGAGCCGTAATGTCGCCACATCGCCGCGATTCTTTTCGAATCATCGCGACGCGGTCCATCACCTCTCTCGCCTCCTGTGACTCCATTTCCATCAGGTCGTACAATCGAAACTCCAGCGACTCAGCCGCCATGGAAATCGCACTCAGCGGATTGTTGATTTCATGAGCGACGCCAGCCGCCAGAATGCCAACGTTGACGAGGCGTTGAGATCGCACAAGTTGCTCGCTGCGTTCCTGCACCTTGTACTGAAGGTCTTCTTCAGACTGCTGGAAGCGATCGGCCATACAATTCACGCCGGCGACAAGATCCATAAACTCATCCTGCCATCGCGAAACGGTTGAAAGGCGATGATTGATGTCGCCGTTTGCAATCCGAGTGCAGTCCTTCGAGATCGCTCGCAGTGGTATCGAAATCCACTGAAAACCACATGTCAAAATCGCGAAAAAGAAGACAAGGACAACTCCGGTCGCATACAGCAGGATCGTCAATAATCGTGATGAGCGCTCTCGTTCCTTGTTAAGCGAAAGTTCAACCCAATTATGAGTCTGATAGGCCGGCATGGCTTCCAGTGTCTTTTGGATCCGATTGACTGCAAGTCCCGCTTGAAACTGGATGTCTGCCTGAGCCTGAATCTGCTCAGCGTTTGTTGTGATGTGAAAGAAACGTTCCAAATGTGCCAGACGAAGAACTTCGCCGTAAATGCCATCCAGTCTCTGAAGTACCTGATTTCGCTGCTGCAGCGACAGTTGACTTGATGGCGGAAGCGATTCCACTCGTCGACGAAAATCAAACAGGGCCGCCTGGGCGTCTTTCACGCTGGCTCGATACTGTATTCGCAGTGTCTCAACGGATTCGACTTTCTTAAGATCCAGCGACGTGTAAAAGCTCTCATGAATGCGGGACATGGATCGGCTGAGATGATCACGATTCGGACTGCGGTGAAGCAAAAAGTCCAAATCATCAACAGCCTCCTGATGCCAGATCAAGCCCACAATCCCAATCGCAGCGAGGAAAATCATTAACACCAGCGCGCCGGCGAACAGCGAAACCAGCCGTCTGCGAATGGTGCGAAACAGAAACACGCCGACCTCCCTGTCGAATTCGCGTTTTGTGGAAATCATCGAAACTCGAGGCTCAAAATCTGAACTCCGGCAGATTCTGCGCCTCCTTGTCGAGTGGAGTCTAATCTGAATGCGTTTTTGAAGCCAGATGGCTCCCGACCACTAAAATACAATACAAAACAGGGAAGAACTGCATCAGCCGAGTTTTCTTATCCTTCGTTCAAACAGAAAATGACATCGTCCATGGACCAGAATCCGTTTGCCGTGCTTTCCCTGATCGTCGCACCGGCGATTCTGACCAACGCAACATCAGTGCTGATCATGAGCACCAGCAATCGACTGGCTCGAGGAGCAGACCGCGCTCGCGAATTGTCCAAGCAACTTGAAGGCACGGCCGATTTGAATTGCCCGGAAGCCGAACGACGCCTTCGAGAACTTTCAACCGCCGAAGAACGGACGCTTCTTTTGCTTCGTTCGCTCCGCAGCTTTTACGTCGCGCTGGGCTCGTTTGCGTTTGCAGCGTTCGCATCACTGCTCGGGGCCGTGCTGGCTCAGATTCAGATGAGAGCCGTGGTCTTTCCGCTTGAACTGGCTGGCGTGGCGTCCGGCCTCGTCGCTGTGGCGGGAATTGTCTATGGATCCACCCTGCTTCTTCGCGAAACAAGAATCGCCGTCCGAGTCGTCACCGAACGCGCGGCTTCGATTCGTGATCGATTCAGTTCGTCGTCATCGTAGGTCGATCTGTCTCAGATCGACACGTGTGCAACTTGGTTCAACTCGACTCCTTCTGCACCAGAAAGCTGTGTTCGCCGCGAGTGACGTAGATCGCGTCTTCTTTGAGTCGACCGCATAGCGAGATCAGGAATTCGATCAGGCGTTCGAACTCCTGCTCACTGCCAAACGACACTTCAAAACGCTCCATGACATCGTGAACCAACTGGCCATGGAAATCGACCCAGTAGCCCTTCACCGGAGTCGGCGACTGTGTGTAGGCTCGGTAGCGATGCATGAGAAACTCGTGCGTCGCCATTCTTGCCGTCTGACTTCCAGTGTAGTAACGCGGATCGTCAAGTTTGTGGGACGGAATGTAGAAGACCGTGACTTTGCCAAGTTCACGAACATGCGACATCGGGAAACCGCTGGAATTTTCAGGCAGCATTTAATCTCAGTCCTCGATTCTTGAGGAACATAGAAACCGAACAAGTCGCCAGCAGTCTACTCAAAGCCAGTGTGTTTGTGATCGCTTCTCTCCCGCAAATTGTTTAACCACATGTCCCTCACCCCGGGCCGGGATCGATGAATTGGCACAAACTCCGGGGACGGCGAGTATTGGAAATACGTGATCCATGAGGTCGGGACAACAATCTTCGCCGTTCGGAATGTGAGTAACGCGAAAAGATGGTGTCGCCACTCATTTCCACTGATGCTCGGTTTCACGTCGGGCATTGCATTCGCCTATAGCTATTGCCGTGGCACGACTAAGATTCGGGGTTGTGCAAGCCGACGAGGCGGCTCATCTACGTAGATTCGCCGCTCCGTCGGGAAAAACTGTCCTTTCAGCAACCCCAAAATCAACTGGCAACAGTCAACAAAAGATTAAACGGAGCTACCACAAAATCACCAAGTCGTTTCCGCCATTTCACGTTTCCAATGCACGTTTCCCCGCAGACTGGGTGAACTTCGGTCGCAATTGCCGGATAGCGTGATCGGTTACTTTTGCACTTCAAAATAGTTCAGCACGAATGTCGTCCAATGCCTGTCTTTGATTTTCGATTTACCGTGCCTGCTCCCGTACAGGTCGTTTCAGACTTCCATTTTCAAACGGGAATCCTGAAAGCACTCACGCCGCCGCTGATGATCATGCAGGTGCATCGATTCGATCCGCTTGCGAACGGTTCGATCGGTAAGTTCACGATGTGGATGGGCCCAATCCCGGTTCCATGGACGGCCGAGCATTCCAATGTCACTCCGCTCAGCTTCACGGACACTCAGATCGCCGGTCCGATGAAGTTCTGGAAGCACACGCACACCTTTCGAGCCCTCAACGAGAGCTCGACCGAAGTTCACGAGCACATCGAATTTGAGCACCATTCCGGATTGAAGGGCGTTTGGTCGCGAATCCTGTTTCCGAAGCCAGCACTGTTTGCTCTTTTCTGCTACCGTGCGTGGGCGACTCGCCGAGCCGCTGCCCGACTACGGAAAAAGTAAAAGTCTGCTTCATGAATCGATCCTCAGCAAGTCCGTTCGACCTTTCGCGGCTGATCGGCGAAACCAGCCTGAGACATGTCGAATATCATCCGACACTACCATCCACCAGTACCACCGCATTCGAACTGCTGCAGCCACTGCTGGAAGTTTCACCGTCACTCGTGCTGACCTGCGAGCAAACTGCCGGTCGAGGCCGCAAGGGCAACGCGTGGTGGTCCTCAACCGGCGCGTTGACGTTTACTTTGGTTGTGAACGCCGATGAACTTCCGATGAGTCCCGAACGGCGGCCCATGATTTCGCTTGCCACGGGGCTCGCCGTTCGCGACGCGCTGCAGACTCATCTGCCGGAGCAGGAGTTCTCCCTGAAGTGGCCAAACGATGTTTTCACCGGCGAGCAAAAAATCTGCGGCATCCTTGTCGAACAGCACAGCATTGCCGATCGACAGGCAGTGCTGATCGGCATCGGAATCAACGTTAACAATTCGCTTGCCGGCGCTCCAACCGACGTGTCACAGCGAGCAACGTCGCTGTTCGATCTTGCCGGGCGATCCTTTGAACTGACGTCCGTGCTGATTACGATTCTGCAGCGTCTGGATTTTCGAATCGGACAACTGGCCGCTCAGCCTCGACTGGCCTTGTCGGAAGCTAATCGCCATAACATTCTCAACGGACGCACGGTGACTCTGCAGATGGCCGACCAAACC
>JANMEV010000410.1:0-7679 GCA_031377305.1 Planctomycetota bacterium | reverse complement strand
TTCTTTAAAACCGGGCCGGGGCAGTATGGCGAAGGGGACGTGTTTATCGGCGTCCGCGTGCCGGTTCTCCGCAAACTGGCGAAGGAGTTTCGGGGGCTTCCGCTTCCTGAAATTGATGTGTTGTTGTGTTCGACCATTCATGAAGAGCGGCTGCTGGCGATTCTGATCCTGTCGCAAAGTCTGAATCGTTGCGATGCTGAGCACCGCAAGCTGGTTTACGACTTCTACATGAGTCGCACGGAGCATGTGAACAACTGGGATCTGGTCGACACATCCGCCCCGGCCATCGTGGGTGGATATCTTGCCGACAAATCTCGCAAGCCGCTGATGAAACTCGCCAAGTCGAAAAATCTGTGGGAACGCAGAATCGCCATCGTTGCGACTCAGCACTTCATTCGGCTTGGACAGTTCGACGATACGCTTTCGATCAGTCGAGTGCTGCTGTCAGACCACGAGGATCTCATTCACAAAGCCGCGGGCTGGATGCTGCGAGAAGTCGGTGAGCGAGACTCAACGCCGCTCGTTCACTTCCTCGACAAGCACGCCAACATGATGCCGAGGACGATGCTCCGATACGCGATTGAACACTTTCCCGCCGACGAACGGAAAGCGTACCTCACGATGCGGAATGAATCAAAAACCTGACGAGTTCGAACCGGTCGCCACCGGCTGCCAATACGCATGCATCGCGGCGTGGCCTGTCGGAACATCGGTTAGCGCGAGCTCAACCTGATCGCTCAAACGCATGACGAACAAGTTTCGGACTCCATTGCGATTCGAGCCGTAAACGATCCAGTTTCCGTCAGGTGATGGCTTGGGGTGATAGTGGAGCGTACCGTCGATGCTGATGGTTAGCTGTTTTGGTTGTCCCTCCAGCGAGACTTGAAATAGCTCGACGTTGTTACCGACTCTTGCGGTATAGAAGACAGAACGGCTGTCTGTTGACCAAACGGGTACGTCACTGCTGCCGTTATGAAAGTCGGGCACATCCAGAAATTCGGTCACACCCCGATAGCCATTCCTGTCGGCCAGCTTCCTCAGTCCCGTTCCGTCAGATCGTACGATGTGGGGATGGCAGTTGTAGTGTTCGCCGGAGACGAACAGCAGCCACTTTCCATCCGGCGACCAGGACGGTGCAAAGACGAACGGGTGGTCGGTCTTCACATGAAGGCGGTTGGAACCGTCTGCATTTGCCAGATACACCTGGTAATTTTCATGATAGGAAATTCGCGAGCCATCCGGTGAACTGCTGAAGCCATAGGCAAAACCATTCGCGTTTTTCGTCAGGTCGGTCTTGTTGTGCCCGTCGCGATCCATGCGGAAAGGCTTGGAATTTCCGTCGATAAGTGCCGTAAATCCCAAAGACTTGGGGTCGTTCTGCCAGAAAAACAAACCCGAGTTGTAGAAGCTGATTCGATCTACTGACGTGACGTTTTGCGATTGGCCAGTCGCGATATCGACGAGGTAAGAATCATACAGCCAGCCTTCTGGTGTGAATCGGAACGTCTTGTGTTCCTCTTCCCACGCGGCATTTTCGATGCTCTCCCAGCCTCGTCCGACTACCGCCGTTTGCCCATCCGGAGACCAGCCCGCAAACTGTGTCCATGAACCCGGCTCATTGGCCAGATCCACGGCCAGCGATCTCCGTTCAGTGCCATCCTGTCGAACGATCATTGCTCGATTGGTGATCACATTCGCATACCGTCCGCCAGGTAGATTCGTCCGGTGCTCGTTGTAGCCGATCAGAAGTTTTGCAGATGGTGGGTCGTCCGCCAAAACACCTGCGATGGTTGACAGCAGGCCGACACATGTGACCCAACAGATCGACAACTTCATGAGGAACTCTCTTAGCGAGTCGGCGAGGGCGACGTTTACCTGGGAGTTGTGTCGAACACCGTCAGGCCATCTGTAGCCGCTTTGACTTTTGTGCTGAGCATCAGTTTCTTGTTGGTCTCGTCAACGATCAGGACAAGAGGGTCACGTTCCGCAGCATACTTTTTCAGAATCGTATGCAAGGCCTCCTGAGCGGTCACGGTTCCGAGGTTGTAGGTTTGCGACATTACCTGAGTAAACCCCGCTCCCTGAAGTGCCTTGCCGTCGATGGACACTTCTGTTTTGATCGATTCGCCGATGTAAGCAAAGGCTTCCTGCAGTGGCGTGTTTCGAAAATCGACAAGCACTTTCATTTGAAGCCGCTCGACGACGGTGTCGGGAACTTTCATGTCCGCGGCCATCGTCAAACTGCTGTCTTCATCGAAGTTTGTCAGCAGCGACTGGTTCCACGTCAGTAACGCTCCCGCCGCAAGATTTGCAGCCGCCTTTTGAGGCATCACAGTCACCAGTCTTGCACACGAAGGGGCCACATGGGTCGTCGTTCCAACATCCAGAGCCTGCAACATTGCAGGAAAGCGACCAATCATCTGACGAGCGCCGACAGTCGAAGGCCGCATTTTTTTGACTCCCCAGAGCATCTCTTCTGCCATTCGGCTCAATTGAAGTTGAGCGTGACGCTGGACCTTCATGACCGAACTATCCGACGTGTTGTGCAGCAGAGTTTCCATGAAAAGATTTGGCTCGAGGTGCATACTCCAGGAGACAGTTTCAATTTCGCTGCCCATCCAAACCACGAATTTGTCCACGACCTTTTGAAGCTGGGTCAGGAAGATATCTTCGCGGTGCGAATCTAAAATCTTCAAATCGAAAAGCAGCGTCACATGTCGCTGGCGATCAGATTGGCGGAGTAGCGGTTCCATGTCGGGCGATGCAAGAGCGGCGTCATTTCGAGACTGAGCCAGTTCATCTGACAGGCTCAGTGGGGCCGCAGCAAATGTCTGGTTGTCGATGCGCAGAAAACTGTAGTCGGAGGATTCATAGACTTCAGTGTCTGCATTCGGACGCAGACGTCCCTGGAATCGTTTGATCAGTTCTGTTTCGGTCTGAGGTTCACGCAGTCGAACGACGACAGCAACCTCAGGAGCGGACATGCGAGGCCCGAAGTTGATGGCGAACGTCAGCTCCGCAATGTCTTCAGCGTCAAATCGTGTTCGCAGTTTGATCTGATCTTTCAACCAAAGGCCAAGATCACCGAGCATCGCCTGGAACTCACCCATCTTGCCTTTTGTCTTGCAGATCTCCATGGGGCGAAGATGGCAAAGCACATGCGGCGTGAAGGGAATGTAATCCAGCGGAATGTTCTTTCCCGACGTTGGGCTTAGCGCAGTGGCTGATTCGTTCGACGCGGCCAGTTCGACTTTCTTCGCTTCCCATGCTGGGTTCACAGCCGGAGCAGGTTTGGCAACGGAACTGGATTCGGCACGATTCTTCAGGAAGTAGGCCGTCGCGCCGCCACCGAGGACGACGATCGCTGTCACCGCCATCACGATCATGCCCGATTTACTCTGCCGGCGAGATCGTCGAACGGGGCGGGTCGCTTTAGCGATGGTCTTGACTGGGGCCACCGCTGTTGGAAGGGCAAAATCCAGGTCAGGTGCAGGAGTGGCAGATGGCTGAGTAAACGCAAACAGATCAGGCGTCGGCGTCTCTGGAACCTCGCTAGATTTCGACACTGGCGCAATCTGAGCCGGCTGTGACGCGATGGGTGCCGCGGGAATTTGAGCCGAAGCAGGAGCAGCGGGCGGAATCTCGTCGGGAACCCAGCGAGCAGAAGTTCCGACTCGTGGAGCCAGCGGCAGTACGGGGACGTCGGCCAGTTGCAGCGGCACTTCATCCGGTTCAGACAGAGCAAGAATGAAACGATGGCTGCACTTTGGGCACTTCGCCTTCTTACCCAGCAAACTGGTGTCCGGTAACTTCAGTGTGGCGTTGCAGGCAGGGCAAGGGATGGAAATTGCGGGCATGGCTATTTCTTGCGCAGGTGAGAAGCGATCTCTTCGAATGAAAAGCCCGCCTTGAATCGACCATCAATTTCCCGGCCCGCTTTCTTCAATGCAGTTGCGTCCAATCGATCACGAAGCATGGAGCCGACGACAACCACGCCTTCAGAATTTGGCAGGCTGAAGACGTACATCTGAGGAAACGCGGCCGCAATTGTTTCCAGATCGTCCTTCATCTCCGAGTGTGGGTTGATATTAAAGACGACTGTTCCACCTTCGCTCAATCGGCTTTGAATCTGTTTGTAGAATTCGATTGTTCGCAGACGTAATGGAACGCCAGTTTCATCGGTTGTCGCTGATGGCTTGAGAAACGCGTCCATGTAGATGGTATCGTATTTGGACTGAGTCTTTGCAAATTGCTCGAACCCGTCTGCAATGATGAGCTTCACATTCTTGTTCGGCTTCACCGCAAAGTATTTTTGAGCAAGCTGCACGACAACAGGATCGATCTCAACCGCTTCGATGGAAACGTCCGGATCGTATTTTTGCAAAAAGTGAACCATGGATCCGCCGCCCAGACCAACGATCAGTGCTTTGCTCTGTTTGGGCTGCACCAGATAGTTTGTGAACATGTGCTGCAGGTAGCTGAACTTCAGGATGTGCGGCAACTTGACGTTCACCTGACTTTCGAACGCTTCTTCTCCGTTGTCTCGAACGAAGGTCATCGTCCGGACAGTGCCGTTTCTGCGAATTCGAATATGCGAGTACGACGATTTGACCTCGTGCTCAATCCCGCCAGCATCTCTATCCTTCGCGGACAATGTCGGGAGGGCGCAGCAGGTGGCGACGATCAGGCAGCCGACAATAAATCGTATGGATTTAGGAGAATTCCCTGGGATGCGGCAACCTTGAGTGGGAAGCAGTGAACTCATGGATGTTCCTTTGAACCCCTGTGGCAAACGATATTACGAGTGGCCTGAAGGATGTCGCTCGTGTACGATCTATTGGACGTGTCACAGTCTATGCAGATGTCGGGGGCCTGTGAAGGGCTGAAAAGCGGCTCGGGAACCCTCACTTGGCTGTGTCCTTCTTTCTCGCCGCTTCATTCACCAGGTTGTCATAAGAGCAAATCCATGCAGGATCCGCGGATCGACCGACTCGCTCAGGTACTTATTCATCACAGTTGCCGCCTTCAGGCAGGGCAGAAGGTGCTGATCGAGGCGTTTGATCTGCCCGAGCCAAATCTAATCTGCCGACTCATCGAAGAAGCCTACCGCGTTGGCGCGACGCCGGTGGTGTCCGTCAAAAACAACGCCGTTCTGCGAAGTCTCTACCGAGGCGCGACGGAAAGCAGTATGTCGCTGGCGGGCAAGTTCGAAGCGTCGGTGATGAACGAAATGAACGCCTACATTGGAATTCGTGGCTCGGCGAATTCCAACGAGTTCTCCGATGTGTCCGGCCCCAACATGGACCTGTATCAACAGCACTGGTGGCAGCCAGTGCACGTCCAAATCCGAGTTCCCAAAACTCGCTGGGTCGTGCTTCGCTATCCGACTCCGTCCATGGCTCAGGCTGCCAGCAAAAGCTGCGAACAGTTCGAAGACTTTTACTTTGATGTCTGCACGGCCGACTACGCAAAGATGGCATCTGACCTGCAACCATTGAAGGCTCGCATGGAAGCTGCTGATCAGGTTCATATCACGGCTCCGGGTACGGATCTAAAGTTTTCCATCAAGGGAATTCCAGTGATCCCGTGTGCTGGCGAATCCAACATTCCCGATGGCGAATGCTTCACGGCTCCCGTTAAAGACAGCGTCAACGGCACGATTCTTTTCAACACCTCGTCTCGCTATCAGGGGACTGTGTTTGATGGAATTCGTTTCGAACTGAAGGATGGGAAGATCGTCAATGCGACGTGCCGAAACGCCCCGGAACGGCTGAACCAGGTTTTGGATTCTGATGCCGGGGCTCGCTACATTGGTGAATGGTCGTTTGGAACAAACAACCGAATTCTGCACCCGATGCTGGATACCTTGTTTGATGAGAAGATCGGCGGATCTTTCCATTTCACTCCCGGCAACGCGTACGACGAAGCCGACAACGGAAATCGCAGCCGAGTGCACTGGGACCTTGTACTGATTCAACGGGCCGACTACGGCGGTGGTGAGATCTGGTTTGACGGCGAACTGATTCGCAAGGACGGTTTCTTTGTGCCCAAAGACCTGCAGCCGCTGAACGAAGGGTTGCCGAAATAAAGTGTTGATTTGTCAACAGAATTTCCACGATTCACACGGCGTGATCAGGTTCCGCAGTTCAGATTCAAGAGCACACATTATGGCTTTCCGAATTCTGCGTGTTTCGTTGTTGGCTGCTGTGGCGTTGTGCGCAGGTTTCGCACCATCAACACGAGCTGACGAGGACGATCCGTCACAAAGACGGCTGCCGCTTCCGCAACGGCAGCTGCCCGATCTGAACCAACAAATGGAGCTTTTGAAAAAGCTTCGGTCCGAGATCGAATCTCGTCGTCAGCAGCCACAGCCGAAGGATGCGCCAGCGTCGAAAGATGCGCCCGAGTCGAAGCCCGACTCGCCGACGGATGCAAAGCTACCATTTGATCCACAACAACTTTCACAGTTACAAAATGTGCTCAAGAACCTGCGCGACCAGCTTCCGCCTGGTTTTGTGCCGCCCAATCTCAATTCCATTCCACCTGAACAGCTCAAGCAGGCGATGGAGAATCCCGCGGTTCAACAGCAGATGCGAGAGTTACTGAAACAGTTTTCTAAGGACGGAGTGCTGCCTCCTGCCGACGCGGACAGTTCAGAAAACCCTTCGCGGCCTCGTATGCCGCCAATGAACGAAACGTTGCGTCCGCGAGACCGGGATGGCAATGAATCCCCGGCCAAGTCGCCATCGCAAAATACTCCGGCACCGAGTCCTTTGTCACCGGGTGATCCATCACCGGGTTCTCCATCGCCGGGTGATCCTGTGCAACAAGACCGCGGCGAGGGAGAGAGTTCCAAAAACGGCGACGAAGAACAACCCCCTCAGTTGCCGCCTTCTTCGATGAAGCGGCTTCAGGATTTCCTGAAAGGGCTTGCTGGGAACGCCGCACCGAACCGGCCGCAGGACAGCCCGTCTGGCAACGAGCCGCCGAATGCGAACCCTTCCTCGCCGAAGCCGAACGGTGCAAACCTTTCGGAAAGCGGACAGCCAAAGTCTGAGCCTCCGCATCCCCAACCGCTTCGGCGCAAGGATCGAGGGGGATCGCCGGGCGTTTCTCAGAAGAGCAAGAACGGCTCTACGCGGCCACGATCGCTGGATAACGAGCCGAAAACAGGAGACGAAAGTGCCTCGCCGGAAATCACTCCGCAGGAACCATCTGCGACGCCTCCTTCAGATAACTCCCAGCGACCTCTTCCAAATCTCCCGGAACTTCCACAGCCAGCGGAACCCAGTACCGCTCCGGCGCCGTTCAATGGGGCACAGAATGGCTCCTTGCAGGATCTGGACAGCAAACTTAACGGCAGCGCGGAAGACCAGGCCGCCGCGTTAAACAAACTTCAGGATCTACTGGGGCAAATGGCCGAGCAACAAAGTGCGCCAGGTACGGGCACTGAAGGTGCTGCTCAGGGCCGCGAAGAGAATCGCGGGAGTCCAGGTCGCTCGCCAGGTCTCAATGATCGATCGATGAACGAGTCACCTCAAGGCACGCCGCTCTCGAGAAATGGCTCCATGCAAAATCCGGGTTCAGGAGATCAACAAGGCAGCGGAAGAAAAGAAACAATTAATAGCTTGCCGTCAGTTCCTGAATTCCTGAAGGAACAACTGAAGAACATGAAGTTG
>JANMEV010000374.1:0-11640 GCA_031377305.1 Planctomycetota bacterium | reverse complement strand
CGATTTTCCAAACCGATTTCTTCTGGCGAACGGCAGCCGATTCACCCGACTCGTAGTTTTCCCGCAGCCGGAGCAGCTCGGGGTCGACGACTTCGAACTCAGGCTTCTTTGCGCCGTCTGCAGCCGTCTTCTGCCCGTATCTCGCGAAGAGTTCACCGACGAGCTGTATCGCGCCGATCCCATCGCAGCAGGCGTGATGAAGATACAGCGACAGATGAGCGTGATTGGCCGACGCCAGCACGCTGACGTGAATGCCTCGCACGTTGCGAACATCAATCTCGCGGACTTCAGGCTGATGTATTTGCACTGATTTTTCGTCGGCCGATTCCCACGACAACACATCGCGGGGAGTTTCCATGCGGACCCAACACCAGCCTTTTCCGGCCACGTTTTCAATACGACAATCGAGCAGCGGGTGAGCCGACAGCAACTCATCCAGAGATTCCCAAAATGGCTGTTCGCTGAATGTGCCGGTCAAGTGGACGGTCATCAGAAAGACCATCGGATGCGACGGCCGGTCATCCGTCAGCATGTAGTATTCAAAGTCGGACAGTCGCAGAGGAAACAAGTCCGACGGTGCGTTCTCTGAACTCATGCCGCCGCCGCTTCTCGTTTTCGCTTACGAATATCGGGCGGCGATTTCCAGCGGCGATGCACCCAAAAATACTGCTCCGGCGCTTTGCGGATGAGATCCTCCAGCGACGATGTAAACCGCTGAGTCAGCTCGGCGATGCCGTTCGATCCCTGATAGTCGGCCGGATCGATGACATCCTGAGTCGCCAGGTTGAACCGCACCCAGCGAGCGTCTCGCTGAGCCGCATCGGGCAAACGAAACGCACCTCCCACCACAACCAGTGCGTTGTACTGAAGCGCCAGCAGCGCGATGGACTTGAACGTAGAAGCTGGACGACCGAAGAAGTCGACGAAGACGCCCGTTCGACCGGCGTCCTGATCACAAAGCAGCGATGCCATGCCGCCTTGTTCCATGATTTCGGACAGTTCCGAACCCGCTCCGTGCTTCAGAATCAACGAGTTCCCGGTGGACTCGCGAAAGTCTTTGAACCACTTGTGCAGATACGAATTGTCCAGCGGTCTTGCGACGACGCCCATGGGAAATCCGAAGTGCCCGAACGTGTTGACGCTGATTTCCCAGTTGCCAAAGTGGCCTCCCAGAAACAACACCGGCCGACCCGAGCATAACGCTCGCACGCAGTCGTTGCGTCGTTCAAAGTCCAGGACTTCCGCGCAGGTGGCCAGGCGAAATCGGCGAGGCAACTGGACCATTTCGCACACCATGCGAAACAGGTGCCGCCACATTCCGTGGATGATGCGATCGATGTCCTTGTCCGGCGTGGATTCACCAAACGCCTGCCGCAGGTTGTCTCGCGAGATCGCGTACCGAGTCCACTTCTTTGGCACCACATGATGCACGAACCACGCCATGCCATTTGCTATAGCCACTGTGGCGCGCACGGGAAGACACTTCACGACGAAGAGCATCGTCAGGAAGAAAGCGTATTCAAGAAGTTGGCGAGCTTTGAGGAGGGACATCGTGTCGAATCGTACCCGGTTCACTTTGAGGAGCTTCAGAGATTCCCGCCGACGGAGCGGCGGGTTTACAGTACACCCGCCGCTCCGTCGGCGGTGGTTTGTTTTCATCATCAAAACGCGCGATGAATATTCCCAGCAGTGTCTTCCACGAACGGCAACCAGAGCAGTGCGACTCGGTCGACGGCGGTGTCGGTTTTGCGAGGAGTGACTTCGAGGCTGTCAAACTTCATGACGTCGGTGTCGAACTGATGGACGATCTCATTGGCTTCGGATTCCACTGTTGCGTTGAGTTCTTCGCGTTCCTGGAGCAATGTGGCGTATTGCTCTTCCGCGATACGGACATCGGTTGATTCACCAGAGAGATTGGTCGCCGATCGAATGGCCGAGCCAGCACGAGTGACGTTCGTGGCCGACGCAATGCGGCGACCGAAGAAGGCTCCGAGGATGCTTGTGCCGATGTTGACGGCTGTTGACAGCGTCTTGGTCGACTTTTGCTGCTTCTCTTTTTCGATCTTCTGCTCCGCGCGGCGAATCTTGTCGTCGAGCGTGCCGAATTTGGTCGCGTACTTGCGACGCAGTTTTTCGACCAGTCGATCGCGTTCTTCACGAGCGGCGTGCAGCAGCCGAATGCGGAAGTCGGCTTCAGATTCACCTGGCTGCGACGTTTGCTTCAACTCTTCGCACGTAAGCACCATCAGTTTGCGATCGCGATAGAGATGGTTCTTCAAAGCAGTCGTCCATGTCACGTACGGCTTCTTCTGAGTCATCTCCGCCGGCAGTTCGCGAAACGTGGCGTTGGCAATTTCAGGTTCGGGAAGCAGTTGAGGAACGTCGGCTTCGTCCCATTCATCGGCTTCTATCCAGGGATCGGCCGGGATTGAATCGCCCGCGAGTCGAATCAACGTGACGGGATCCCACAGGTCGATGTTGTTCTTCGCATCGATGAAATGGATGCGAGACTGACCCAGCAGTGCCGGGCGATAAACAAACTGGTCGGCCTGCACGTGGGCTGGAAGAAAGAACTCGGCAATTCCCGGCGGCAACACGGGTCGTGTTGGCTGACTTGGCAGTTCAGCCAGCGGCGCGGAGAATCGCTGAGCCGCCGGAGACGCATTCATCATGACCTGCGCCGGTGATGAACTTGCGGGAGTCGAACCCTTCAGCGGTGCCATCAGGACTTCGATCTGCTGACGGCTCACGGGGCCTCGCAGATACGACAGCGCCCAGCGGCTGCGGAACACGATCGGTGCGTCGTTGTGGACGTTGTTCATCAGGAACACGCGGCTTCCCAAACCCGCGAGAATCTGTTCCATGTTCTGTCGGTCAAACGTCGAACCGGTCGACGCGGCGGCTCCTTCGAGCCCTTCGAGCACTCGCATCTTGTCGCGTTCGGTTTGTAGCCGGCCGAGGAACCAGGTTCCGCAGTTTGACAGACCTTTGTAATCGAGGTCGACAGGATTCTGTGTCGCCAGCACGCAGCCCAGCCCGAACGCTCGTGCTTGTTTCAGCAGAGTCAGCATCGGTAGCTTTGACGGTGGATTGGCGGTCGGCGGAAAGTAGCCGAACACTTCGTCCATGTAGAGGATCGCTCGAAGGCTGGACGTGCCTGTCTGGGCTCGCATCCAGGACAGGACTTCGTTCAGCAAAATTGTGACGAAGAACATACGCTCCTGATCGGAAAGATGAGCGATCGAAATGATCGCCAGGCGAGGCTTTCCGGCCGGCGTGTAAAGCAACTGCTGAATGTCCAGCGGTTCGCCTTCCAGCCACGCTGCAAAGCTCGGTGACGCCAGCAGATTGTTCAGCGTCATCGCCAGTTTGAAACGATCGGATGACGGATAAAAGGACTCCAGATCCAAAAAGCCGACCTTGTTGAATGGTGGCTGCTGGATGCTTCGAATCAGCGTTCCCATGTCGACGTTGTTACCGCTTCGCCAATAGTAGTCAAGCACGTTCGACAGCAGAATGTGTTCGCGACTGCTGATCGGATCCGCATCAATCTGCAGCAGAGCCAACAATCCGGAGACCGCCGACATGATACGGCCTCGCAGCGCGTCGGAATCCGATCGAACCTGATCGTTCGGCGCGTCGAAGGATTTGAGTACTGTGATTGGTCGACCTGCGTTGCTGGCCGGAGTGTAGATGGCTACTTCCGCCGCATCGCGAAATCGCTGAATGCGTTCGCCCGTTTGATTCCAGTCGGCCAGGCCTTTCTTCCAGGTGTCGGCCGTCTTTGCGGCAAACTCCGGAACGGTCATTCCGTTGCGACTGGCTTCCTGAGGATCAACCCATGGCTGAAAGTCGGCTGGCAGAAGATTTGGAAACGCCAGCATCAGATTTCCGAGGTCGCCTTTGGGGTCGATGCAGATCGCCGGAATGCCATCGATGGCCGCTTCTTCCAGCAGAGCCAGACACAAGCCCGTCTTGCCGCTGCCCGTCATGCCCACGCAGACCGCATGAGTTGTCAGGTCCTTTGCGTCATAGGTGACAAACTGATCAGGCGACGTGACGCCCGATTTAAGATCGTGAATCTTGCCAAGATAAAACTGGCCAAGCTTTTCGAAGTCAGTCATGGGAGCGTGTCGGTTGAAAGATGATGTTGAAAAAGTCGTCTCAGCACTAAGTGATGACTCTCTATTCGTTTACTCACTCATAATCCTACTCTTACTCTTGATCTTACTCACGCCCGCGTTTTCCTCGCGCGTCCGCTGCACCACCCGGAATGATACAGAAGACGGGTGAACTCAGGAACGCCGTTCGGAAATCCCCGGCAGAAGCGGGTGCAATGGCGGTTTTGGTAGGTCTCGTTTGCCGAGCGGGACTTCGCGACGTCGTCGCGACCTGAGTGCACGACAACCGCCTGAATCGGCCTGCCATTTCAATCTCGCGTCGCGCAGGTTCGCCATTCGGCGAAAGTGCTTTCCGGCAGAAAGGACCTACTCGCGGAATCGTTCGTGATTCCCCACAGATGCGAGCTTCAGCGGGCGGCGAGCAGCATTTTCCCGGTTCTTCGAAGGGCGGCATTTCGCGGGCCAGCGACGACTTCTCGTGGCAACTGCCTCAGCTTCCCGGTACGCTTCCGGAGTTTGTGATCCGTGTTCAGGACGCCCCCTTTCTTCATAAGATTCATCATGCTGGAACTTCGCAATCCTCACAGTATCAAGGCCGCGCTGGAGGTTCGTCCGAAGGCTGTAAAGCTGGTCCATGTGCATTCAGAAAATCCCGGCGATGCTTGGGATGCGGTGCTGGACTTGGCTAATCAGAACAAGATCCCCGTGCGGGTCGGTGCCCCGGATCCGCGAGGTCAAAAAGGTGGCCGAGACACGGAACGGACCGGCGCCGGATCTGCAACCGTCGAACCGCCTTCGCCGTTGCCTCTGGAGATTCTGTGGAACGCGGACGGACCGTCGCCGGGACTATGGCTGGCTCTGGATCAGGTTCAGGATCCTCAAAATCTGGGCGCCTTGTTTCGCCTGGCCGGGTTCTTTGGAGTTCGCGGCATCATCATGACCAAAGACCGCAGTGCTTCGGTGAATGCGACGGTCTGCGATGTTTCCGCGGGCGGCGCTGAGCACGTGCCGTTTTCGATCGTGGCGAATCTGGCTCAGGCCATGGAGAAGGCTCAGGAGAATCAGATCTGGGTTCTGGGCACCTGCGAGCGTGCGGATTCATCGATCTATACCGTGCAGCGAGATCGCAACTGGATGTTGGTGCTTGGCAATGAAGGCACTGGCCTGCGTCGACTGACTCGCGAGCGATGCGACCAACTGGTTTCGCTGCCGCGGCTTGGACCTGTGCCATCACTCAACGTCGCGACCGCCGCCGCCGCGTGTTTAGCGGTGATGACGGCGCCGCTTCGAAAGTAGAATTGTTAAAGTCCTGATGTCACCGGTCCTGCCACGGCGCGGGCTTGTCCCCGTCGAGCAGTGTTCAAAACCAGAAGGGATTGCAACAATTTCGTTGGCCACCTTGCGGCTCGCCCGGAAGGAGCCGTGATTCCTATGATCATCGCTCTACGGAGGCAAGCTCCGTCAGTGGCGAAAACAGTTGCCCAACCTCGCTTCTGGTGATGATCATCGCACGACGGGGACGAGCCCCGTCGTGGCGGCTCCCATGGGGCGAGCATTTTGTTTCAGGCGTTCGTACAATGGCATGGGCCCTTCAAGCTTGAGAATGAATTTGAATATGCTGTCGCCAAACCACGTGCCAACTCGTCGCATGTCTGTCGAAAAATGAGACCACAATGATTCTTGGATTACGAACGGCCATCTACCCAGCTCCGGACCTTGCGATTGCGAAAGACTGGTATCGTCAGGTCGTGCAGTGCGAGCCCTATTTTGATGAGCCGTACTACGTCGGATTTTCGGTCGGCGGTTTTGAGCTCGGGTTGATTCCCGACGGTCATGCTTCGACCGCGGGAGTACAAGCGTACTGGGGAGTGGAGAACGCCGAAGAGGAACTTGCCCGCCTCGAAAACCTTGGTGCCCGCATCCACGAACCGCTCAAGGACGTTGGTGGAGGCATCCTTGTCGCGTCAGTGCTCGATCCATTCGGCAACCAATTCTGCATCATCCAGAACCCGCACTTCAAGCGGGACGACGTGCGTTGATCGCGACGACGCGTTCAACGTAGGGTGTGCATTCCTGCCAATGGAAGCACTGTCGGACAGGAATGTCCAACCTACGTTTGAAAGCCGTTTATTGTCCACCCGCTGCAGCGGCGGCCGCAGCAGCAGCGGCCGCTTCGGCACCCGGTTGGCCTGGTTGTCCCGGCTGCCCGGGTTGGCCTGGTTGTTGACCGGGCTGCTGACCTTTGGGTTCAGGCGCCTTCATTAGTTCTCGAAGGCGCTCCTGGATGAGAGCGATGTCCACCGTTTTGTCGAGATGGATCACCTGAACCACGGAAGATGAGTCGGCTGCTTTGTCGAGCGATTCAATCATCTCGGTGACGGTGTCCATCAGTGTTCCGGCGGACGAAACGATCAGCGTGTTCGACGATTCATCGATGCCCATCGACAGCAGACCTTTGAAGCGAATCGGTTCCTCTTCCTCGCCGCCAGCGCCTTCCTTCTTGGGGCCACCGGGAAGAAATGTCACAAGTCCGCCGCTACCCTGTCGCTGGCCCTTGTCGTCTTTTTCCAGAGCCTTGTCGTTGGAACTCAGCAGGTCTCGAAACACTTCCTTCACCGCATTTGCCACCGACGTTGCGCTGGCGTGCTGCAGGCGGAAGATCGTGGTGACTCGCATCGAACGCGAATCCGAAGGTTCCGGGATATCGTAGATCGCAATCAGATCTTCGATCGTTGCCAGCTGCTTGGCGTCGGCATCCCGTACAAGAATCGTGCTGGTGAAGTTATCCGAAATGAACTGAGGCTGGCGACGCCTGGACAGGGTTCGCGGCCCCGTTTTCTTTTTCTGCGACGGCATGAATCCAAACCAGGGATCGTACTCGATGCCGCCGGCCTTGGTGTCCTGTTCTTCCTTAAAGAAGTCCTTCAAGTTCAGCGTCACCCATGACGGAGTGGCGTACTTCAGTCGAAAGACCTTAAAGGTTCGACGAGGTGTGGCGATTTGAGCAATCAGTTCTTCCATTTCGGCCAGTGCTTCCGGATCATTGCTGCTGACGACTAACTTACCGTCCGGTGTCATTGAGATCTTGATCGGAGTCGACCGGTTTGCTGATTGAAGTGGCGCTGGGACGGGCTCGACTTCTGGTGGCTTCTCCATAACAGTGTCTGCGCCGTTGAGTTCTTTCGCTTTCAAAGCAGGCCCTTCTGAATCCAACTGGCGACGCAGCTTTTCGATGAGCTCGCGGCTGATCTTTGGCAGTGGTTCATCGCCGTCTTCGCCTTCCGGCGGGGCATCGACGGGCGTTTCATCGCTGGATGACGTCGCCTGCACGTCGGTCGCGGTCTTGGGCTCATCGGCGGATTTTTCGTCCAACATTCCCGTTAGCACCGGAGCCGATTCGGCCGCTCGCTGTTTGGCTATTGCCGCATGAGCAGCGAGCAGGTCATCCAGCTTGGTGCCGGGGCGAGTCGCTTTCTGAGCAGTCGGTTTTGGCCAGACGTTGACCAGTGAAGCTCGAGATCGCTGATCCTTAGGAATGGCCGTCGTCGGATCTGTGCCCAAACGCTTTTGCTGAGGCTTGTCTTCCTTCGGAGTCTCGTCTTTGCCTTCGACCTCTTCTGATGGATCCTGCGGCGGCGGTTCGGGAAGGTCAAATTCAATCCGGTTGCCTCGTCGCCAGTATCGCTGAAGCTGCTCCTTGAAGTCCTGCATGTCTTCATCAGGATTCAGATCGAAGACTCGAACGGTTTCCGCGGCTGCGTTGGGATTTGGCAGCTCACCGAGCTTGATCAGCAGGTCGCGAATCTCTTCCATTTCGATCGCGTTTGCGTTGACCAGCAGGCGATTGTTTTCCGTGTCTGCTTCGACTCGAAACACTGGCTCCTTTTTGGATTCCTGGTTCATCATGCCAAAATCAAAATAGCCATACCGCCGTGACATGGAGTTATCTTCTTTTTCCTCTTCTTTGCCCATCAGCATCCGGATCGTCCCGGCAACGTATTCTGCGTCCAGACGACGAAGTGGAATGACTTCAATCTTGCGGGACGACTGGTCAAGCTTCTCAACGAGCGTTGTGATGGTGAGATGATCCGCCAGAGTGCCCCAGGCGATGATCTGACGCTTCTGCTTGTCGACTTTCAGAACGGTTGAGGGATCCATGTCGCCGAGCTGCTGCAGGAGATCGGCCAGCGTTTGGGGATCAATGGATTCCAGCCGGTACACTTTCATACGGTTGATGTTGTCCAGCAGAGTTCGATCGCCGCCAGTCTCCACGTCGATCTGCTCAACTGCTTTTTCGATGACCGCCATTTGGTCGGGCGACGCCTGAGCCAGAATCATGTTCTCTCGCTGATTCAGAACCAGGCGAGTTTCAATCTTCGCCTTCGCGCCTGCTCCTCCTGCCGCACCGGCCTGAGCGGCGGCCTGTTGCATCGTTTGCTGCATTTGCTGCATCATCTGCATGACCATGTTCGGGTCCATGCCGCTTACAGGAGCCCCGGCTCCGGGGTCCTGCAGCTTGAGCAGTTCTCGCAGCATTCGAATGACATCGTCGGCTCGTCGATGCTTGATGTGGAAGGCTCGCACAAGCTGTTCTTCGCCGTCCTTGGATTGCTCGGATTCAATCAGCTCCCACAGATGGCGGAGACTGATTGCCGTGTCGATGACTTCCAGACGATTCGTCCGACTGAGCTTGTGAATCTGCCCAGCGGAACTCAGCATCGGCTTGAGTTCCTCAACGGCTTCATCCGCAATCAGCCAGTCCAGGTCAAACGACACCTTGCAGATTGTGTGATCCGGCAGCTTCGCCAGTTGGTCGGGTTTCACTCGCTGCACCAAAGCAGGGTTGAGGTCCTTGACTTTGACGATCGACATGACTTCGCCGTTGACGATCATCGAGTAACCACGGCTGAGCAGGTGACGGTTGATCAAGTCACGAGCTTCCTCCATCGTATAGTCGCGAGTGGTGATCAGATTGAGCGAATCACCAGGCAGCTCCTGCCAGTCCAAGGACAGCGCCGACGCGTCTGAGATCCACTGCAGCACTGGTTCCCATGGTTGACCTTTGATGTTGAACGCGATCTTGCCGTCGGGGTTCTTCCGAATCTCCTGGTCGATTGGCTGCGGAACATACTTTTCGGCTGTCGGACGTTTGACGGAACCCTGAGCGCCCCCGGCTGCTGCGGCTGCGTCCGGTGTCGCGGCAGCCGGTGTTGTTCCCGGCGCCGCTGTTCCGGGCGTCGTCGGTGTTGCCGCAGTGCCGTCGACAGGGGTGGATGTTGCTGGTTGCGCGATGACGACCCCGGGATTCTGAGCCTGGATGGCCTTCAACGCTGCTTCGTCTGCATCGACATGTTGGCTGGAAGCGACAGACGCTGTGAGCACTAGGGAAATCGACGCTGCGTGAAGCATCAACGTTCGAAACATAGAAGATCGTCCGATACTCACGCGAAAACTCCTGCAAAATCGTCGCACAGGTTTTCAGGCCAGCAAGGAGCTGCCGCGACTGCGTTCACAATCCACACTCGGTCCACCAAAGCCATGAGAACATGGCCGACGACGCTTCTGTTCTGTCGCTCCTGACCACAAAATCACCCAAACAAAATTGTCGGCCAGTCAGGAGAACGCTGAGGCCACCCAATTTGTCTGGTCATTTTCCCCCGATCGTCGTTGAATGCAAACTCTGTTCGGTGAATTTCCGAGCATCTGAACGTTCGGCGTAGAATCGTCGCAAGTGCTTTCTGAAACAGTGATTACCACCTGGATAAGTTCCTTCCAGCTCCCAGTTAACAGGCCGTACAACCCGCAGATTTCCTTTATCCATGCTGTCTCCTCTTCCGATTGATGTCGTCCTGCCACGGCTAGTGGCCGCATTTCGCGGCATTAACGGCGTTGTGCTGAGAGCTCCGGCCGGTGCGGGCAAAACGACCCGCGTGCCCCCTGCTCTGCTCGCCGCCGGATTGGCTCCCACTGGACAGATCGTGATGCTGGAACCTCGCCGCATCGCCGCTCGAACCGCCGCGCGGCGGATGGCGTTTGAGTGCAACGAGCGAGTCGGCCAGAGCGTCGGCTACCGAGTTCGCTTCGAAGAGTCCGTCAGTCGCAACACTCGCATCCTGGTCGTAACCGAAGGAGTGTTGCTGCGACGACTTCAGGACGATCCGTTTCTGGACGGCATTGATATCGTTATCTTCGACGAGTTCCACGAACGTCGGCTCGACAGTGATCTGGCGCTGGCGATGGTGCGGCGAGTTCAGCAGACGGTGCGACCAGAACTGAAGATCGTGGTGATGTCTGCGACGCTCGATCCGACCAGCATCGCGAGATATCTCGGCGACTGCCCGATTGTCGAAAGCGAAGGCCGCCTGCATCCGGTTCGGATCGATTATCTTCGCCGAGTCGAACGACAACACATCACCGAGTTGGCCACCAGCGGCATCGAAACGGTGCTTCAGCAAACAGATGGCGACGTGCTGGTCTTCCTTCCCGGCGTCGGCGAAATCATGAAGACTCGCAGCGAACTCGAACCGCTCGCGCGGCGACACAGCCTGGAGATTTTCACGCTGTTTGGTGACATGACTCCGGAGGATCAGGATCGCGTGCTGGCTCCGTGCGGCAAACGCAAGATTGTGCTTTCGACGAACGTCGCTGAAACGTCGGTGACGATCGAAGGAGTGACGGCCGTTGTCGACACGGGGCTCGCTCGTCAGATGCAATTCGACTCCGACATCGGGCTCGATCGACTGGAACTCACCCCGGTTTCCAAAGCGTCGACCGATCAGCGCGCGGGGCGAGCCGGGCGAACTCAGCCGGGAGTTTGTCTGCGACTGTGGGAAGAAGCGTCGCATCGCCGTCGGCCTGATTTCGATGCGGCTGAATTGCATCGAGTCGACCTGTCAGCCGCCGTTTTGCGACTCTATGCCTGGGGCGAAACGGACATCGCCGCGTTTCCCTGGTTCGAAGCTCCGCCATCCGCGTCGCTGGAACACGCCGTCAAGTTGTTGCGTTTGCTGGGAGCGGTCGACGGCGCAGGTGTGACATCGCTCGGAAAGACTTTGGTTCGATTTCCCGTGTCGCCGCGAATCGGACGATTGCTGGTTGAGGCCCATCGGCTCGGTCAACCCGACCGAGCCGCGCTGATGGCGGCCATGTTGTCGGAACGAGATCCATTCCTGAGAGGCCCCGCCGCGGATCGCGCAGGTCGCAGTGCTCCGATCCGCACGACGGCGATGCATCGTTCACGATCGGATGTGCTCGATCGTTTGTTCGCGGTGGAAGACTTTCTGCAAACTGGCCAAACGATATCTCCCTGCGGCGAGATCAACCGCAACGCCGTGCGAACGTTGACTCAAGTGGCGAAGCAGCTCTCTTCCGCCGTGAATGATGAACTTGGCCGATCGCGCGAAGATCGCCGCTTCAACTCTGTCCCTTCTCCCCCGAAATCGGGGGAGAAGGTGGCCGGCAGGCCGGATGAGGGGGCCCCGCACGCAGCCGCGAATGTCGCGGACGCGCCTGATCCCGA
>JANMEV010000430.1:0-7776 GCA_031377305.1 Planctomycetota bacterium | reverse complement strand
TACAGGGGACTTGCACCTCACAAGTTCACGCCCGTGCCGTGCCTACGACCATGCAAGGTGGCAATGCCGGGATAAGCGGCCCCGCGCAGACCCTAACGGATGCATGCAGGTGACACGAGTCCCCGTGGCGGTTGAGACAACTTTCGTTGATGCCCCGCAAATGCATTGAGCCAATTGGATCCACAATGTTGCCACAGCTCGTTGAAATCCGTTCGCGTCGATTGCTGCTGCGTTCCTGGCGGGATGAGGATCTTGAGCCGTTGGTGGAGATGAGCAACGATGTGAGAGTGATGGAGTTCTTTCCGTCGTTTCTTTCGCGTGAAGACTGTCAGGCGATGCGGGGACGGATCAGGACGCATTTTGAGATGCATGGGTTTGGATATTGGGCGGTGGAGATTCCCGGAGTCACGGCGTTTGCGGGCTTCATTGGGCTCGCGGTGCCTCGGTTTGACGCTCACTTCACGCCGTGCGTCGAGGTCGGCTGGCGACTGATGGCTGAATACTGGGGACAAGGCTACGCGACCGAAGGCGCGGAGGCGGCTCTGAAGTTTGGGTTTGAGACGATCGGACTGAACGAGATCATTTCCATGACGGCGATCGTCAACACTCGGTCACAGCGAGTCATGCAAAAGCTTGGCATGACCTGCAATCGCGACGAGGACTTCGATCATCCTCTGGTTCCCGCCGGGCACGCCCTGCAACGGCATGTTTTGTATCGATTAGCCAGGGACGCGTTTCAGCGTCCCCGTTGATTTGCTGATCGGGGAAGACTCAAAAGCCAGCAGAGAAACGACGGCTTTGAGAATCGTTCGAAGACGAATCGAACTCAGGCAATAATGTCCTGAATGACTTTGCCGGCTACGTCTGTGAGTCGGAACCGTCGACCATTGTACTTGTACGTGAGACGTTCGTGATCCATCCCGAGCAGATGCAGAATCGTCGCGTGAAGATCGTTGATGTGAACGCGATTCTCGACCGACTTGTAGCCGATATCGTCTGAGTTGCCGTAGCTGATCCCGCCTTTCACGCCGCCGCCGGCCAGCCATGCGCACAGGTGGTGAGGGTTGTGGTCGCGGCCTGGTTTGTCGCCGGTTTGAGCGATTGGCAGGCGGCCAAATTCTCCGCACCAGATCACCAGCGTGTCGTTCAAAAGTCCGCTGGCGGCCATGTCGCTGAGCAAGCCGGCAACCGGTTTGTCGGTTTCGCCAGCGAACTGGCGATGATTACCTTCAATGTCGCTGTGGCCATCCCATGAACGCTGATTCTCCATTCCGCCGGAGTAAATCTGAACGAACCTCACGCCACGTTCGACCAGTCGGCGAGCAGTCAGGCACTGTCTGGCGAAGTGATCGCACTGCTCATCGCCGATGCCGTACAAATCCTGAATGTGTTTCGGTTCCTTCGCCAAATCCAATGCTTCCGGCGCGGCAGACTGCATTCGAAAGGCGAGTTCAAAGCTTTCGATCCGCGCGGCCAATTCAGAATCGGCCTGATGTTGATTTTCGTGCATTCGGTTGAGCTGCTTCAACAGATCCAGTTCATTCCGTTGAGCCGCCTCAGTCAGTGACGCAGGTCGCACAAGATTGTCGATCGCTTCTCCCTGAGGACGCAGATACGTTCCCTGATAAACGCCGGGAAGATATCCAGCGCTCCAATTGGCTGCGTTGCCTTTCGGAAGTCCTCGCCCTTTCGGATCGCTCATGACGACGAAGCCGGGCAGGTTGGCACTTTCGCTGCCAAGGCCATAAGTCACCCAGGAGCCGACGCAGGGAAAGCCCATTCGAGCGAAGCCCGTATTCATCGCGAACAGCGCTGGCGAATGGTTGTTGGATTCTGTGTAGCCAGATTGAATCACCGCCATCCGGTCGACGTGTTCGCCAAGGTGAGGAAAGATATCCGGCACCATCTTGCCGCATTCACCGCGCGGAGTGAACTTGAACGGCGACTGCATCAACTGGCCAACCGAATCCTTGAAGAAGCCCGTCGTATTCTGGAAGCCCGAGTCGAATTCGCGGATCGATTTTCCGTTCCACTTTGTCAGCTCAGGGCGATAGTTCCATGTATCGACAGGGCTTGGACCACCGTTGATAAAGATCCAGATGACTCGCTTTGCTTTGGCGTCGAAGTGTCCCGGCTGCGGCGCGAGCGGATTCAGTGAGCGATTGCCAAGGCCGTCGTCAGCAGACGCAGTTTCAAGCAGCCCCTGATCGCGGAGAAGCCCGGCAAGGCCTAACAGACCGACTCCGCACCCTGCGTTTTGCAGAAGACTTCGACGAGAAACTACCGATTGTGACAACATCGAAAAGTTCTCCCAGGCACCGCGAGTTCACATAAGACGGTCAGCATTGAACCGCCGAACGAGTTCATTCGGCAGAATTCAGTTTCGTCCATGGTACCAGACCGGAGCCGTCTGTGAATCTTTTCGCGACAAAAGCGACACCAGAATCCGGTTGCGGTAAACTTGCGGGATGGACTCCCTGCGTTCACTTCGAAACATCCTTCTTCCGCTGACTTTGCTTCTGACGGTTGCCGCAGCCCCAGCGCGCGGGGATTTGGCGGATGGCGAACGTGAGTTCGTTCAGCAGTTACTGGATCGCGGGTTCTTTGCTTTGGCCGAGCAGTTTTGCGAAGAGCATCTGAAAAGTGCCAGCAATGTTGATGATCGAGCTGAATGGGAACTCGTGCTTTCCGAATGCAGCCAGCAGCATGCATGGCACCTTGCGGAAGACAGTCGTAACGAAATGGTCAGTCTTGCGGCACAACGAATCACCGACTTCCTTAAGGCAGATTCGCCCACGCCGGAAATGGACATCCAGTTGCGAGTTCGGCAGATCGAACTGCTGACCGTGATTGGAGTGATGGAAGAGACGATTCGATCTCGTTTTACGTTAGACAAAGCAACGACTACTGAGCCTGCGCCTGTGCCAAGAACACTGCGAGTCAGTACGAAGTTTGCTTTGGACGCCATCGCTCAGGGACAGGAACTTGCGGAGACTCTTTCAAAGCAGATCGAACAGCTTCGACGCGACCTCGATCCGGATGTGACTCGTGGTTCCAAAGATCGCATTCGGTTCGCATTGGCCCGGATACTGCTGGCCCGCTCAAGGCTGGTGCAAGATGCTCAATCGGTTCCTCAACGTGACCAGGCCAAGGTGCTCGCCGAGCAATTGCTGAAGTCGACGACGGACGACTCATTGCGATTTCGCATTCGATTGCTGCTGGCGGAAATTCAGATCGACCAGAATGACTTTGCAGCGTTCAACCTGAAGTTGGGCAATCTGCTTTCCTCAGCGTCAACCGACGAAGATCGTTCTTCCGTATCCGCTTTGAAGATTCGATCGTTGCTGGAACAGGGGCAGCCATCAGAAGCTTTGCAGGAGTTCGTCAACGCATCGCAGAATGGGCTGGCACTGACACAGGAGTTGCAGACGGCGAGGTTTCAGTCTTTGCTGCAACTGATGGAACTGCTGGATCAGTTGGAGGATTCGTCGCAGAGCGTTGAGCTGAAAAAGAAGACGGCAGATGAGTTTTTGCTGCTAAAAGAAAAGACGCTCGCGCTGACCAGCGGTGTTTGGCGAGAACGCTGTCAGCGAATCGGAGATCGGTTCGATCGAGTGCAGCAGGTGGGAAGCGAAGCCGCGTCGGATTTGGAAGAGATCGCCGCTCTTGTTGACCAGGGCCATCTTCCAGCCGCTAAGAAGACTCTGCAAGTTCTGATTCAACGCTTTGGCACCAAGCGGCCTCGTGAATTGGCGGGCCTGCTTCTGCAGTCCGGTAACCTCGGGATTCGTGAGCGTGATTGGAGTTCCGCGGCGGTCGACCTTCTAAAATCCCGGCAACTATTTCTGGAGGTTCAGGATCAGTCCAGCGCGGCGGCAGCGGATTTGCTGCGAGTCTACTCGTTAGGTCAGCAGTGGGATTCAGCAGCCAATCCCGCAGGCAATGCCGCCTCCAATTCGAGTGTGACCGAAGCGGATTACAAGAACGCTCTCGACGAACACGTGCGAATGTTCGAAGGCCAGGTGACGATCGCAAAGGCGAAGGAGTGGCGAGCTAGGCTGTTACGAACAACTGATCCCTTAGCGTCGGCCAAAGAATTGCTGGATGCATTGCAGCCGACAAAATCGCCGTCGGATGCTGTTCAAACGCCGTCGACTCTGCCGCCAGAGCAGCGGCTGGAACTGCTCTGTCTTGCAGGCGACCATCTGCTGGAGGCAATGGCTAAGTTGTCTTCGGTGCAGAATTCCGAACCATTCGCCAAAGAACTGAGTGCATTGTCAGAACGATTTGCCACTGAATCCACCACCGCACGATCGTCGACGCCTGATCCCGGATCGAACGTCGATTCAGCACAGGATGAGATCGTACAACGCGAGCTTTTACTCGCCGTTCTGCAGACTGAGGAGCTGGGGCTTTCGATGCGTCATGCGGCATCACCCGCCGTCGACTGGAAGACGTTGGAAGCGGAGGCTCGCCGACTGTTGGCTCTGCTTAGTGTTGTGGATCAGCCCGTTGCCAGTTCAAAAGAATCCTCATCGAGCAACTCCAAAGGATCCCTAACGAACGCGAATCCATCGTCCGAGACCGATCAGGAGAAGCTTGTTGCTCGAACCGCGAACTTGTGTCACGCCTTGATTTGTCTGGCGTCATTTCGACAGCTCTCTGATCCGGCGACTTTTAGTTCGTCGCGTCAGTTCCTCGTGGCTTTGTCGCTCGGTAATCGCTTCAGGACAGTTCGACAACTTCTCATTCAGTTGCCCGGTCAGCCGAAGGGCGTTCCCGGTGACAATCAGTTGGCGTTGTTCCTGATGGAATTGGTGACCGCACCGAGTGTGGGAAATTCCGAGGCCATCGACTTCGATCATCAGTTGGATGAACTTCAGATTTTGAAACGCCTGTTCGAACTCAGCGGAACGTCATCGGCCTATCAGTCACGACTTGACGCGCTGATGGCAATGCCGCTTTCTGACACGCAACTGACGGCGCTCGTCGATGTTGTCACTCGCGACGGATCGAGTGTTGATGCAAAGTCGGGATCGGCAACCAGCAGCAAGTTTTGGCAGTCCGTTCAGAAGAAGACTAAACCCGGGCAGGCAGGATGGTTTGAAGCGTCGTTGCAATTGGCCGCACTTTCTGCTGCCAAAGGTGACAGAAAGGAAGCGATGAGGATTCTTGGTGTGGTCAGCGTGTTGCACCCGGACTGGGGATCGCCATCACGCAAAGAGCGAGCCGATCAGCTTCAGAAGAAGATCGAGGCGACTCCATGATCACGCCTCGACTGGAATTCTGTCCCGCGACGATTTCCGAGTGTTGCTCACGAGTTAGTTCGATTGTATCTGGAGCGAACAAACTCTGGACGCCACAGCTCAGTGGTGTCATGCCACCGCAGGTCCTTCAATTGATTAGGGAAAACACGTCACACGCCTGTTGCCGATCTGTTGAGGACGCTGAGCATCTGGTCGCCGCGGGTTTTCAGACGATCGTTGTGACTCGCCCGGTGGTCGACGTTAACAGTTTGGTACGCCTTGCAACTCTGGCGGCCCGGGCACACGTGTCGGTGGTTGTGGATCATTTTCGTCAGGCCGAGTTGTTGTCGAACTCAATGCTGTCCGCTGGAGCTTCGGCCGAGGTGCTGATTGGAGTGGACCTTGGTCGACAAGGGTCAGGAATTCGCCCCGGGCCAGATTCTGTGTTACTTGCTGCAGCCACCGCAAAACTTCCGGCAGTGCATCTGCGAGGACTCTATGTCGACGACAGCGGCTGCCGACGAAGTCAGGATAAGGCATCAGGGTCGTTATCGTTTGACGAAGCGATCGGCGTTGCGCTGCACTGTCAGCGGATGATTGAAGCTGAGAAGATTTCATGCCGCGACATCGTCACCGGCTTTTCGCATCTTGCGGAGTCTGTTGCTCACCGTTCCGTCACTTCCGTGCTGACGAGTCCATGCCATTCTGTCGCGATGTTGCCGGATAAAACGGATGCAACACCGGCCGCGGCGCTGGTGTGTCGGGTCCTTTCACGTCCGTCGCTGGAGTGGTGCGTGGTCGATGCCGGAGCCTCAATGATCTGCGATCCCGTGCGGACGACGGTGCTCCAGCCTTCCGGAGCTCGCATCCTGCACCTTCACAGCGATACGACGACGTTAGCTCTTGCCGGAGAATCGCTCGACTTGCGAATCGGAGCAGAGGTTGTACTTTCAATCGACGGTTTTGAGCGAAACCAGCGGCTGCCGATCATGATTATCGATTCGCAACACTGATACGCATCATGGCTTGGGAAAACGAATGTTAAAGATGAGTCGCCGACATCGAAAATCGCAACGGCACGGCGCGAGCCGTCCGGTTTCATCGCACCAAACGGCTCGCGTTCAATGGTAGTCACATTGAAGGTTCTGTTGCCTCAGAGTCGCCTTTTGCTCCGCAAAAGTTGCGTTTCTTTCGCGGAGCGAAAGACGACTATGAGCAGAGTGATTGGCATTGGCCTCGCGCGGTGACATTCCCTTGTCGTTCTATTGTCGAGCGTCAACTAACCGCCTGACAACGCGCCCCAGATGATGAAGGGTTCTGAACCGTCGGCGATCGCGTCAGGCAGCGGTACGTCCGGAGCCTGATGCGAAAGGTCCTGCTGGCAAACGAAGTACCGAAGAAACGGCCGCCGTTGTTTGGTCACGTGGTCGCGGATGGTGCCGCAGAGCATCGGGTAGCGAGCTTCGATCGCATCGATTACTGAATCGGCTGTCACCGGATGAGAAACTTCCACACAAACCTCGGCGCTTGTGCGGGCAAGCGTTTGAAGATGAAATGGAAGTTCCACTCGAACACGGCTAGTCGTCATCGCAGCGTTTGGACCTCTACAGAAAGCACGCCGGGAAGGTCGTGAACGATCGCCTTCCAATGGTCGCCTCCATCAGGAGACACATAAACCTGGCCGCCGGATGTGCCAAAGTAGATGCCAGCTTCGTCCAGAGAATCCGTTGCCATCGCGTCTCGCAGGACGTTGACATAGCAGTCCTTCTGAGGAAGTCCGTTGGTCAGCGCTTCCCAATCTGTTCCGCCCGAGCGACTTCTAAAGACTCGCAACTTACCTTCGTGAACGTAATGTTCGGAGTCACTTGTGATTGGAATAACGTACACGGTTTCCGGCTCATGCGGATGCACGTCGATTGGAAATCCGAAGTCTGTCGGCAGGTTGCCGCTGATGTTCGTCCACATTTCTCCAGCGTTGTCGGTTCGCATGATGTTCCAGTGAAGCTGCATGAAAACCGTCTCGGGCTTTGACGGATGCAGAGCCAGTCGGTGCACGCAATAGCCAATCTCGGTATTCGGATCGGGCAGGTACTTTGACTTCAGGCCTCGATTGATCGGCTTCCATGTGACCCCGCCATCATCCGTTCGAAACGCGCCGGCAGCGGAAATTGCGACGTAGATTCGTTGAGGATTCGAAGGATCAAGAAGAATCGTATGCAGCGCCATTCCGCCTGCTCCTGGCTGCCATTTCGACCCTTGCTGATCTCGCAGCCCAGGCAATTCCTTCCATGTTGTCGCACCGTCGGTTGAGCGAAACAAGGCCGCATCTTCGACGCCCGCATAGACGGTATCGACATCTGTCAAAGACGGTTCCAGATGCCAGACACGCTTAAAGTCCCACGGATGCGGAGTTCCGTCGTACCACATATGAGTTCCGGGATTTCCTTCGTAAACAAACCTGTTGCTTGCGTGAGGAGGTAGGCCGCTGGTCATATCAGGAGCTGGCTCGCCTCCCGGTTGTTCCCACGTG
>JANMEV010000367.1:0-83999 GCA_031377305.1 Planctomycetota bacterium | reverse complement strand
GCGGCGTCATCAATACAGATCTGGCCGACAGCGTGATCACTGTGGTTGCTCCGGTCTGGGTTGGCATCTACGGCTGCATCATCGCCGGCGTGTTGATCTCAGTGCGATCTGAGACTATGAACGGCCAGCTCGTCTTCATTCGTGAATACACCAAGACCGGCGTGAACTCGAATGCGACGGTAACTTCCGGACGAGGTCTTGACGTTCCTGGAGCCATCACAGCCAGCAACACGATGACTCTTTCGGCTGCGGCCGATCCTGACGGCGTCAGCATGTTCATCGGCGGAAGCCTTCGAACACTGGGAGCCGACACGGAACTGGTACTGAATGCTCCGAATGATGTTCGAATTTTCGGCAATATCAACGTTGATGGCACGAACTCAGATCTGCGAGTGACCTCCGGCGGTAAGGTTGTGATCGATGGCTGGTTGCAGGTCAAAGATCAGATTTTTGTCAGCGGTGGTTCAACAACTTCCGATGGAATCAGTGTTGACGTAACAGCCACGGGACGCGTCGAAAGCTTTACGGTTGGAACGCACGATGCGGCTCATCCGCTGCAGTCTGGAAATCCCTATCAAGTCTCGATCAGTGGTGCGAAACGAGTCAACATCGATGGCGTTGTGAAGTCAATCGGAATCGGCGGTGACGTTTCAATTAAGTCTGGCGACCGACTGCGAGTCAACAGTGCAATCGAGGCCGATGATCAGATTCTGCTCGACGGCGGCGACGACGCGTCAGGTGTTGGCGTGCTGGTTACGACAGTTGGCGGGCTCACAAGCCGCGGTGCCACGGGCGGTCTGATCGATGTGAAGTCGACGGATTCCGTGGCTGTGATGGGCCATCTGGAAGCTCGTGGCACTGGTGCGGATGTTTTGATTTCCTCGGAGCGACAGGTCAGTATTGGCGGTGTGACTGCGGATAGTCAGGGACGCAATGTCGACGTCGGTGGATTCATCGCAGCACCAGACCGTATCGAGCTGCGTGGCGGAGCGGACTCCAGCGGCATCAGCGTCAAGGTCTTTGCCGCCAGTGAAATCACGACCAGCGAGATTGATAGTTCCATTCAGATCGACGCAGTGAATGACGCGCAGATTCTGGGTGTTCTGCTGGCCGGTGGTGAAGTCAAGAATCAGTACTCTGGAACTCGCCTTCTGGGACGCACGTTCGCAATCTTTGATTCACAAACCTACGGCGCTGAGTCACGCACGTCCGTGTCGATTCACTCCGGGAATCAAATCGTCATTGGTCTGGAGATTCATGCCGGCAGGAAAATTGAAGCCGTTGGCGGCGGAGATGCTGTTTCCGGCAAGAGCGTCAAAGTGTTCGGTTCAGCTCGTGCCGTTACACATTCCAGCTACAGCACGATTTATTTTGGCGGCACCGACCGAATCGATATTCTCGGTGCCCCGCACTTCAAAGAGATCGAGCCAACCGGCTGGGCGACTCACACCAATGGTGTTCTGCCGGCAAGTGCCAGCTTCAACATCTCGCTCAATCTGGGACCGACTGTCGCCACGCATACCATCACTGTCGGCCCTGCTGCCGCGCCAAATGGGAACATCGCCGACATCGTCAAACTATTGCAGGACGCACTCGACAGCTTCGCGGACTTCAAGGATTCGACAGGCAAGTCGTGGTTCGAAGTGACATTGCGGAACGGCAAGATTTTGTTCACGACCAGCGGTCTTGATTTCTCAATCACCGGCGGCACCAATGCATCGCTGCTGGGGCTTTCCGGGGGCACAGTTCAGGCCGTCCGACCGAACGCCCATCTGAGCGCAGTGGCGACTGGCTCAGAGATCACGCTGGATTCTGCGGCTCGACAGTTGCTTGTGGCCGGGACAGAGCCGATCGGAGATCGCGGGATGCTCAGCAGCAACGCTTCTTTCCGCGTGACTCTGGACAACAATGGTACATCCGTCATCCGGACAATCACCGTAACGAGCGCCAGCACCGCTGCGAACGGCAATATCTGGGGCCTGGTCGACGACGTTCAGAACGCACTGGATGCTGCTGGCCTGAGTGAGATCGTGGTGCGAGTCAAGAACGGTCGCCTGTCCTTCTCCAGCGCGAAGGCGTTCAGCATTGCCAACGTCGCCAATGCTCAACTGCTGGGGCTGAATCAGGCGACTCAGACTTCGTCACTGCACAATGGCGGCAAGCTGTATCTGGGCGGATTCATCGAAGCCTATAGCGGCATCAATCTGCTCAGCGGCAAAGCTGTTGAAGGAAACGACATCGAGATCGATGTGCCAGCCGTTCTGGAAACGATCGACGCGTCCATCGAACTGTTCGCCGGCGACGAGGCGTGGATTCGCGGTGATCTGATTGCGGGAGGGGCAGGACGGGACGTCATTCTCTCCGCCAATCGCAAGCTGAAGCTCAGTGGCAATATCACCGCCAGCGACCTGATTGAACTGTCTGCGGGCACTGATGTCGTCGCCCGTGAGATCAGCATCCTGACCGAAAACACCAGCCGAATGCTGGCCGGAAACATGGCCAATGGCGACAGCGGTCGAATCGTGATCCATGGTCTGAACGACATCGTGATCGACAACTCCATTTCGCTGACCCGCACAGGCTCAAATCTGGACATCACGTCAACTGAAGGCGACCTGTTCCTGACGAAGAATTTTGGAATCATCAGTACTGCGGGTGTGATGAATCTGCAGGCGGACGATCTGAACCTTGACGGTTCGATCAACAGCACCGCCAACACGGCGGCGACGTATGAAGTGGTGCTCCACGCGAATGAAGCGGCGAATCTGAATGGCTCGATCCTTGCGACGGGTTCGATCCATGTGTCTTCGGATGGCAGTGTTGCTGTCGCCAATCAGTTACGGGCGACCGGCACGAATTCCAATGTTCGAATTGATGCCGATGGCCAGATTCTGCTCGGCGGCGAGGGACGAACATCCACTGGCATCGCGTTCCAGAAGGGCGGCTTGATTGCGGCCAGCAATCGAGTCGACCTGAATGCAGGAACGAACATCACTGTCAGTTCTGCGACTGACGTGCTGGTCACGCAGGCACTGGGCGTGATCTCGCTGCAGTCTGATGGAAGTGTGAACCTCGTTGGTGCTCTGCACGCCGGTGCTCGCCTGCAGGCCAGCGACAACAGCATTATCTGGATAACTCCAGCCAACAACGCCAGCATTGAAATTGACGCCGTGTCCACAGTCGAAATCGGGGGACTGGGGATCGATAACTCGACGGGAAGTACTGTGCCTCGCTCCGGATCCGCTCAGGCGACGGGTCAGATTCAGATCAACGTGAATGGCGGAACGGCCAACACAAGTCTTCAGATTGGAACGGGCAGCTTCCTGAAGACGCTGGGAGATAAGGCAGGCCAGTACGAAATCGACATTGAGACGGACCACGATTTTGTAACAACCGGGACCCTGTTCGCTCAGGAGGCGGGAGCCGATATTCGCGTTGTCGCCGGTGATCGCGCCTTGATTGTCGGAGCCATCCGAGCGGCCGATCAATTGGTGCTGACTGGCGGCACTGACAGCACTGGCACCAGCATCCTGATTGCACCGACCGTGTTTGAAAATGATGCGGCCGGGCAGCCCGTATTCGTGAGCGGCGGATTGCTCGACACGAATCTCGGCGGTCGAATCACACTGACAGGGGCTCAGGGCATTGATGTTTCCGGAACGGTTGGCAACGTTTATGCAAGCAGCGGAAGTCAGCCGGTTCCAAAGACGAACGTGACCGATGTGGTGATCACGACGACCAGCCTGCTGACCGTCACCGGTTTGGTCAATGCTCGTGATGAAGTCACGTTGAATGTTAAAGACCTGGTGGTCGCTCTGGATGGTGTTGTGGCGACACGTGAAGCCGGGTCAAATATTGATATCAATGCAACGGGGTCCGTCTATGTTCTGAAGAGCCCCACCACACAGAATCGAGCCCTCGTCGCGGCGAAGAGCCAGATTAATATTGATGCAGCCTATGTGCTGATCACTGGTACGGTCTGGGGGCAGGACAACGGCTCGTCGATCGTGATTCATTCACAGCAGAACATTGATGTCACGGGTGTCGTCGATTCGGGCGATCGGATTGAGTTCGTCGCCGGAAAGACAAACGCCAGCGGCACATTCCTGTCGACGGCTGCAGGCAGTATTCAGGTGACGTCATCCGGGCAGCTCCTGGCCGCCGGAAGTGCGGCGGGAACAGACAGCATCGTCCTGCGAGCCGCGACCAACGTCGACATCCGGCCGGTCGCTGAGCAGGGCAACGGAACTTTGAATATTCCCAATCCGTTTATCAGTCAGCAGCAATATGTCATCCAGGAACCAGTGGGAACTCGTCAGGTTATCGGGACACCGGCCACCATTCAGGTTCCGGTCACCAACTATTTCCAGACGACGTTCCTGAAGGAAGTCGGCACTGTCGAGATTCTTGTCGGTGCGGAATACACGACTGTTGAAGTCGATGTGGATCAGATCGGCTACTACAACCCAGTGACAGGTCTTGAATCAGAACTGGGGCTGGCGGGAAACCCACTGCTGAATCGCAACGCTGGCACGAATGACTATTCGATTGACGGCACAAAGACCTACAAACAGCTTTATCAGGTCACGTACAAATCCGGCAGCGGTCAGTTCCACACGACGAAGAACGGCAAAGACCTTGCTCTCGTCGCTGATTCAACAACGTTGCGGACGCTGATCAGTCAGGGCGGTATTCACGCTTCGCAGGCCAGCGACTTCACGGGCTTTGTCTACATCGAACAGACGGACTACGTCGCGAATGCCAGCAGCCTTTCTCTGAAGGAATATCGTCCGACTTGGGCCTCTTCACAGCAGTTTCAGATTCTCTCCGCGCAGCAGTTCCTTGGCGTGATCTGGAACGAGCTGCCGGTCAATCAGCGTCCTGACTGGTACGTGAAAATTCCGGTGGGAGCTGTGGCAGAAATCAAGAAGGCCGTGAAGGTCTCCGAAGATGCTTTGACCTATGAAGACGTCGGCGACACCTGGCTGGAAACTGATGTCAAGATGCATCAGATTGGCTGGTGGAACCCTGCGGCGAACTCAGGAGTCCGTGATACCCGTTCAGGTTCTCCAGTCGCTCCGGGGTTCCAGACAGGCAGCGCAAAGCCGGGACCTGCCTGGCAGCCGTGGTATCGCCTGGAATATGTTTCGGGTTTCCGAGGCGTTCGCACGACCGAAGGAAACGCGTATACATACAACACGACGAGTAACAATAATCAGCATGAAGGCGCGCCGGTTTGGGCCACGTCACAAAACTACGTCACGCAGTTCATGAACGGGAGATATGTTGAGGCACCAGCGACTCCGAACCCACTGGGGTCTGCCTGGCAGGATATCGCCTCAAATGCGTGGACGGGAGATCTTCGCAGCAATGTTTCCATACCGGCCGACGCGGCCCGCAGCGATTCCTGGGGACCGGTTGATCTCGGATGGCACCAGGAGTACTTGGGCACTTACCAGGATCCGATCGGTTATACCTTCACGGCGACACTGACGTGGTCGGGTGGCTGGGGTGGTTCGATATTCGGCGGCGCGACGAACTATGACCTGTATGTCATTGATGGCGGTACAGGACAAGAAATCTCTTACCGCAATCCGTATGGAACAAATGTTAGCTTTCACGGAGATGACAGGGGAAGTTTTGGCACTGAGACCATTTCCGGCACTGGCATCGGGCACGATGCGAACTTCAATGTTCGCTGGGATCTGTTTAGTGGCTTCGCGGCGAGTTACGTCAACATCGTTGTTTCAATCACGAATACGGGTTCTACAAGCTTCATTGCGGCTGGCTATAGCACCAACGGCTATCAGCAAATCAATCCCGGCGATACTTGGACGACCAATGTCAATAACTCAGTGTATGAAAACATTGATGTCTATAATAATTCGTATGCTCACTACGGTCCGTGGCAGTACCGAACGACGGGCGATGGACTGGGTGGCAACTGGTCCTGGTACGACAACCATGTTTCATGGACTCCACAGTGGTCTCCCAGATCGTGGGATCAGGTGCAGGTGGGCACGCACGTGCAAGATCAGGGGAAATACTACACCGCGTCCACGACCTGGACCGAATATGCGGGAGCCAATAACGACTGGGGAGTTCCCAACCAGGCATGGAAGAGTAACCCCGTCCTCATTCCCGACTTTGAAGACCGTCTGCACTACAAATGGCACAACGTCTACAACACCCACAACATTTTTGATCCTCGTTTACATCTGAATTATCAGCTTGTCAGCGGCATCACGGATCTGTACGAAGACCGCCCTGAGTATGTCGAAGTCACCGAACAGCGGTCCGAGACCGTGCTGGTCGACAAGACAAACTGGCTGACGGAAACCGTTTACGCACCACGCATTGTGACTACCGTGGACCAGGTTTCTGACACAGGTCGCGACGTCAATTATGGCGTGTTCACGCAGGAATCTCTGAAGGCCACTCGTGGCGATATTCGCATCGAAGCCGGCAATCAGGTGAATGTCCGTGGTCTGGTGCGAACTCTGGACGGAAGCGTTCAGATCAATTCCGGTGAAGACACGAATGTCGGTGGTGTTCTGCCAGCAGGTGCGAACCCACTGACGACCATCGCGGCGGTTGCCGAACTGACCGCAACACGAGGCATCATCTTTTCCGCAGGTCGCGATTTACATGTGGAACAGGCTGGTCTGGTTTCTGTCGCCGGCACGAATTCGCTGAGCGACATCGTTCTGGACGCTGCGGGTCGAGTCATCCTCGACGGAACAGTATCCTCGCTGCACAGCGTAACCATCACAGCGGACTCGGACGTCGAACTGAAGCGCAACCTGACAACCGGGACCCTGCTCAACGTGACCGCCGGCAGCGGCGGCACGCAATCTGGCAGTATCGTCGGGAATCTCGAAGCGATTCTGACGCTGAATGGCAGCAATGGCATTGTGACTCTGACCGCCGGTCAATTGTCTGGTGACATCACGCTGGTGAACTCCGATATCCGTGGCGGCAGCAATCAGATTGACCAAGTCACTCTGACGGCAGCCGCAGGGACCGTTTCGCAAACTGGCGGTCGCCAGGGAATCGTGGCGAACCGCCTGAATGCCGTGGCCGCCAACGGCATCTTTGCGAACACCGCTGTGAACTCCGTCGACCTGCTCGTCAGTGGAACTGGCGACATTATTCTGACCGAGAAAGACGACATCGATCTTGTTCACGTAGAAGCGACCAACGGAGCGATTACTGTCACCGCGATCGGGCATGTGACCGCGACTGATGTTCGAACTCGCGGAACATCCGACCAGAATGATATTGAGCTGAACGTGCTTGCTCCTTCGAGCACCATTGGTTCCAATCTGGTCGTTAAGTCTCTGAAGAGCGGAGCGGCCGGCTCGATAGAGCTGTTCGTTGAAGGCTCCATCAGTCATCCAACGCCGAGTATTCGAGTCGAGACGACCAGCCTCGACATTACCGCGGCTGACAGTGTTGACTTTTCGACAGCGGTCTCGGTGATCAAACTGCGTACGAGCCGTTCTGGCGACGTATCGATCAATGAACTGGACTCTGTGAATCTGGCCGATGTTCAAATTCAGGACGGTGCGTTTTCTGTCACCAGCGGTGGAACGATCACTGCAACAAGCATCAGAATGCTGTCAAATTCCGACCGCAGCGATGTGACTCTGACAACCACTTCCGGCGACATTCGACTGGGAACAATTCATGCTGGTATCTTTGCAACCACAAACGCAGAAGCGACTAGCTCGATTCCGACGTCGCTCGGTGACGTCAGCCTGAATGCGGCTGGCAATATCACGCTGCTAAACTCCTCGTCGACTGCGATTCCGATTGTTGCGGACGAAGCCCGATTCGTGGCTGGCGGAAGCATCGCGGCGATGAACGTCGCTCTGAATACGCTGGCGGACGCTCAGGTCAACGGAACTGGTTCGCTGGTTCTGCACGACGTGGACGGATTTGGTGAACTCTCACCGGGACTGAAGATCGGAACGGTACACACTGCGAATGGATCTGTGCAGATTGACTCTGCAGGCGGTCTCTCCGTCGGCTACACGAATGCTCAGGGTCAATTGACTCAGGGGCGAATCCTTGCAGACGGAACGACATCGGACGTGGAACTGACTTCCGTCAACAGCAGCGTCATTGTTAACGGCCGTACCGATTCACTAAACACCATTGAGGCTGGCCGTGGCATTGTTCTGCATGCTGGCCGCGATATTGTTGTGAAGGGCAATATGTCGGCCCCAGAACTGCTCGAGATGCGGGCTGTCGGTGCTGTGAACACGTCCGGTTCAGGCTTGAGTCTGAGTGCCGATACGCTGATTTTGGAAGCCGGTCCGTCGATCGTTGTAGGTGGAACCTGGGAAGCGTCTCGCCTGATCGAGTTGATTTCAAACCGAGGCAACGTCGTGATCAACGGCACGCTGCAGGGACGAAACGGTCTTGCTCCACTGCAGGTTTCGCTGATCGCTCGAGGCAATCGCATCATCGAAGCGGGGGGACTGTCTGGCTTGTATGAATACCGAGCGAACGGGCAGTCGTATTATAAAGATTCGCCGGAACCGGGTCAGGGCAAGGTCTTCCAGTTGGTGCAGGGTTCACTCACCGAGATCTTTAATACGTCCGTCTTGAATCTTCAGCCTGTGTTGGGAATCATATCGCGAGAAATTAAAGATTCTCTGACCGGCCTGAGTCTGTATCAGGATGCAGCGGGCACGACCTTCTACCGCAATGTTAGTGACAATCGATTCTTCACCTGGCAGGCGGCCAATGGTCGATACATATTCCAGGGCATCAACAACTCGACCGGGCTGACGGAACTGTTCTACAAAGACAGCCCAGTCATCGGAGCGGGAGCGGTTTACTACAAAGACAATTCCACGCTGGTCGCCGGTTCTGTCAACCTGGATCTGGTTCCTTACTACACGGAAATCACCGACTTAACGATCATCGCCGGGTTATCGGCCGTCACGGAAGACGTGACCGCTGGCAGCGTGTACTTTGACCAGGGGGCAGTCTCTGCACAGGATCGGCTGTCGATTCACGCTCAGGCGGAGATCGTCAGCGGTAACAGTCCACTCGTGGTCATCGGAACACAGGGAATCATTGATCTGATTGCCGGTGGTGATATCACGCTGAACTCCGACGTGCGTGCGAATCAGCGAGTCTCGATCCAATCGACCGGCTACACTGATCTCGATGGCCAATCGCTTGGCGGCAATGTGACGCTGAACGGCAACGTTCTGGGGTCGAACGGTGTCATTCGCGAAATCGTGATCGCCGCTGAAAGCAACCTGACACTTTCTGCCGTGCTGACGGCCCAGGATCTGATTGATCTGCGAGCCGGAAACAGTGTGGCACTGACAAAATCAGTGACCACCACTTCCAATAGCGGCGTGGTGCGACTGTTCACAGAGGGAGCCCTCCAAACTGTGGGCTCAGCGATGGTCACCACGAATACTCTGGAAGCAACGGCCGCTTCAGGGATGAATCTAAAGACCAGCGTTGCGATCCTGGATGCTCATGTGACTGGTGCTGGGAATCTGGTCATCACAGAACTGAACGCGATCACGCTGCGAGACATCACCGTGGCCAACGGATCGATCACCGCAGTATCCGGTGGAACTTTGACAGCTCAAAGCGTCGTCTCAGAAACGGACTTGAACACAAACGACATCATGCTGACGACAACTGGTGGCTCCATTGCAGCGGGTACCATCCGTGCAGGGCAAGGCGTACAAGGTGACGTGACACTGTCATCTGCCGCACAGATCACTGATATTGCCGGCCGAATCACAGCAGGCGTTCTGACGGCTACGTCGACAGGTTCAATAGTTCTGGAGACTTCCGTCCGAAGCCTTGTGGCGCAAACACAGGCCGCAGGCGACATTGTCGTAAACGAAGCGGATTCAATCACGCTGACTAGTGTGCGAACGGCGAACGGAGCGATTTCTGTCACAGCCGGTGGTCAGATCGTCGCAGCCAGCGTTGTGTCGCAAACGAATTCCGCAGCAAACGACATTACGCTCGCTTCCGCGGCGAAACTCAGCAACGCGATTGTGTCAGGCACGATCAATGCCGGAACGCTGGGCACTGTCACGTTGATTCCTTCACTCACCATTTCCGGTGCGTCGGCGGTCAACGAAGGGGCGACCTACAATCTGAACCTGCTGGCTCGACTGTTCGATAACGCGGAGCTTTCGCAGTGGACGATCAACTGGGGCGACGGCTCCGATTTGCAGGTTGTAATTGGCCTTGCTGATATGGTCCCCCATGTCTATGCAGACGGCTCAACTCAATACACGATCACGGCAACCGGGACGGACGGGTTCGGAGTGATTCGGACCAGCAATTCGGTGATGGTCGACGTTCTGAACGTGAAGCCAACGGTCAGTCTGGCGGGGTCTGCTGAAGTTGACGAGAACTCACTCTACACACTGAATGTGTATATTGCTGATCCGGGTCTTCTGGACACGTTCACTCTGGTCATCAACTGGGGCGATCCGGCAAGTCCAGGCAACATTGAAACGCTGGTTCTGCCAGCCAGTTCAACCGGACAGCAGTCACTGGCACTGACACATCGTTATCTGAACAACAAGCCGGCCGGAACAGGTCCTGCGACATTCAGCATTCTGGCAACATTGACGGACAACAACGCGGGCTCAAGCACTGCTTCGCAGTCCGTGCTGGCGAAAAACGTCGCCCCTGATTTCGAAGCTGGCGTTAACGAGACTCTGCAGCCAGTGGTGCTTGGTCAGTTTTCTCGCAACGATATTCAGGTCAGCGATGTCGGCACACGCGACAGTCTAACCGGAACAGTCGACTTCGGAGACGGCAGCGGCCCGCAGGCTCTGGCAATCGATCCGGTCACTCGGCTGTTCGATCTGTCTCACACGTTCCCGAATACCACCGCAGACCCAGCAATCTTCACGTACACCGTGACGATCACGACCAACGATGGCGACTCTGGTACGCATGCGGAAACCTTTGACGTCACCGTGATTCTGAATACGCCACCTGTGGAAAATGACGATGCCCCGACGATCGACGAAGATCAGACGGTGACATTCAACGTTCTGGGAAATGACACCGATGCTCAGAACAACATTGTCCCGGCCAATACCATCAACCTGTCATCGCCGTCGGCCGGGCTTCTGATCAACAACCACGACGGCACGTTCACCTTCAATCCAAACGGGGACTTTGAATATCTTGCTGTTGGCGAATCAGCCACGGTAACGTTCGACTATCAGGTGTTTGATGCGTTTGGTGCGAGCGACATTGGCCGTGTGTCAATCACAGTCACAGGCAGGAATGATGCACCGTCGGTCGCGGTGACTCGCGATTCCGTCACGATCAACGAAGGTCAGACGGCTGGCAATTCAGGAAGCTTTGCCGATGTTGACTTCACGGATCGTCCGACCATCACGGCATCCATCGGCACGATTACTCAGGACGCCAGCAACAATGGAGCGTGGACCTGGTCGTTTGGTTCCAACGATGGGCCGAACCAGTCGCAGGTTGTTACAATCACGGCCGACGATCATCATGGCGGAGTTGTCACGACGACCTTCAATCTGCTCGTCAACAATGTCGCTCCAGACACCGTTGTTTTGAACAGCGGCACGATCGACGAGAACGGCATGTTTGTGCTCACCGGCAGCTTCACGGACCCGGGCACTGTGGATACTCACACGGTCGTCATCCGCTGGGGCGATGGTTCCGACGATACAACCCTGACACTCGCCGCTGGAGTGACCACGTTTACCGCAAGCCATCGGTATCTCGATGATGCCGGTGCCGGTGCTTCGACTGTCTATGCCGTCTCGGCCACTATCACCGACAAAGACGGCGAGACCGGTTCTGGCGGCAGCAATGTCACCGTAAAGAACGTCGCACCGACGCTGGTCCTGAATGCTGTCACGGCCATCGTCGAAAACGGTGTGGCGACTTTGACAGGAACCATCACCGATCCCGGCACGCGAGACAGCTTCGCGCTGACGATCAACTGGGGCGATCCGCTCAGTCCAAACAACGTGGAAACCTACACGTTCGCGGCCAGCGGAACCGGGACTCAGAGCTTCACGCTGACTCATCGTTATCTGGATGACAACGGTGTCGCTGGTTCAGCGTCGGACAACTACGCCATCACAGCAACTGTGAAAGACAAGGATAACCAGACGGGCACGGCGAGTAGTTCAGTGGTCGTGAGCAACGTGGCTCCGGTTATCACGAGCCTGACGAACAGTTCGCCCAATATTGCAATGTCTGGAATTGGTCAGGCCGTGACTGTCTCCGGGACGTTCAACGATTTGGGAACTCGGGACACTCACACGACAACCATCAACTGGGGCAACGGTGTCACAACGACTGGCGTTGTCACAACCAATGGGGGCGTCGGGACAATTACAGGCAGCTACGCTTATCCAGCGGGCGGACTTTACACAATCACAGTCACGCTTACCGATGACGACAGCGGTCGAACTATTCAAACGACGTCGACCGCGATCGTCGGCGTGGGTCTCGTTGGCAGCACACTCTATGTGATTGGCGGCAACGGCAATGATGAAGTCGAAATTGAAACATCCGGCGGAAGTTCACCTCGACTTGTTGTCGAATTCGAACTGAACGAGCGAGATCAGCGGGATCAGAGCTTCCTTGTTAGCCAGGTGCAAAACATCGTCATTCTGCTCGCTGGTGGAAACGACGAAGCTGAAATCGAGAGCAACGTCACCGTCCCAGTGCTCATTGATGGCGGGGCTGGAAACGACCGGCTGCAGGCTGGCTCCGGCAATTCAACGCTGTTGGGTGGAACCGGTGACGATCGACTCGATGGCGGATCTGGAGTCAATCACCTCGAAGGCGGTGACGGAAACGACAGCTTGTACGGCCGAAACGGAAACGACACGCTGCTTGGCAACGCGGGTAACGATCGTCTCGATGGTGGCGATGGAAATGATCTGCTGGACGGCGGAGACGGCGATGACCGTTTGTCCGGCGGCCAAGGCGATGACACGCTCATCGGTGGTGCCGGCAACGACGATCTGGATGGAGACAATGGCAATGACACGCTCGTAGGTGATGACGGCGATGATCATCTCGATGGCGGAACTGGCAACGACACGTTGTCCGGGAATGCCGGAATCGATTGTCTAAGCGGCGGCACTGGCAACGATTCGCTGGACGGAGGCGATGGCAACGATAACCTTGATGGCGGCTCGGATGACGACGTTGTGTCTGGCGGCATTGGGAATGATTCGCTCTCAGGTGGTGAAGGCAACGACACTCTGCTGGGGAATGCGAATAACGACTCCATCGACGGCGGCGAAGGCAATGACGCAATCGACGGTGGAGACGGCGACGATGCTGTTTACGGTGGCAATGGCAACGATGTTCTTCGAGGCGGCATCGGCAACGATTCGCTCAACGGAGACAGCGGCAATGACATCGTTCTCGGCGGTGCCGGAAACGATGTGCTGGACGGAGGCTCGGGCCGAGATCTGATGATCGGCGGAAATGGTGTCGACCGACTCAGCGGAGGCAGCGACGACGACCTGCTGATCGGGAATCGTTCGACTCTTGAAAACAACGACGCGGCTCTGCAACAAATCCTTGCCGAGTGGACCTCAAACCGAACCTACGCTGCCCGCGTGGCCAATCTGAAAGGATCCGGCACCGGCACTCGCAGCAACGGCAACACGTTCCTCAACACTTCGACAGTCCTCGACGACGGTGCCATCGATACGCTGATGGGCTCCAGCGGCCAGGACTGGTTTCTAGGCACTGTCGGACAGGATATTTTCCAGGACAGGGCAAATGGAGAATCATTGAACTGAATATTCAGGATCTGTTACTGGCGATGACGAGCACCAGACACTTCGGAGGAATACATTGATGAACTCGGTCGTCCACGGCTTCTGGTAGTCGTTCATCCAGCATCCAGCCAACTCGGTCAACCAAAGAAAGCGGGTCGTCCTCAAATGCTCCGGTGGTCACGACCGCAAGTGAAAGAGAATCTGTCTTGCCTGCTCCGGTCCGACATGCCGCTGCAGCATCAGTCTGATCCACGGCATCGCTCGAATTCTATCCCGACGCGATGTCAAAAAGACAACACCAACCGAGTGGACTTAGCCGCACGAATTGAGCTCGATGGAATTTCCTGCGCAAGCAGGTTGCGTTCACAATGGCATCAGAAACCTTTGATAGGCGATGAAATGACACATACTGCTTAATCGGCGAGTATTCCAACGAGGCATCGACGGATCGTTGCCGTGTCCCCGCGACGATCACTGAGTTGTTTCCTCGCCGTCCTGTGTTCGCGACACAGCCCCTCGGATTCTCGACAGCAGACGGTGACGATGAGGCGTTGCGGACTGAAACCAAGAGACATTTCGATCTAATTGAACCCGCTCCTCAGGACCGGCTTGCAGCGCCCCGGGTGCAACTCGGCCATGCGTTGTTCTGAGATGTTCGCGTGTCGTCGGACGTGAAGACGGCGTGCGCGAGCTGTCATTTGCCCAACGAAGGTGGTGCTGATCGTGGACTGTTTTCTGTTGATGCGAAGAGGAAGAACACCGTACGAAACTCTATGACGGTGCTCAATGCGGTCCTCTGTGTTGGACTGGTGACCGAAAATCGGCCGCTCTTCAGGCAGAGAAGTCGCTAACGGGATTCATGGGATTCAGTTCGGCTTAAGCCGTTGTGCTTCTGCTGAATGAACTGGGCCATCAGAAGTCTTTTTCAGCTGGCGTTTCCAGATGATGAGGAGCCCGTCTCGCGTGCGAACTGCGCGAAGGCGATTGAAGCGTATGAGCAGACTTTGTTGACCCCTGTGCCCTTCGATGCGTTCCTTTCAGGAAATGACGCATCTCTGGATGCAACTCAAAAACAAGGATTGCGTTTATTCATCGACAAGGGTTGTGCGAATTGTCATGACGGCAAGTTGCTGGGCGGTGAATCATTCGAGAAATTTGGCGTCATGAAGGACTACTGGGTTGCCACGAGTTCAGAAAAAGAAGACGCGGGGCGTTTTGATGTGACCAAAGATGAAGCGGATCGCTATGTGTATCGAGTTTCCATGTTGCGAAACATCGCCGAAACGAAGCCCTGTATTCATGATGGATCGGTCTCGGAGTTGAGGGAGGCCATTCAGGTCATGGCCGATGTACCACTTGGGAATCGGCTGACGGAGAAGGAAGAGGAGGCCATCGAATCATTTCTCAAGTCTCTGTCAGGCGTTGTTCCCCGGAATTATCGTCAGCCGTCTCCGTGAACCGTTGGTTCGCTGCGCGAATAATGCTGGCTTGAAGTGGCCCAATTGGCTACAAGCAAATGTTGGTCGGAGTGAGTTCCGGCGATGACGCAAAACGCCGGAACGAACTTATGCGGTGTGACAGGTATGAGAGATCGTCCCGCGGAAACACCACCATCCGCAGAAAAAGGTTGTTGATGAATCCCATTCACTTTGCTCTCCGCCGACCGAAAACGGTTGTCGTGCTGTTAATCACGATCGTGATGACTGGACTCAGCGTCATTCGGCCGGGCTCCGTCGATACGTGGTTGCGTGATCGTGGTGTGGAACTGCCGTTGAAACGCATGGCGGTCGACATCTTTCCTCCGCTGAATCTGCCCGTGATTTATGTCTGTCAGCCCTATGGTGGGATGGACCCGGCACAGATGGAAGGTTTGCTGACCAACTATTACGAATACCACTTCCTTTACATCAACGGCATCCATCACGTTGAAAGCCGCAATGTGCAGGGAACGGCTCTGATGAAACTGCAGTTTCATCCGGGCACGAATATGGCTCAGGCGATGGCCGAAACCATCAACTACGTGAACCGCTCACGAGCCATGATGCCACCCGGAACCGTGCCGCCGTTTGTGATGCGATTTGACACCGGGAGTGTACCCGTCGGATACCTGGTGCTGTCCAGCGGAACCAAGACGATCTCAGAGATCCAGGACCAGGCCCTGTTCAAAGTCCGGCCGATGTTTTCGTCACTGCCGGGTGTGTCTGCTCCGCCTCCGTTTGGTGGATCGGCGCGGACTATCGTGATTCGAGCGAACCCGGATCGACTGCGAGCTTACGGCTTGTCTCCCGATGATGTGATCTCGTCGCTGACAACAGGTAACACGATCAGTCCGTCCGGCAACATTCATCTCGGTGATCGTTACCCGGCCGTGCCCACGAATGCCATGGTTCGTAACCTCGGCGAATTGGGCCAGATTCCGCTCAAAACGGGCGAACAGACTGTCTACATGCGAGACATCGGCACGATCGAAGATTCGGCCGACGTGGCCACCGGTTATGCGCTCGTCAACGGGCGGCGTGCGGTCTACATCCTGGCGACCAAGCGTGCCGATGCATCGACGATGAATGTCATCAGCGAAATCCGCTATGCTCTGCCGAAGATGCAAAAAGAACTGCCCGACGATATTCAGGTCGCCTTTGAATTCGACCAGTCCCCGTATGTGACTCGCGCGATCGGCAGTTTGGCCACGGAAGGGATTCTCGGAGCCGTCCTGACAGGACTGATGGTGCTGCTGTTTCTGCGCGACTGGCGCAGTGCATTAGTGGTTGTGCTGAACATTCCTCTGGCCATACTTTCTGCAATTGTGGGGCTCTGGCTGACCGGGCAAACGATCAACCTGATGACTCTCGGAGGTCTCGCGCTGGCCGTAGGGATTCTGGTCGATGAAGCGACCGTGGAGATTGAGAATATCCATACGCAACTCGGACGTACCAAGTCCATCGGCCATGCGGTGCTTGCCGGAAATCAGCAGACCGCTGTGCCTCGCTTGCTGGCGATGCTGTGTATTCTTGCAGTGTTCGTCCCGACGTTCTTTATGGAAGGTGCTCCTCGCGAATTGTTCGCACCGCTTTCTCTGGCCGTCGGCTTTTCGATGATCAGTTCGTACATCCTGTCCAGTATGTTTGTTCCGATCGTGTGCGTTTGGCTGCTGAAGCATCAGCACACCAGTGATCATGCTTCAGAGAAACCCGAATCCGCATTTGTGCGAGGCTATCGAAACATCGTCAGGCTGAGCATTTCAACTCGCTGGCTGAGTGTTCCCGTTTACGTCGGGCTGTGTGGCATGTTGCTGTGGCTATCGTCGCGACAAGTGGGCGTGGAGATTTTCCCGAGCATCGATGCGGGTGAGTTTCGACTACGACTCCGAGCGGCGGATGGGACTCATATTGATGCCACAGAAGCCATTACGAAACAGGTGCTGGACACGGTCGGTGAGGTTGTCGGGAAGGACAAGATCCGTCTGACGCTGGGATACGTGGGGACGGTCCCGGCCTCATTCCCGATCAACGCGGTCTATCAATTCTCGCGGGGCCCGGAAGAAGCCATCCTGCGAATCGCTTTGAAGTCGGGCAGCGGTGTCAGCACAGAAGCGATGAAGGTGAAATTGCGTGAAACGCTGGCTCAGAAGTTTCCTGATGTGAGGTTTTCGTTTGAACCGGCGGATATCGTGAGCGAAGTAATGAGCTTCGGCTCGGCGACACCAATCGAAGTGGCCGTTCGTGGTGGATCCATCGCTGAAAACCGCGACTTTCTGAAACGAGTGCAACAGTCATGGTCGGCAATTCCGGCCCTGCGAGATACTCAGATCGTGCAGGCTCTCGACTATCCGACGATCGATGTGAAGATTGATCGTGAGAAGGCGGGACTCTCGGGTGCCACGATGAATCAGGTCAGTCGCTCTGTGCTGGCTGCGACGTCTTCCAGTCGCTTTGTCGTGCCCAACTATTGGCCCGATCCGAAATCCGGCGTTGGTTATCAGGTGCAGGTGGAGATTCCTCAGCCAGTCATGGCCTCACTGGATGACCTGGGCACAGTACCCGTGCTGAGTAAGCCGAACGCGAACCCGGTGCTGCTTCGAGATGTCGCGCAGATTACTCAGGGAACAATGCCGGGGGAATTTGATCGATACAACATGAAGCGTGAGTTGTCATTGGCCGCCAACATCGTCGGAGCTGACCTCGGCAGTGTGGCGACGCAGGTGATCGCGGCAGTCGATAAAGTTCAAAAGGAAGATGAGGCCGCAAAGGATGAACTCGACAAAGCCGCCGCGGCCGCTGTTGCCCCTGGGCAGCCCGCTCCGGCCAAAGCAGGCCGCATCACTTACGAACTGCGGGGGCAGATTCCGCCGCTGAGGCAGATGATGAGTGGACTTGGAGTCGGATTGTTACTGGCTCTGCTGGCCATCTTTCTGATGCTCACGGCCAATTATCAGTCGTTTCGTTTGTCACTTGTCACTGTTGCCGCCGCTCCGGCTGTTGTTGCCGGGGCCGCCCTGATGCTGTGGGGCACCGGCTCGACGCTGAATATTCAATCCTTCATCGGAGTGATCATGGGACTCGGTGTGGCGATGGCGAATGCAATTCTGGTCGTCACGTTTGCAGAGGAGCGACGACGAAACGGAGAATCCTCAAAGATGGCGGCCGAGAATGCCGTGGTCGCTCGTCTGCGTCCGATCGTCATGACCAGTTGCGCGATGCTGGCTGGTATGCTGCCCATGGCACTGGGGTTGGGAGAATCCGGACAACAAACCGCTCCGCTGGGACGAGCCGTGATGGGCAGCCTGATGGCGGCAACGATGGCAACTCTGTTTGTTCTTCCTGCTGTGTTTGCATTGATTCAGGGACAAAGCTCTACAGCCTCACCGTCTCTGCACCCGCTGGATATTGAAACCACCGAAGCCTGATCAAGGACTCAGTCATGTATAAGTTACTCTCTCTCCAGCCTTGCGGATGCGAGTCGGCGACACGTCGATTGCTGCCGCGTTTTGACGCAGGAAGCAGTCTCTGTGGTCGCCATGCTCTGCCTGCTGCTGTCTGGTTGCACCTCGGAACATTTCACGTCGGGTTCATCCAAATCCGGCGAACAATCTGCCGCCGCGTTGCCAAAAGTTGCGACGACAAAGCCAACCAGGAAGACGATTACTCAAAAGACAATTCAGCCTGGTCAGATTGAAGCGTTCAGCACAACGCCGATTCACGCCAAAGTCGCAGGTTATGTCGATCAGTTGAAAGTCGATATTGGCGACCGCGTGAAAGGTCCAGCTCGCGACTCGGAAGGAAAACTTATCGAACCCGGTCAATTGCTGGCCGTCCTTTCCGCGCCGGAACTGGAGGAGGAGTTTCACCAGAAGGAAGCCATGGTCGAGCAGGTTCGAGCGGAAGTCCTGCAATCCGAATCCGCGATTAAAGTCGCGATGTCGATGCAGGAATCGGCGAGCGCCGGTGTGGAAGAAACTGTCGCCGGGCAGCAGCGAGCTGACGCTCAGTTCGCAAGATGGAAGTCTGAATATGACCGGATGCAGGCTCTGGCGGATGCGAAGACGATTACTCCAAAACTGGCGGAAGAAACGGAACTACAATTCAAGTCTGCTCAAGCCAGTCAGTCCGAAGCCAATGCCAAACTTAAATCCGCGAAGGCCAATGAGAACGAAGCGGCAGTTGCCGTCGAGAAGGCTCAGGCCGATTTGCAGGCGACAAAGTCACATCTGAAAGTTGCCGAAGCGGATCGCGATCGAGTCGCCGCGTTGCGTGAGTATCTTCAGATCCGAGCACCGTTCGACGGCATCATTACCGAACGATCCATCGACGCCGGGCATCTCGTTCAGGCCGCTCGCAGCAGTGCCGATCGACCTCTGTTTGTGTTGATCCAGGCCGACACGGTTCGACTGTTTATCGATGTGCCTGAAGCCGAAGCATCTCTGGTTGAAACAGGCCGACCGGCAAAGATCACCGTCTCCGCAATGGGCAATGCCGCGTTCGATGGCATCGTCGCAAGAACCGGATGGGCGCTGCAGACCGGAACACGATCTCTGAAATGTGAAATCGACGTACCCAATCCCGACGGCAAACTGCGTCCCGGAATGTACGCCCAGGTGGAACTCACGGTTGCGGAACGAGCCGACGCACTGACCGTCCCGAAGTCAACTGTCGTCGTAAAAGACGGCCAGTCATTCTGTGTGTCCGTCACCACTGACGGTAGCATCCTGCGCCGCCCCGTTCAGACGGGCATTCGTTCAGCGACCGACGCTGAAATCCTCTCCGGACTCGATGGCACCGAAGACCTCCTCACCGCCAACGCCGCCGCGTTTACGGACGGCCAGAAGGTGAAGAAAGCGAGTCCCTGATTCTCCATTCTTCCGGTGATGACGGTGGTGGCGCAGATGTGTGTTCTGACCATCCCATCGATCACGCCGACGAGTTCCTGAAAGCTGATCATGCGGAAAGAGTGCGGCCGATGCTGAAGATGCGGACCGAAATGGTTTTTCGCAGGACACGGATGTTCTGACGATGACCGGCAGAATCCGCCGAAGTCGGAGTACCACGGATGGCTCGCCTTTCTCGAACGCATTGGATCACAGCAACGCTGCTGCTGTGCATCTCAATGACTGGTTGCCGTGGAACACGATTCACAACGGCTGCGAAATCATCTGGTCGTCAGTCGCATTTGGTGCATCAGGCCCCAGCGCTGAAATCAGAGACTGTCTCAACGGAAGATGCGCCCATTTCAATCACGGGTAATTCGATCGCCAATGCCGCATCTGAGATTCAGCAAGTGGCTGCACAATCAGAACCGATCGAGGTTATTGCGCCTGCAACAGTCGAATCATCCACTGCCACTGCCACTGCCACTGATGTGGTCTCCGCCACAGCAGAAGCCGTTTCTTCGCAGCCCATTGACCTGCCGACCGCGTTGATGCTGACATCCGGTCGCAATCCGCAAGTGGCTTTTGCTCAGGCAAGAATCGAAGAGTCACGAGCGCAACTCGATCGAGCAGAATCGCTTTGGTTGCCTTCTCTACGAGCCGGTGCGAACTACAACAAGCACGAAGGTCGCATTCAGGATGTTGCTGGCACCGTGATTGAAACAAGTCGCGGGTCGGCCTACGGTGGCGTGGGAGCCAGTGCCGTTGGAGCGGGCTCACCGGCGGTCCCGGGAGTTCTGGCCCAGTTCCACGTCACAGATGCTGTTTTTCAGCCGCGGATTGCGCAGCAAACCATTCGGGCACGCAACGCTGGCGCGAGAGCGGTTACGAATGACAATTTGCTCACCACGGCATTGGCCTACATGCAGTTGCTTCGAGCATCGCAGGAGAAAGCAGTAGCCGCTGTCGCTGTCCAACAAGCTCAGGAACTGGAACGAGTAACGGGAGAATTTGCGAACGCCGGTGAAGGACTGACATCGGATCATGACCGATCGCGTGCGGATCTTGCTATGAGAAAGAACGAATTGCAGCGAGCCGACGAAGCAGTTGAGGTGGCATCCGCGCGACTGGCTCAGCAGATTCGCTGGGAGTATGCGCAGAAGTTGCATCCGGTTGAGGAGACTCTTTATCCGATCTCAATGGTTGATCTGTCCACACCGGCACAAGGTCTTGTCGCCGTGGGCTTGTCGAATCGTCCCGAGATCTCTGAGTCGCGACACTTGATCTGTGAAGCAGTCGAACGTCTGAACAGAGAACGATATGCACCACTCATTCCCAGTGTGCTGTTGGGAGTGAGTTACGGCGGGCTTGCTGGCGGACTGGGCGGCGATCTTACAAACGGCGGCGATCGGCTGGATGCGGATGCGATGGCCTATTGGGAACTGCGACAATTGGGTTTTGGTGAGAAGGCCGCTCGCCGCGAAGCCAGTTCTCGAATCACGCAGACTCGCATGAAGCAGGTCGCCCTGATGGATCAGGTGGCTCGGGAGATCGTCGAAGCTCATGCTCAGGTGCAGTCACGTTCTCAGCAAATCGAAACATCCAAAGAAGCTGTCAGCGCCGCGCAGGACTCATTTCGCCGCAACTGGGAACGCATCGAAAATGGCAAGGGACTGCCGATTGAGGTTTTGCAGTCCATTCAGGCACTGACCAGTGCTCAGAAGGAATATGTTCGTTCCATCGCCGACTACAATGTCTCGCAGTTCACATTGCATCGATCTCTTGGCTGGCCTGTGGATGGTTCTGTTTCACTGGCAACGCAGGCGAAGGCTGAGTGAAAGGGCTCGCGTCGCCCGACTCTGACGACACGCCTGTCAAGCAGAAGTCGAGCGGGCGTCGATGCGACATCTCTGCCTCCATCCAGCCGGCCAATCCAGAATGGAAAACTGACTGACGCCACGTTTCCCTACGTCGTCTACGGTCTGCGATAGCGACGCTGGCGAGGTTTGACGATGTGGGTGAAGGCAGCGAGGAGAGACCACGCAGTTCGTTCTTTGAAGTCGTCGAAAGTTGGTTGTCGCAATCGTCCAGTAACGGACGAAGGAGGCGAGTTCCTACGATGCCTTTTTCCCAAGCTCGCAGTTCGATAGATTCCGCCGTTGCATCCGGAAGAGCGGTGGACTGAAGTGTCAGAATTCGCTGCGTCTCCGGCTCGCGGTGTACTTTGAGCCGTTCGATCGCAGCGGCTAGCCAGAGACTCAGAGAGTTTTGGGGCACAATTTGAGGCTACGATGGGGACCGTAATGGTTCCTGTCGCGGCCTTCTGTGGCGACCTCGAATCGGAGAGATTTTGGCCTCGGGCGGAATGGATCCAACGCCCGCAAAAAAAAGGCGGAAAACGAAAAAACGCCGAGAGGGACACTCTCGGCGTTTTTGGTTAACTCTGATGACAGCGAAAGTTCGAAGTTTTCAAAAAGCTCCCCCGGTAGGACTCGAACCTACGACAAGGCGATTAACAGTCGCCTGCTCTACCAACTGAGCTACAGGGGAATAACAAGTCACGGGCGTCAGACAGTTTTTGACATCAGAACGATCTACCACTGCGTGGGAGGCGGAAAGTAGCGAGGGCGGTGCGGGGATGCAAGCCTGTTTTTGGAGTGTTCCGCTCTCGTTTTACTTTGAGAATTCGAAAATCGGCAAATTTGGCGGGATTCCAAGGGTGTGAAACAGATTGATCCGCTTGTCTTTGCCAAACAACCGAACAGAAACCGGAAACTCTGGGTGCGATCTGCAACACAACGAGCTACCAAAAAAAAGTCCGAAATCGAGGCTTGCGGGCTGTTCCCTGCGAAGCATCAAGGTACCACGACGAGGCGAATTGAAATCATCCAACATCCAACCGGGGGGCCTTCACCTTGACTGACACGACATCGGCGAGGTGGTTGCGTTGCAACTCGCCTGGTTCAGTTCCAGTAAGTCAGACGACTTACTCCGTCACTAATTCGCTCTCGGCGTTTTCACGGAGCTTTCGGAGTTTCATGTCGACCTTTTTGATGATTGTTGGGCGGAACTCGGAAACGGGGGCAGCTGAGTCTTTTTCGAAAGTCGTTACAGTGACGATCCAGCGAGCGACTCCAAACGGAATGCTGTCAGAAACCCAGTATTCACCTTCGTTGACGGAGCGACTTTTCTGGCTTTCCATCACAAAGCTGCCCTTCATTCGGCGAGCTGTAATCTGCTGACCCTGCAACAGTGTTTCTGCAACGTCGTCTGTCGCAACGGTCTCTGGGTTCGGATAGCTTGTGAGTAGTGAAATCGTTGGGTAAAACCGGAGTGATGGAGTAGTGATTGGTTTCACGGCCTCTTCGCCAAGGCGGCGAAATCCCTTCACAATCGGCAGCATTTCGTTGGGAACGCCGCTCGCGTCTTTCCAGTCCTGAAGGACTTTGCTCTCCGGGACAAGCACTTTGTAGATCCGAGCACCAACAGGGCCAGGGTCGATCCCGGCCGCTCCGGCTTTACCGGTCACAGTCTTAATTTCCAGCCAGCGGCATGGCTGGACCTGACCTTCAAACTCGGCTTCTTCACGGCCAACCGATTTGATACTCAGTTCGCTGGTCCATGAAAGCGGTTTCTGGTCGTCCGGCCCTGTCCCCTGAGTGAGTGTGCCTTCGTATTCAACGGCCATGCCGTCTTCGGGAAGATGGAAGATCAGACCCTGTGCAGACGCTGATGGTCCGCAGCAAATAGTGGCCAGCACGAAGTAAACGACAAGAGTGGGAAGTGCGGTTGGAGCCATAGAGCGAATTTTCATTGGATGTCTTCACAGCGTTGAACAAAAAGGTATTTTTCGCAGTGATACAGGAATTCTGATCCGGCAGTGTCTCAAACTCTGCGTTCTGGAAGCAAGAGGAATCAGCAGACCGCTCCAGAATCGATTCATCCGCAGGCAATTTTGCGGATTACAGAATCATCGCGGTTTGGCAGATCCTTCGGGACAGACGGGCCAAACTGCTGGCTGAATTGCCACCGGACCACTATTTTCCCGCGTATTACACGGACACGCTTCACGCTGGGCCGACTAGTACCCCCCAAACCCACTCAATCGGCTTACCACATGATGCGCCACGACAGTCGTTCGAATGACCAGCTTCGCTCTGTACGTATTCAGCGAGGTTTCACGAAAACCGCCATTTCGAGCGTTCTTTTTGAAGCAGGGAACACCATGGTTCTTTGCACGGCCAGTCTTGAGCGAAGTCTTCCGCCGTGGCGAAAATCAAAAATTGAGGGTGCCCCCATTTTGGGTTGGGTCACGGCTGAGTACAACATGCTGCCCGGCAGCACGACTCCTCGCAAGCAGCGAGACCGCAGCAAGGTGGATGGTCGGACAACGGAGATTCAACGGCTCATCGGCCGAAGCCTGCGCGCCGTTGTGGACTTTGCCGCTCTCGGTGAAAACACGATCACGATCGACTGCGACGTGCTGCAGGCCGACGGAGGAACTCGCACAGCCAGCATCACCGGAGGCTACATCGCGCTTGCGGAAGCGGTGAAGCACATTTCCTCGGATCGCCCGATCCTCTTGGACTCAGTGGCGGCTATCAGTGTCGGAGTTGTAAATGGCACTCCGGTGCTGGACCTGGACTACCACGAAGACAGCACGGCCGAAGTGGATATGAACGTCGTGATGACGGGATCCGGAAAATTCATCGAGGTACAGGGAACCGCGGAAGGGGCTCCTTTCGATCAGTCGACGTTGAACCAAATGCTGGACCTCGCGCGATCCGGTGTGCTGCAGTTGACGACTCTTCAGAAGCAGTCTTGAGATAGCCGGTAGCGAAAGCTACCGGTGCGTCGTTGCGTGCTGGCTGAAGATTTGAAAACGTGGCTTCGAATCATGGGGCTTTTAGATTCGAAATAAGCAATAACGGTCGGGCCGCCTTTGGTTGGTCTGCACAGTAGTCATAGCCAAGGCAGGCGGCAACCGTTGCTGCAATCTGCGACTGTGTTACTGCTGTGCCCCGGACTGCATGCTGAGCGGCTTTGCGATCAGAAACCGCGGCACCAAGGACAGCCATCCAGATGTACTGGCAATCGGCATTGTCTTTTCCGTGATCTTTCCACGTCACTCGATCGTCACCGCGGCCGTGGTCTGTTGTCAGAATGAGCGTCGTGTTGTCTTTGTATTGAGGAAGTGACTGCATTGTTTCCCACAACGACTGAATATAGCGGTCGTTTCTCTGGGCGGCATCCAGATAGAGATCGTATCGTCCACCGTGAGCCCAATCGTCGGTTTCACCCAGCGACACATAAAGCACTCGCGGTCGCTGCAGCTTCAGATACTCCTCGGCTCCTCGAAACGTGAAGTAGTCGAACCGCACATCGGGCCACGATCGAGGAATCTGCATTGAGATCGTGTCGAGGTCTTCAAGAACATTTCGTACGCCCGCTTGTTGCGGCAGGTTTGGATCGAGCGGCATCGAATCGGTGAGCGGTTCCCAGCCAGCATTGACCGGAATGCCACTGCGTTGTTCGTTGATAATAAATGGGAAAACGTCCCAACTACAAAAAGCGGCAACTTTGTTCTGGAATTCAGGTTTGCCATTCAGCCACTCAAGCACGGTTACGTTCTCGTTGTTCTTTTTTGCATTCGTATCTACTTTGGGGTCCGCAAAACCACACAGGATTTCGTTGTAACCGGGGTAGGAGAAATTCAAGCCATTCGTGACGACCACTTTCGATTCGCTATCCGAATCACCAAACACCACACCCTGAGCAGCAATCACGTTCCAGAAAAACGGCATCAGAGTTTCTCTTTGCTCGTTCGCCGACGGTCGTTGAAACCTCGTCTTTAATGCGGCTTCATCCTTTACGCCCCCGGCGTCCTTTGTCATGAGCGTCTCATCAGCGCCGGCAAAAACCTCCTGCCATCGAAGTCCGTCCAGCGTGACCAGCAGAACATTTTCATTCTGCCTCGTCCTGTGTCCCGGGCGTGATTCCTGAGTAAACGCGTCGACTTGAAGCAACACCATCGCCGCAAAGACTGTCAACGCCCGTGAAAGTCGTCGAATCATGATTGTTCCAAGTTTGTCAAAAGCAATGAGATGAACCTGAGCCCCAAAAAACTGTGACGTTGTGAAGTGGCTATGTCGTTGATGGCCTGGCGATCGATGAACTTGTGCAAACTGAAAAAGGCCGCTGCGGAAAATCCGAAGCGGCCTTTGAGCGTCATAGGTGCAAAGCGATCCGTTATGGAAGTCGTTCCAGCACATTGTCGATCAGATTGTACTGCTTGGCCTCGTCAGCCGACATGAAGTTGTCTCGATCTGTATCTTCTTCAATCTTTGTCAATGTCTGGCCAGTATGTTTCAAAAGAATATCGTTCATCTTGCCCTTGATTCGGATCACTTCCTTGGCATGAATTTCCAACTCAGTGGCCGTTCCTTCCATGCCAGCCAGCGGCTGATGAATCATGATCCGAGCGTTCGGCAATGCATTTCTCTTGCCGGGAGTTCCAGCCGTCAGCAGAATCGCGCCCATGCTGGCGGCCTGGCCCATGCAGTAGGTCGCCACATCGCAACTGATATACTGCATCGTATCATAAATGGCCATCCCAGCGGTGATTGATCCACCGGGGCTGTTGATATAGAAATGAATGTCTGCTTTGGGATCATCAAACTGTAAAAACAGAAACTGAGCGACGATGCTGTTGGCAACATCGTCGTTGACACCGCTGCCCAGGATCACGATTCGATCCTTCAGCAATCGGCTGTAGATATCCATCGCGCGTTCGTCGCGACCATTTTTTTCGATGACGTAAGGAACCAGCACTGTCATTTCCGGCATCCCGCAGAGATGAATTGTAATGTCAGGGACGACATGGCCCACCGCTTCAATAAACGGCGACAACCAACGCTATTTTTTCTTGCCAGGTGGACGTTCAAGAATCTCGTCCACAAGTCCGTAGGCCTTTGCATCCACAGCGTTCAGATAATGGTCTCGCTGCGTGTCTTTGGCAATTCGTTCAATTGGTTGTTTTGTGTGTTCGGCCAGGATCTCGTTCAACAGCTGACGAGCCGCCAGAATATCGCGTGCCTGAATCTCTATGTCGGAAACCTGACCACCCACCTGGCCGTAAGGCTGATGGATCATCATCTTCGAATGCTTCAGGGCAAATCGTTTTCCGGGAGCTCCACCGGCCACAAGGACCGCACCACCGCTGGCCGACAATCCGACACAGTACGTTGCCACGTCGCACTCAACGAACTGCATGATGTCGTAGATCGCGAGGGTCGCTGTGACGGAACCGCCCGGCGAATTGATATAGAGGTGAATGTCCTGATGCCGATTCTCGGATTGCAGGAACAACATCTTCATGACAATCAGATTGGCACTTCCATCGTGGATGGGGCCATCGAGAAAAATGATGCGATTGTCCAGCAGCAGATCGCCAACCGTCATTTGACGCTGGGCGGAGTATTCCCGTGCTGCCATGGGCATGTAGTCGAATCGCGGGTCCTTCATTCGCTTGATCCTGCTGTGGTCAGTGCTTCGCGGGTTTTATGGACATCGTGCAGATGCCATGGTTGTCTTTTTATGAGCGGTCTGTAAACAAAAACAGGCGTCGCGTCATCCTACGCGCGCCTGTTTGTTGAGAACAGATTCGATTATTCAGAATCGTCGTCCGGCGACGTGTCATCGATCAGGCTCGAGCCCATATTGCCGCAGATGGCAAATCGGACGGAGGCTTGGTCGTTTTTCACCATTGGCTTACGCGGTACGTCTACAAATGATGCTTTTTCCAGGATGAAGTCAACCGCTTTTCGCTCACGCAATTGAGCTTCCAGGTTTTCAATCATGCCGGACTTGGCCATTCGCGCACGAATGCGTCGAACAGGCTCGCCGTTTTGGAATGACATCATCAGAAGTTCGCGGTCGATATCCGACTGCTCACATTCGATGCCTTCCTTTGTAGCGATCTTGTCCAGAACGAAGTGCTCCTTCAGTGCCTGACGAGTTGTCTGCAGAGCGTCCTGCCGAATCTGATTTTCCCGAGCCATGATTTGATCGCGGGTGAAACCAGCCTGAGACATCTCAAGGATTTCGCGACGCAATGCGTTTTCTGTCTGCTGGCGAACGAGTGATTCCGGAAGATCCCAGTCGGCCGACTCGGTGATTTTTTCAAGAACCTGTCGACGAGTTTCCTGACGCTGCTGATACTCCATTTGCCGAGCAACGGAGCTTTTCAGCATTCCATCAAGCTCTTCTTCAGAAGATGCACCAAGCCGTTCGCAGAATTCCTTGTCGATCGTTGGAATGCGAAGGTGTTGTACCTCTGTAACGTCGATTTTGACGGAGACCTTTTCGCCACGCATTTCAACAATTGGTGACTGCAGTGAAATCTGTACCGATCCCTCGCGGGAATCGCCGACCTTTGCTCCGGCCATCAGGTTGTCAAAACCGTCCAGAACTGCGTCCTGGAAATTCAGCTGAGGCAACAAGTTCAGGCTTTGTGAATTGGCTTCCCGAATGACCCTGCCGTCGTGGCTGAAAGTCATGTTGCAAATGACATAGTCGCCCGCCGCTGCCACATCGTCGGTCGCCAGACGCTCTGCGTACGACATCAGGAACTGTTCTTTGTACGCGTCGTATTCTTCCGCGGTTGTTTCGCCGCTAGAACGATTGATCTCGATTCCCGCATAATCCGGAAGGTCAAAATCAGGACGAACTTCTACTTCGAATTCGTAATGGAAGTCGCCGACATCTGGGATGTCCAGTCCATCGACATCGATCTTTGGCTCGCTGATCGGCTCGATGTCGTATTCGTCGGACAGTTGCTCAAGACTAGCAAGCAGAACCTTCTGCTTAATGTCGCCAGCAATCTCAGTTTTGAATCGCTTTTCGAGCAGTGCTCGCGGCACTTTGCCGACACGAAAACCGGGCACTTGTGCTTTGACGGCCAAATCAGCCAGAGCATCGTTGCGAATCTCGGCAATGTCCGCTTCCGACACAGTGACGGCCACATGCTTTTTGCAGGAGCCAACATCACTGATCTTCACTTGCAGTGACATCCGTGAGGCCGCTTCTTCAGCACCTTCGGCGACTGCTTGTCCTGCATCAGAACTCATTCTTATTTTCCCAGAACTGTTACGGGCCGAGCCTCGACCGAACCCCATTTTTCGGTCCGGGAGGCAATAAAAAAAGAGCGGGTGAACGGACTCGAACCGTCGACAATCACGTTGGCAACGTGATGCTCTACCAACTGAGCTACACCCGCAATCAAGGTGTTCCAGACGGAACACGGTCAAATTGTAACGAAACAGCCCTCGGGAGGGGTAACTTCAGGAACACTTCGCTCAAAAAAAGCGGATTCGAGAAGTCAGATACCATTACTGCCAGACAACTTTTCAGAGGTCTGGAACGGCCGGAAACCATTTCGAGCGTGGATTATGCTGGTTTCCCGCCGTCCGTCAACAGTTCGATGGCCTTTTACAATCGGAATCCACCCCTCTCGTTCTTCACAAAAGTCTTACACCTTGTCATGTTGCCGCATTGACTTGGAGCGAAAACCCGATGTTTCACGAGTGATCTGCATCAATCAAAGCAGTTTTTGCCGGATCACCTTGTCTGAAGCATTGAGCACGCGAGAGTCAAAAAGGTCACAAGCTTCCCAAAAGCACTTGCCTCAGGAATTGAACCGGAATGCCGCCGTCTTCCCCGCATGATTTCGACAAGGTCATCTATAAGGTCTGCTCGCTGTCGGTTTGGACTTCAGTCCGCTCACTCAACGAATGGGTAGGTTCACCCGATGACCAGCGTGACGGCTTCATTCATTTTTCGACAGGGCCGCAGCTCCATGGCACCGTGAAAAAACACTTTGCAGGGCAAGCGGACCTGATGATCCTGTCGATTGACGTGACTCAGCTGGGAGAACGACTTCGTTGGGAACCGTCACGTGGTGGTGACTTGTTTCCTCATCTCTACGGACCACTTCCAATTTCTGCGATCGTTGGCGCGGAGCCACTGGTGGCGAATTGAGTTCTGCCACCAAGACTCGCGCTCCGAGTTTCGCATGCTCATTCGGCTAACCGATTCGGCTGATCAGTGTACTCTGTCCTAATATACGCTGGCACATGGTCAAGTCGCCTGCCAGTACCGGGTTCAGGATTTCGGGGACTCGCCATTCACGACTGCTGGTCTTTAATAACGTGTTGCAACCGCTGCACAATTCAAACGAGGTTGGAAGAATAATGGAACGAATCGCAATTCTGGGAGCAACTGGTTCGGTCGGCAGCGCGATTGCGCGGCGGCTGAGCGGCAAGTGGACTGGTGTTCTGCTGGTGGGCCGCGATGAGGAAAAGTTGTCGGCTTTGTCGCAGGAACTTGGTCACCCATCTGTTTGCGTCGACTTCAAAACGTCGGCGTCTCTCGAAGAAGCATTGAAGAAGGATGCAGATGCCCACGGCGGATTCGCGGGGCTGGTGAATTGCATCGGTTCCGTCGTCCTGAAACCGGCGCATGCGACGTCGGATGATGAGTTTCGGCAGACCCTGGAAACCAACATGTTCACAGCCTTCGCGACCGTGAAGGCGGGTTCGAAACTGCTTCGGGAACGGGGCGGCTCGATCGTGTTGTTTGGATCCGCAGCTGCGGAGATCGGCATTCAAAATCACGAAGCGATCGCTGCGGCCAAGGCTGGAGTAATCGGTCTCGCCCGTTCCGCCGCAGCGACTTATGCACCGTACAACATTCGCGTCAATGTGGTCAGCCCGGGACTCGTTCGCAGCGAGATGACTCGGCGAATCTGGGAGAACCCAGCCTCAGCCGCCGCGTCATCCAGTCTTCATGCGCTCGGTCGACTTGGAGAACCTGATCAAGTGGCATCGTTGGCTGTCTGGTTACTCGATCAGGAGAACAACTGGGTTACAGGCCAGGTCATCGGCATCGACGGCGGCCTTGGTCACGTACTGCCAAAGGGCCGAGTTTAATGCGTTCCAGGGATGGGTGAGCACCGTCTGGATACACAACCGTCTGCATTCACGACGACGCTACACAGTTGAACGCGAGGAAGCGAGCAGATGCAAAGCGAAAGAGATGCGGCCCCAAACAAATGAATGTTTGGGGCCGCGTTTGCCTGACACTAAACCAAACTTCACAATCAAAGTTTGGCCGCCATCGCCTTTGCCTTGGCTTTGATCTTTGCAGGATCACTCAGACTTTCAAGCTCAGTTAGCTCTTTCAGCATAGGCTCGGCCTTCGCCGCATCTGTCGCCTTCATGGCTTCGAGAGCTTCCCGAATCATTGATGCGCCACTTCCAAGTTCACCACTGGCTGCGACGTCAGTCAACAAAGCCTTTGCCGGCGTCGTCGCTGGCGGGGTCACAGCCTCTTCCGGGATATTTGCCACTCCGCCGCAGCCCGCCAAGAGCAGAAGACCGAATCCCCAAACCCAATTCTTTAAACGAATCATCAGAATTCTCCAAGCACTTCGCCACCGCGGGTTGAACCCAGATTTTGCCACGTTGCCAAGTCAACGTTCTCAGAAACAAAGCGGCATGAACCATCCGCCAAAGTCACTTGAACGCCGCCCGTATGTCGGCTTCTGGCGGGAAAAGCTCCCTGTGAATCCATCCAACCGCAGCCCACACAAGGCTGACAGGTCGGAAATTTCCAGTTGGGTGGGGCGAACGTGTTAAACAACGTCTGAGCAGGCATTCCAATTGCCCACTCACGTCCACCATGGCTGTGGTGATTTGCCCTTGCGGCATTGCAAGCTGTGCCATAAGTATCGAGTTCGGCAGACGTAGGCTTGCTCGAAGTTGAGCCAGTCCACGCCACGCCTCGCACAACGTCTCCAGGGCGATACGTTGTAGGGCTATTGTCTCCTATCAGATGTTCGCTAAAGGCAATCGTGTTTGCCGTACCGTCCTGGATATCTCTCATCTTTACCGTGATATCAAAGCTGAAGAGGCCGTCTCTCAACCCAATCGGGTTAACATACTGGCCCAAAGAGGGGCCCATGCAACCCGGATAGCTGTTGTTCCCGCGTTCAGCTGACCCCGGAAAGGGTGTGTCTGAGGGGCACAGGAAGGCCGCAAGAGGGATCCGTCGAGCAGTGTTATTTCCAGCGGTGGCATCGAAATACGTGTTGAAGTCGATCGAGGTGTAGAGTGCATTCTGTTCGATGTACGGCAGAAGCATTGAGTGCACGCTAAAACCACGCCATCCTGTCAAAGTGCCGTTTGCCGGAACAGCAGACTGAGTCCGAATGTGAGCCGGAGGGAACGCGTTGAATGTGTCATGGTAATTGTGAAGCGCTAAACCCAGCTGCTTCAGGTTGTTTTTACATTGCGTCCGGCGAGCAGCCTCACGGGCCTGCTGCACGGCAGGCAGCAAAAGAGCAATCAGGATCGCGATAATAGCGATCACGACAAGCAGTTCAATCAATGTGAACCCTCTAAATTTCAGACGCGAACTACGCATTAAAAATGCCTCCGGTGAAAACAAGGAGAACGAAAATGCCTGCGGAAAAAGATCGACCGCGAGCACACAATCGCCGCTACTCTATGAACAAAACGTGAACGAATCAACGCATCTGCGCCACATTTGCGGCATTGATGCCATTAGACTGAGCGTTGCTTAGAGAGGACTAGTCCTTTTGTGCATCCCAGACTACGCTGGAATTCTCAGTAAATGTAATCAGGCGATTATCCAGATTTGTTACGACGGACTCCTCAACGCCACCCTTTGGCCAAATTACTGTGACTTTTTCACACTCGATTCCTGCAGCGATGCCAAATGTCACAACCGCTTCACTGTGACTTAGATAGCTGCCGCCGCCGTACACGTGTCGGATGTAGCGTCCCGCTGACGTTTGCAGAATTACCCGAGCACCAATTCCATCTCGATTGGATCGAGTCCCGATCAGATGAACCCGTAAGGAACGACCTGTCGAATCGGTTTCGTTTAGCAGCAGAGTTGCTTGTTCGTTCAGGTGTGTGAACACAAGGTCAACCCGGCCGTCCTGATTAAAGTCAGCGGCAGCTAAGCCTCGGCCGACATGTCGGTTGAAAAAATACTCACCTTCGTTTCCCGGATCTATCTTTCGAAAAACTCCCTTACCCTGATTCTCGAGATACACTGGCACCTGCTTGGTATTCCCGTCGCCCGGATAATAAATGACGTGCCCATTGGTAACGACGATATCGAGATCTCCATCAAGGTCGAAGTCCTCGGTAACGGTGCCGAACCCAACAAAATTTGATCCGATCGCATTGACACCGGAGTCTCGACTGATGTGCTGAAACTGACATTGACCGCGGTTGCGATAAAGCCCGAATGTTTCCATCTCAAAGTTCGTAACCCACAGATCAGTCAGTCCATCGGAATCAAAGTCCCCGAGTGCGGTTCCCATGCTGCCGTTGGGAACTCCTCGCTCATCAAGGGCCGTCCCACTGGCGATGCCTATTTCTCTCAGGTGGCCGGTTCCATCGTTCTGGAAGAGAAAATTTGGTGTCGTGTCATTGGCAACATAAATGTCCGAATCATTGTCGTGATCAAAATCCGCAAGAATAGCACCGAGTCCCTTTCCTCCGGGCACTAGCCCTGCGGACTCACTGACATCCGAAAACGTTCCGTCCCCGTTATTGAAGTACAAAGTGTCATTTAATGGCTCGAATTCACGCGGCGGACAGACGTCTCGGTGATCCGGGCCGCCACCCGGACAAACCGGATTGTTGTCAAACGACCAGTTTGCATAGTGGCAAACGTAAAGATCCACGAGGCCATCGTTGTTCAGATCTCCCCATGCGGCGCTCGAACTCCACTGTCGATCCAGGAGCTGAATCCGCGAGGCCACCTCTTCGAATGTACCGTCTCCCAGATTGTGAAAAAACTGCAGTCCCCCGTAACCTGTCATGAGAACGTCATCAAGGCCATCGTTGTCCGCGTCTGCGACGGCACATCCATGAGAATAGTGTGAAGACTTTGCACAGCCTGCGACTTCAGCCACAGGTTCAAATCTGAGCCCTGGCCGTCCGCGGCAAAGTGAGGAGTCCCGGCCAATCAGTTGGGTTGCTTCGACAAATTCTCCACCTCCTGGGGCAAAAACATCAAGTTGACCGTCCTGATCATAATCAAGGATGCCGCATCCTCCACCCAGCGACTCAACGATGGCATATTGCCCAGCTTCACGTCCGTTCCGATAAGTCGTTTGAAGGCCGCACTGTTCCGTGATTTCCACAAATCTGGCCGACTTCTCAGTTGCTGCCGACTTCACGGCCGACTTTTCAGGGGAGTCATTCTGGCAGCCACAAAATAAAGACAACAGAACAGCCCGCACAACAGACTTGTTCATGGTTCTACTCCCGATTTGGCAGGCGGCGAAGCAACTCCTTCGGCTGCGCGGCGATGTTCGTCCGCCAAAACCGAGTACTCTGGTTCGCGGATCTTTCGAGTGTCATAGTAGTCCGCCAGCAGTTCATGAGCAGGGCGATAATTCGGGTCTTTGTTCAATGCCTCCTGCAACCAAAAAACACCATGCCGAGCATTTTCATACTTCACGAATAGTTCGCCTATTCGACATCGTGCTTCAAGATGTGGCTCATTTGGAGTGCGATTGATCTCGTCAACCATGCGGTCGATCTCTGTCAGCAGAGTTCGAATCCGGTGTACTTCGGCCAGTTCTGTCTCAGCCAACGGCGACTCTCCAAGCTCCCGCAATGACAAAGCGCGGGCGTATCTTGCATCCAGGTGATTTGGATCCGCATCGAGAACAATCTCCAGGAGGCGTCTCGCTTCACGGTGATTTCCCAATGCGGCCTCAAGCGTTCCCAGTTCAAATTCGATGGGAAGTCCCTGCTGCGGCTCACCAACCATCGAGAAGCTACTCTGTATCAATTCTGGTTCCAATTGAGCCAGAGGAGCCAGCACACTATGTGCCTTACCAAGTTCACCAAGCGCTCGCAGACACTTAGCGCGCAGCAATTGCGGAGCCGCGTTGGCCCGCATCTGGACCGCGATGTCCAGTTGAATCAGTGCTTCTTCAATTCTGTTTTCCCCGAAGAGAATTCTCGCGAGCGAATATCGGGATGGCCAGTGCCTGGCGTCCTTTGCATTCGCCGTCTCGAGTTCTTCGATTGCTTCAGCGACCTTTTGCTGGTAGTCAAGGATCCGCGCCAACGCATAATGTGGTTGCGGATCGAGAGGAAACTCCTGCTTCCAGACAGGCAGGATTGTTAACGCAACTTCCGTCGCTCCAATCATCATCGCCCCATTGACGTAAGCTTCACAGATTTCAGCGCCGTCGTCTCCACCATCCTGCAACATCGTGTTCAACTCGGCCGCAACCTGCCGAATTCGTCCGGTTTGTGCTTCCAGCAGCACAAACTCGCGTCGCACTCTTGACCGATCCATGCCTGCGTTTACCGCAGCGACAAGCAGATCCAGTACTTTCGAAATCTTGAGTTGCTTCCTGAATAGCCGTCCTTTCAGCAGGAGAGTCTCCGGCGTTGAGCATCCGAGACTTTCGCTGCGATTAAGCCATACCTCTGCCGCTTCGTAATCACGCCGTAGAATCGCGGAGGAAATCATACCGTCGATCGAGTGTCCTGCGCCGCCGACAGCCCAAAACACAACTGCAGCGATGCAGATGGTGGAAGGCAACCACAACCAGAGTCGACGCCGTCGTACGGTGTTTCCATGCAGCACTGAACCAACCTTAGTATCGGACACGCGACGCCGATCTAGTTCACTGACCATCGCAGCAACTCATTCATCGCCGCGATCCCATTCTAAACGACTCACGTTGCCTGGGGCCAGTCTCGCGTCCCGCAGAACCTTGATCAGGGAGCCCCTGGGCATGCCGAACTTTTAGGCCGGCTCATGTGAGGGGGCTTTGTGCGACCGATGGATGCCTGCCGACAAACGATGCCGTTGCTCCAGACAGGCGCGACAATCAGGCCCCGGCATTGCAATCGTCCGCCGCATCACTCCGCACAATGACACAGCGCTGAGAACGGTTGAAAAATCACGTCAGGCCATCTTTACGATTTTTTGGTTTTCGTATCTCTGTCCCGAGGCGCATAACGGGAGAGCATGGCTGGAAGCAGCACAACGTCTCCAAACAGGGCTGCGGCAATTGTCAGAACACACATGGACGCGAAGATGTGATGATCGCGAGAGTCGCTGAAAGCCACAGTTCCAAAACCAGCGACGAGAACTGCAGTCGTCATGATCATCGCAACTCCGGCGTTGCCGAAAGCTCTACGAATGGCCGTATCTACGTCGCTTGTGAGTTCTCTCTCTTCCACAAAACGTGTCATAAAGTGAATCGTGTCATCAACCACAATGCCTATGCACACTGTGAAGGCGCACACACTGACCAGTTCCAGTGCGTAACCCGAAAAGACCATCCAGACTCCAGCGAGCGCCAATGGAAAGACGTTCGGGATCACCGCAATCAATCCCAGCGGGACCGAGCGATACGAGAGACCGAGAACGATAAAAATGATAATCGCTGCACTGCCAAGACTGGAGGCCAGATCCACCACAATCTGATACAGATTCCTCCATCTCCACACAGCGTCGCCGTCCAGTTTCAGCGTGAAGTTGGGATGTCGCTGATGGATCTGGGCGAGTCCCGTTTCGAGACGCTCGAAAACCGGACCGTACTTTGCAATACCAAGGTCCTGCACTCGAAATCGCACACTCGCGGTCCGGAACTCCGGTCGATAGTAGGCTCGCTTGAGCTGAGGCGGCAGCAGTTCCAGCATCGTCACCCGTTCTTCTGTCGGCCCTGCTCCCGGCAATGCATCGACGAGATTGCGAATCGACAAGGGATATCCAATATCCCTCTCATTCTTCAGCAGCTCATTGACTTCGGTAATCGTTTCCAGAATTTCGGCCGAATCATCCGGAACCCTGCTTGTCCATGCGATAAGAACGTCTGCTGGTTCCAGGCCACCCAGAGTTTTGTCCAGATGATTCAGAGCTTGATAGGTCTCGCTTTGTTCCGGCAACGCATTCGAACGTCGCTCATCTGGACGAAGCGTCAGAGAAACACCGGTCATCAGTAGAGTGGAGACGATGCCCGCCATGCTGATGAACTTAGGATACCGCAGGACCCAATCGATCAACACGCTGACCTTCGACAGATTGCGGTCGATCAGGCTCTTTTCGATGCCTTTGTGGATGTCGCGCCCGAACCAGGTGGAACAAACCAGTGGAATGATCCATGCCACGGCAAAAAACGTCAGCGTGACACCGATCACGCTGCACCAGCCGAATTCCTGAACCCATCGATTATGCGAAAGAACAAGAGAGCCCATTCCGATAGCCGTTGTGAGTGATGTCAGCATGCAGGCAAATCCAACCTGCTGCAGCGATTCGCGCGAGGCTTCACGCTCGGACATTCCGGACGCTCTCAGTTTTCGCAACAGCACCATCAGATGAACGCCATCAGTCAATCCCGCCAGACTGACCAGCACCGGAAGGACGACATCGTTGAAGGGATTGTCCTGCAGATTGAAAAACTTCAGAAATCCAAGAGTCCAGAAAACTCCTGTAACCGGCGCCAGCGACACAATGAAGACTGCTCGAAAACCTCGGAACAACACGATGGCCATGACGGCAATCACGCCGTAACCGATGACTTGGTACTTCATCTGATTGGCTTCATGAGCCTGCATCGCGGTGAGCCACGCGGGAACTGGGCCAGTCACTCGGAAGGATGCTTCGACTTCCGGGAAGTCCTTCGCTGCCGTTTCGCAAATTCGGCGGAGTTCCGCCGTGTAATGGTCATCGCTGCGGACAAAATCCGCATCAATCGACACCATCAGCAACAGCGTTTCCCCGTCTTCGGAAAGGAGTTGCCCTTTGACGAGAGGATGCGCCATGGCCTTTTCACGGGCCGCCGCGAATCGCTGGCTTGATGCCTCGGACCGTGGAAACAATGGCTCGCGAAGTCCGAAGATGTTAAGCATCGGAACTCGGTCCATCCACAAAACGCCTGCAACGAAGTCCTGCTCTTCCAGTCGCTCCACAACATGTCGCATCATTTTCGTGCCGACCGGAGTGAAAAACTGTTTCGAACGCACGACGACGATTGACTCTCCGCCGATCTCGAAAACACCGCCGACATCGGGAGCCTTGCGGACTTCTTCCACCGATTCAGTCGAATTGCCACTGGCAGTGTTTGCTGTTGCGCTGGTCACGAAGAACGAACGCACCCAGTCTGGACGAAGGTGGCCTATGAGCGAAAGCACTGTGGTCAGCACGATCAGGCTGAATGTGAATCGCCGATGATCTACCATCCAGACCATCGCTCGATCAAACGCGACTTTCATTGATGGGCCGGGCTTTCAGTGCTGGGATATGAAGAACTAAAGGAGACGCGTGTTGTTGCTGTCGTCACAAGACTGAGCCGCGTAACGCCAGCCGCGGGTGTTTTCGCTGTGTTTTTCGGACATTCACCCGCAGCCAGCGATTGGCGGCTCAAGAACGCGAACTAATGAATGCGATGTTCAGCAAGTTTCCGAACTTCCTCACGCGTCGCGTTCTTGTCGCCATTCGGATCGAATCGATAAAAGCCTCGGCGAACAGCCAGAGGAACCTCAGTCTGAAGCACCACTCCGTCAGAGTTTGTGTCAAGACGTTGAAAGAAATCATCTACAAAGGCGTCGATTCGTTTCTGACGATCTTTCTGTTTCACTTCCTGATCGACGTCGAACAACTGCACTGACGATTCGTCCTCAGATGATGGCGTCGAGTTCAGCGGCTCAGCCACTTCGAGGAACACGACTGCCATTTCTTCCCAGGTCTGATCGCCCCAATTCACCCATTCAGACGGATCCGGGTTTGCAGGATTGCCCGCTGAGTTATCAAACGTCACTGCGAAGTTCAGATCCTTCACATTGTTTAAAGGCATCGCTTCTGTCAGCACATAGGAATGCTGCCAGTTGAAATCATAGTGAGGCACGTTGAGCAGAACCTCTTCACGATCATTGCGATTCACGGTCAGTCGAAACGCTTTGCCTCGCAAATGCATATGCGGCGCGAGCGACATCAGAACTCCGTTCTTCGGAAACCATCGAACTTTCCCGGATACCTCGTGCGCCGCGGTCTCTGGGGGAATCTCAAACTCCTGATCGATTCCAATCACGGTTAGCACTTCATGAGTGACCTCCGACGCATCGCAAAAAGTCAGGCCGATTTTTGTGCGATCTGACTGTTCCGTTCCATTTGGCGTGTAGTGCATCTGAAACACAATTTTTGAACCGGCCGGAACTTTGCGTGCGTGGCCCGGCGGCAGAGCGATCAAACGCTGGCCCGGTACATACGCCGTCAGCCATCCGACTCCGCGAAACGGCGAACCATCGGGCGGGCGAATGAAAGCAATCGCATGATGAACAACACTGCGGTTCCCCGGAATGATCTGAGCGGCCTTGACCCACTTGTCTTCTTTCAGCCTAGGATCGAGGACGAAATACTGATAGTCCACCGTTCCTTCGGCGGGAACTGTGAATGGTTGCTCTCGCATGCCGAACTGAGCGTCCGGAGCTTTCTCCATCTGCCACTCACGTGCTTCGGGCAAAGAAATGGCTGAAGCAGAATCATCACCCTTCGGCATACCATTCTTCAACCAGTCACGAAATGTCTGACGGTCTGCATCCGACATGCGACGTTCATTCGCCAGCGGTCGATGTCCAGGCTCAGCATGCCACGGAGGCATACGACCGTTGTCGATCGTCTCCTGCATCGTGTCGGCCCAGCCGGTGACTTCGTCATACGACTCCATTGAGAACGGACCGATGTCCCCTGTTCGATGACACTCAAGACAATTTCGTTTCAGAACATCAGCGACAGCGCCGGACCATGTGATACTTTGATCCAGCGGTCCCGACGTCGTATGATCGGTCGGCTTTCGGCGAGGCTTCCCGATATAGCAACCAGCGGCTTCCATTCGAACCACGCTTACCGGCTTTCCGGCCAGCAACTCTTCAACAGCAATTCGCAAGTCCTGCCGTAACGTTGACGGGCGAGAAATTCCTGGTGAGTACTGATCGTCAATGCGTCCCTGGTACCGCACGTTGAGATCAGAGTCCAACACAAAGACTTCCGGAGTTCTCTGCGCACCATACGCTTCAACCACGGCTCCACTATTATCTCGCACGATTGGAAACGACGGTTTCAACTGATCGCAAAAGCGTCGAACATCGTCCAGCGAATCCTGAGAATTTCCATTGACACCGACAAACTGGACGCCCTTGCCTTTCCATTCGTCCGCCATCGACGACAAGCGAGCCGTGTACAAGTGAACGACGGGACATTCGCTGCCAAGGAAACAGACGATTGTGAGTTTTGAAGTTCCGTCCACCGTGACGGTTTCACCGGACACCGTTGCCAGTTGGAACGCATATTGTCCTGGGGTCTGCGTCGTTGCGTTGGTTTCCTGTGCCAGCGTCGTTTCGACGGTCAGGCCCAGCAACGCAGCAATAATGAACAAAACTCGCATGAAGTAGGCCCCGGTCATGATTTGCCGTCAACTCGCACGGACACATTCTAGCCCATCGCCATAACTCTTCCACCGGCGTGTGCAGCATGCGGCGCTTTGCTGCCAACAACGGGGATCCACCAGCCTTGATGCGCGAGCCTGCAATCAGCGTCGCCAGTTGTTGAAGAACAGGGAAGTTAGAAGTTGCACCACAGGCATTCCGTCTTTGTTTCTTTCACCTTGCCGGAAGCCGCTTTATTGTCGATCAGGTAGTTGTGACGCTTCCAGTTGTGGCGTTGTTCGAACTTAGTGTACAGATCGCTCGGATAGCCGCTGAGCATGAACTTGCCTTCGATTCCGGCGAGGATCCCCAGCAGTTTGCTGTGCTGCGATTCGGTCATCTCATGGTTGTATTCGCCGGTGGTGGATCGCGTTTCGTGAACGTATGGCGGATCGCAGTAGAACAGTGTGTTCGGGCCATCCTGTCTGCGAATCACATCGCAGGCATCCTGGTTGAGGATGAGGACATTCTTGAGTCTTTCGTGCACGTCCGGCAGTCCATTGACGACGCTCAACCAGGCGTTGACCTGCTCATTGATGCGACCACGAGTTCTGTTCCGCGACAGCGTTGCAAAGTCCTTCATGAGCCCCTGGCGTGACTGACGTGCCAGAATGAAGAACCGGTGAGCTCGCGCGGCACAATTTTCGGAGGTGTTTTCTGATATGACGGCGTTCTCCGTTGCTTCCAGAGCCTCTTCGAATTCCACTTCGCTGAACGGCGTCAGCGCGACCTTCTGGCGGAAGGCTTCGAAGTCGGTCGGATTCTGGAGCACCTTCCAGAAGTTCGTCAGTTCTCCATGCAGGTCGTTCGCAACTTCGCTGCAGCCCTTGAGCGCAGCGGGCAGCTTTTCCTTGCCTGTGTCGAGCCAGTCGCGTTCTGGATCACGAGCCAGCAGGATTCCGCCGCCACCAAAAAAAGGTTCGACGTAGTGCAGATGCGGCGGCATCAGCCCGATGATCCAGTTGCGGAGATAGTACTTTCCGCCGTGCCATTTGAGTGGTTGTGTGAGATTCTTCATGGCGGTTATTCCGGCTCAATCACGACCAGCAAATCACCGGTTTCGACTCGCGTGCCGGGTTGAACAAGCACATCGCGGATCTTGCCGTCGAGTTCGGCGTTGATCATGGTTTCCATTTTCATCGCTTCCAGCGCCAGCAGCTTCTGACCCTTCTTGATGCGATCGCCGACTTTGACCGCGACGTTCACCACCATGCCCGGCATCGTCGCTCCAACCTGGCCGGAGATCGCCGGATCCGCTTTGACTCGTGAAGTCCCCGTCGCTTCGACTGACTGATCGACAACCGTGATCTCACGAGGTTGACCGTTCAGTTCGAAGAAGACCGTGCGAGTCCCATCCGCATGCGGAGTACTGACAGAGACGAACCGAATGATCAGAGTCTTGCCCGGTTCGATGTCGATTGAGATTTCTTCGCCAGGCTCCATACCGAAAAAGAACGTTGGCGTAGGGAAGATGCTGACGTCCGAAAAATCGTTCTGATGCTTCGCAAATTCTTCGTAGACGCGACCGTAGAGCAACCAGGAAATCACTTCCTGACCTGTCGGTTCGCGATCCAGCAGTTCGGACACTTTCTTTTTTGCGGCTTCCATATCGGCCGGTGGAAGAGTTTCGCCGGGACGACCAACAAACTCCTGCTTACCGAGGAGGACTCGCTTCTTCACCGCCTCGGGGAAACCACCTGGAGGCTGCCCCATGCCGCCGCTGATCAGGTCGATCACGCTGCCAGGAAATGCGATATCGCGGTCCGGGTTCAGCACGTCTTCGCAAGTCAGATTGTTGGCCAGCATGAACAGAGCCATATCGCCGACCGACTTGCTGGTTGGCGTTACCTTCACGATGTCACCAAAGAGCTGATTCACTTCGGCGTAGATGCGACACGCTTCCGGCCAGCGATCAGCAAGACCAAGTGCCCGAGCCTGCTCGAACAAGTTGGTGTACTGACCGCCCGGCATTTCGTGACGATACAGGTCAGCCGTCGCAGCCAGGGCCACGCTTTCGAACGGCGTGTAGAAGTCGCGAGTGGCTCGCCAGTATTCGGCGATCTGGTCGAGTCGATCGGAATCGAGCTTCGTGTCGCGATCGCTGAATCGCAGCATTTCGACCAGCGTGTTCAGGTTGACCTGAGACGTGCCGCCGGACATCGGGGCCATTGCGGCATCGGCGATATCCAGTCCGACTTTGCTGCCTTCCAGAATCGACGCCGCCTGGATACCGGCTGTGTCGTGTGTATGGAAGTGAATCGGAATCCCGATCTCCTGTTTCAATGTTTTGATGAGCTGCGACGCGGCCGCTGGCTTGCACAGACCGGCCATGTCCTTGATCGCCAGAATGTGAGCACCCATCTTTTCGAGCTGCTTTGCCAGCTCAACGTAGTACTGCAAATTGTACTTGTTGCGTTTTGGATTCGTGATGTCGCCCGTGTAGCAGATCGCCGCTTCGCAGATGGCTCCGCTATCGACGATTGCATCCATGGCGACGCCCATGTTGGGCAGCCAGTTGAGACAATCGAAGACTCGGAAGACATCAATTCCTGCATCGGCCGCTTCCTTCACGAACACCTTCACGATGTTGTCCGGATAGTTCGTGTAGCCGACCGCGTTGGACGAACGGAGTAACATCTGGAACAGAATGTTCGGCACCTTTTCTCGCATCTGCACGAGTCGCTGCCATGGGCATTCTTTCAGGAAGCGCATCGTCGTATCGAACGTCGCACCGCCCCACATTTCGAGACTGAACATGTCAGAACAATAGTGAGCGTACGCGTCGCTGACTTCGAGCAGGTCGAAGGTTCGCATGCGAGTTGCCAGCAGAGACTGATGAGCGTCGCGGAAAGTGGTGTCGGTGATCAGCAAATGCTTTTGCTCAGTCACCCACTTTGCGAATCCTGTTGCTCCCAGTTCTTTCAGCTTGTCGCGAGTTCCCTTTGGTGGTTTCACTCCTCGCGGCACGGTCGGCACTGGCGCGGGTTCGCGACGAAGTGATGTTGGGCGCCCCTTGACGAGGCTGTTGCCGTTGACCACTGTTTCAGCCAGATACGACAGCAACTTCGTCGCTCGGTTTTTGCGGAGGTCGAAGTGAAACAGCTCGGGCGTTTCGTCGATGAAGCGAGTTGTGCAGTCACCGTTGACGAAGGTCGCGTGAGACATCACCTTGCCAAGAAACGGGATGTTGGTCTTCACGCCGCGAATTCGGAATTCTCGCAGAGTTCGATCCATCTTGTGAATCGCATCGATGAAACGCCGCCCGCGAGTCGTCACTTTCGTCAGCAGCGAATCATAAAACGGATTCACGACCGCTCCGGAGAACGCACTGCCTGCGTCGAGTCGAATGCCCATGCCACCGGAAGATCGGTAGTGGGTGACTCGGCCATAATCCGGCATAAAGTTGTTCGCCGGATCTTCGGTCGTGACTCGGCACTGGACAGCGAAACCGTTGGTTTTGATTTCCTTCTGATCGGCGAGCCCGATCTCTTCGTCCGCCAGCGGCATTCCCTGAGCAACCAGAATCTGACACTTCACGATATCGACATTTGTGATTTCTTCGGTGACGGTGTGTTCGACCTGAATTCGAGGATTCACTTCGATAAAGTAGAACTTTTCGGCGTCGACGTCGACAAGGAATTCCACCGTGCCCGCGCACGAGTAATTTACCGCTTTGCCGATCTTCACCGCTGCGTCCAGAATTCCGTCTCGCAGCACTTTTGAAAGATTCGGAGCCGGTGCGAGTTCGACGACCTTCTGATGACGTCGCTGAACAGAACAATCGCGTTCGAACAGATGGACAAGATTCCCGTGTTCGTCGCCGAGCAACTGAACTTCGATATGCTTGGCTCGCGCGATGAATTTTTCGATAAAGACGTCGCCGCATCCGAAAGCTGTCTGGGCTTCGTTCCGAGCGGACTCAAACGCCTGATCGAAATCGGCGACTGTCTTGACGGCTCGCATGCCACGCCCGCCGCCGCCCTTGGCCGCCTTGATCATCACCGGGAAGCCGATTTCAGTGGCTTTCCCGCGAGCTTCCGCCACAGATTCGATGGAATCCTTCGTGCCGCCAAGAACCGGCACGCCGGCCAGGATCGCAATGTTGCGAGCAGCCGTTTTGTCGCCGAGCGATTCCAGGCAATCGACCGAAGGACCGACGAACTTGATTCCGGCTTCTGCACAGGCTTTGGCAAACTCAGGCCGTTCGGACAAAAATCCGTAGCCCGGATGTATGGCGTCGACGCCGATCTCTTTTGCCAAAGCGACGATCGCCGGGATGTCGAGATACGACCGAATCGGTTCGCCCGTTTTGCCGATGCGATAGGCTTCGTCGGCCTTGAATCGATGCAGTGCGTAACGGTCTTCGTGCGAATAAATCGCAACCGTTCGAATTCCCAGTTCCGTCGCACTTCGAAACACTCGAATGGCGATCTCTGAACGATTGGCAACGAGCAGCTTTTTAAAGGTAGGCATGAAATCTTAGAACCACAAAGAAACTGAGGGGCCGTTCGCCCAGTGGAGTTGGCGGACATTGGAGTTGGCGGACATTGGAATCAGCCCCGTCCGCTGGTCACGGTTTGCGACAACATAGTGCAAGTCACGGCGACAATCCACCGGCAGGTCCAGGCAGAAGCCAGTTGCTGGAATTCAGTTTTCTGCCAACCGACTGCACTTACCAGAATTTGCACAAAACCGAAAAATTGGACGGCAACGGGCTTGCGATATTGAGGCAAAAACGACGCTGCAGACGAGAACGCGTGTTCAGTTGCTATCCCGCAGCGGAAATCAGAACGGGGCGATGTCTTTCGTTGGTGGACTCATGTAGCCCACCGGATCACGTCCTAAGCTAAGCCTAAATTGAATAATCAGACGTTCATTTCTTACGGCGGCGAACCAAGACTGCGGCTGCTGCGCCACGATTCGATTCTGCTGCAAGAGTTCTTAAAGGGCTGATGCTCCTGGATTTGAGGCTTGCGTACGGCAGAAAGATTTTTCTTGAAAAGAGATCTGTCTGGAGTCGTCTGATTGAGCAATGGGGAGCCAAACATTGTGCGTTTTATTGGTGAAATCGGGCAATTTGCGTCGAACAGAATCGAACAACAGTTTGCTAAGACTTTTTGCATGGTTGGATTGGGTATTATTTCCCATGTCGTACGAATAAATCCGTCGGAAAAATCCAGTAAGCAAGAATCCAAACTTGCGGACCAATCGGAATGCAGGGATTACCTTCGCAAGACGTCCCGATTTTACTTTTGCGGACGTTTTTGGACCTGAAAACGCTGCCAAACACTGAGAAATCTGTACAGAATCATGGGTTTGCGGGGCAGAGTTAGGAAATTTCGCACGCTGCGGAGCAAGCACCATCCGTTTGGCGGCGTGTTTTGGTGGATTGGACCCAACTTCCTGCGGAACTTTTGTAGTCCGAAGCGATAAAGAATTCACTTCCGCGAAAGCCTGATCATGAACCTGGAAGATCTGATTCTAGATACGCAGATTTCCGAATTGAAGCGGTTGCAGACCCGATGTACCGAGGCGCGTAGCGGTATTGAGAAGATTCGAGCTCGGCTGGCCGATTTGAATGAGCAGTCTGAAAAATCGCTGGGTGAATTGCGAGTTCGGCACACTGAAGAACTCAATAATGCGGTTGCTCTGCTTGATGCGGAGGCTCAAAAACATCGAGACCATGCTGTTGCGTCCAGCGACAGTTTGAAAGTCGGCGCGAGGCGCAATCGAGAGCGTTTGTTGGGTGAATTGCATTCACGCCTCCAGCAGGACATCTGGGAATCTCGACGCAAGTTGCAGGCGGATCTCGAAGCACTGCAGGCAATCAATGATAGCGCTTCAGGCAACGACTCTGTCGAAGCAACAGATGCTGGGAATGCAAAGCAAGTCCCCGTAACTCTGGAGATTCATGCAACTGCGATCGACCTTGCCGAAAATGACTCGGCTGTCGTTGAACCTGAAGCGATTGAGCCTTTGGCGGTTGCTGCTGAAAAAGTTGAACCAGAGAAGAAGGAGTCCGAGGAGCCGATAGGCAAGCGTCGCAAAGGTTCCCGTAAGTCGAAGGCAATTGAGGCTGCGAGTTCGCGTGTTGTTACGTCTGAACAAAGTGACCGATCGGGAAGTCCTCAAACCGTAAATGATGACGCTGCCAGTGAACGCGTCGATTTTGATGAAGCAGATCAGTTGCCGAAGCAGGCTCAGAGGAAGACGGGTTGGACGGGCGGTTGGCGGTTGTTTGTACTGTGCCTTTTGATTTTTTTCATTGTTACGATCGGTTCTGCCCTCAGTCGAATTGACTTGGGCACCGCAATGACTTTTGTGTTTTCAGAGGCGGACTTGATATGGGCTGGCATTTCATCGCTGATTGGGCTGGGGGCGGCATTGCTCGTTGGCCTGACGTTGCGATTCATTGGATCGCGAAAGCAACGAAACGTCGTTGCTGCCATTTCAGCTGCAGCCATTTCAAAGGCGGTTGAAGCAACCGCAGTCTCTGAAGTAGTGGCGGACCCTGCCGAGGAAAACGCTGACTCAATCGCAGGTGAAATCTCGATCGATGACAGCACCGACTTTGTTGCTGCGAGCGGCGGTGTTGTTGCGATCGACCATCAGGGTAGCAGCCCGCTGAGTGTAAGTTCTTTGATTTCGTCGAGTCCGATCGCTGGCGTTCCAGAGCAGAGCGCTGAGGCGATACGGCTGCTGTTTTCTGAGCGATTTCAGAAAGTCACAGAGCTTAAGACTGCGAGTGATTCACAGGTGAATGAGCTTATTCATCGCTACACACAGCAGATCGGTCTTCATGTTGAGAAGGTGGAAGATCAGGTCATTAACGGGTCGAATGCAACGGCTGAAGCTTTACAGTCAATCGATGCCTGGAGATCGCAGGAACTCGCCCGAGTTCAGCAACATTACAAAGCGGAGTTTGATCGAGTCCATGATCTGTTCCTGCAGGATTCCAGGATTGAGCCGCAGCGGCTCACCGATGAAGCGCGGACGATATATTCGCGATGGAAGGCCAATTTTACGATCGCTTGCGAACTGGCGCGAATCATTCGTGATCGGGCGACCGTATATCCTGCGTGGTCAGAGTTGGCTTCGAAGCCGTGGTCGGCTCCAGCGACTGTTCCGGTCACACTGACGGTGGGTGATATTCGGGCAACATTTCCGGCTGCTCCGGACTACCCTGATGGCGACATCAATTCTGAATTGATCATGGATCTTCCTGGGGTCGTGAACTTCCCTCAGAACTGCTCGATCGCAGTTAGGCATGACTCGGACAGCCGTGAGTCGTCATTGGAATTCGTCAACGGAATCCTGTTGCGACTTTTGACAAGCCTCGCACCAAAGACGACGAAGTTGTCATTGATCGATCCGATCAGTCAAGGCGACTGTTTCAATGGGTTGAGACGATTAGCTGAGTTCAATAATCAGTTGATTGACGTTTGTGCTTCTGATGAATCAGAGATTTTCGATCGACTTCAGGATATCACTGATCGTATCGAAAGTGTTCAGTTGGCTTGTCTTCAGAGCGACTCAAAATCCATTCAGGAACACAATGCGAAGGCTGGCACGATTCCAATACCATATCACTTTGTCGTCCTCACGGGCTTTTCGAAGAATGTCTCGGAGGCTGCGGCGGGTCTGTTGACCAGCATTCTGAACGAAGGGCCGCGGTGTGGTATCCATATGATCCTTGTTTGGTCGGCAGATCAGGAAGTCCCGCGATCATTCGATTTAGGCAACGTTGGGAATTGTTGCGTGCTTTTCTATGCAAACAACGGGGCTGTCTTGCCGGGATTGTCTCCATCACAGCGACCGGTCGAGAACTCGAATCCGTTTGTTGAGTTCACAGCACTCACGCCGCCGGATGCGACGGTCTATGCACGACTAATCTCCGCTGTCGGCGGGCAATGTCGCGGCGAAGGATCGGTTGCCGTCGCTGCTGATATTGTGCCGCCGGTTGAACAGACTGCTGAATTCGAAACCGTTGAAGAAGCAAGTGTTGTTGTGAACTCCGAGGTGACGGAATCAAAGGACGTCGTGGTCAAGTCGGACGAAGTTGTGAGTGTCGCGGAGACTGTTGCAGTTTCGGAAGTCGGCGAGTCCGAGGTTGATGTGACGGAATCAGTGCGCGCCGTCGAGGACGGGAGTTCGACTGATGCATTGGTTTCTGAAGAAGTCGAACAGACCTTTGCACCAGTGACAGCGGAACATGGTGCGGTCGCTGCGAGAATGGAAGATTGCGTTCCGCTAAGAGGGTTCCTTGTGGGTGCGTCAGCGGACGCTCGAATCTCCAGTGGTGAAGTACCAGTTTGGCTTGGCGAAGAGGACGGCAGCAACGTACCGTTTGGCATGAAGCTCCAGAGATCCCGAGGCCAGAATCTTCTGGTTGTTGGGCAGGATCGCGATTTGGCCGACTCCATATTGGCTGCATCAGTCCTCAGTCTTTGTGCTGGATCGACAGCCGCTGGAAAGCCACGATCATCCTGCATGGTGCTGCTGCATGATCAGCAGGACCAGACATCATTTGGAAAGTTCTCAGCATCCTTTTCGAGGGAACTCGTTCCGGGACTCACACTTCGCGGTGTCAACGATGCAGAGACACTTGTCACTGTTTTGCTGAAGGAAATGGCGTCGCGAGAAGCTTCAAAAGACGCTTCCGATTCGCCGGAGATCGTCTTCGCGGTGCGAGACATCGGGCAGTATCCTTGTCTTCGTCGTGAAGACGAGAACTCAGGATCGATTGGATTTGGATCTCCGAAATCATCCACTCCGATGCTGAAGTTCAGCGACCTGATTCGAAGGGGTCCGCAGGTTGGAATCCACGTGCTTCTATGGGCCGACACGCTGAACATCGCGATGCAGTCGTTATCGCATTCGCTATTGCGTGAATTTGATTCGCGTATTGCCCTTTGTATGAACGCGGACGATTCGAATAGCTTGATTGGGAACTCTGATGCCGCGTCGTTGAGTCCTGGCCGTGCAATCTTCTATGTGGATCCGGCCGGTACGATTGAAAGATTTCGTCCGTTTGAATGGCCGTCGGACGAGTGGCTTGCCGCAGCCTCGAAATTTCCTGTCGTGCGTGCCGATGAAATGGCTGTTGTTGAGACTGATATGGCGATGGGTGAAGTGCCGCCGCTCGACGCAGTCGTTAGTGGTTCTCACATGAGATCGCAGCCCATCGCGGAGGCCGCCGGGTTCACGGAAGTCCCAGTTTCAGATTCATTTGTTGTGGCTAATCCGGTTATTGCGGCCGACTCAGTTACCGATTTTGTTGAGGAACTTTCGGTTCCGGAAGCTCCTGCTTTCTTGGGACCAGTCAACGATAACAGCGTTCCCGACTTTATGGTCTCGGAAGATGTGCCTGCGGCAGTGTCGCTTTTGAGTGTGGCACCAGCTATGGAAATTCCGTTTGCTGACCATTCTCAACTCGAAGCAACGCTCGCTGAGTCCACAGTTTCTCAGCCGTCTGTTTCTGAGAACACGGTTGTCGCCTCACGGACAGGCGAACACTTCAACGATGTGTCTGGAACTTCGCCCGACAGCGTACCTGAGTCGCCTTCGGCGCCAGTGATAGAGTCGTTGGCGGAACCGGAAGCATCTGCCATACCATCGCCTGTTGTTGCAAAACCGGCACCGTTGACTCCGAAACTACCGTTTGCAGTTCCTCCAGCACCGGCCGCTTCATCGGAGCAGTCTGCGGCAACTCCCCCGAGCCGCCCAAAAAAGCTGTCTGCAATGGCCGCGCGACTCGCTGCTCGCAATTCAGATGCAAGCCGTCCGTTGGACGCGCCTCCGGACCGGCAGGCACAAGCGAGCTCGTTGAGTGTTCCGAAGCAGCCAGCGCCAGACTCAGATTTCGACGAGCTGGACTTCAATAGCATTATGATCGAGTGAGAGTGATAGGCTCAGCATCTGCGGCGTATTGGACGGAAAGTGCGTCCCGTCGTGCGATATGGCGTTCTGTTCTTTTTGATGAGCCAGTTTCCTGATTCTAAAGATGCAGCTTTGCTAAAGCACGCAATGTGATCATTTGGCCAGTTCGGGGTCGGAATGAGTGGGAATGATGGCCGCTTGAATTCGTTCCAATCGCCGCCAATCGCAGCGAACGCCTTGTCAGCGAGTTCTCGCAACTGTATCATCCGCGTTTCGATTTTTCCGGCCCGTTCTGCGCGCAGAGCGGACTGCGTGCTGCGTTGAACGCAGACTCGCACTGCAAGTCCTTTGTATCAAGGGACTTACGCCTGTCGTGCTGCAGAAGGTCTCGCAGCAGCTTGCCCCTACTTCAGAAACAGCTCCTTCGTCGTGTTCGAAAACATCACACAAAGTCTGGGTAAAGCTTTTTCGGCTTTTCGGGGAACCGGAAAGATCACCGAAAGCAATATCCATGATGGCATGCAGCAGGTGCGTAAAGCTCTGCTGGAAGCAGACGTTGCGTACGATGTTGTTCAGGACTTCGTGAAGCGGGCGACCGAAGAGGCGATTGGCGAGAAAGTCCTGAAGTCGCTGCGTCCAGACGAGCAAATCGTCGGGATTGTGCATCAGCAACTCATCAACCTGATGGGGCCGGTGGATCATTCGCTGGCCATCAAGCGAGACGGCGTCAGCATTATTATGATGTGCGGTCTGCAGGGGTCGGGTAAAACGACAACCTGTGGAAAGCTGGCAAGAAAGCTCAAAGAAGAAGGTCATTCACCGTTTTTGGTGGCTGCCGACTTGCAGCGTCCTGCGGCGATTGAGCAGTTAAAAGTCATCGGAGCCCAGATTGGCTGTCCGGTTTATGCCGAAGATCCGAAGACCAGCAATCCTGTGCAGGTCTGTAAAAACGGGGTGAAGGAAGCCAAGCGAATCGGCGCGAAAGTCGTGATTCTCGACACCGCTGGCCGATTGCATGTTGATTCGGCTCTGATGAAAGAGTTGCAGCAGATCGACAGCAGCGTGGGGCCGGATCAGGCTCTACTGGTCTGCGACGCGATGACTGGTCAGGATGCTGTCAATAGTGCAAAGGCCTTCAATGAGGCTCTTGAACTGGACGGCGTGATTCTGACAAAGCTGGACGGCGACACTCGCGGCGGGGCTGCTTTGAGCGTCAAGGCCGTGACCGGCGTTCCGATTAAGTTTATCGGTGTGGGCGAGCAGCTTGATAAGCTGGAGGAATTCCATCCGGATCGAATGGCCGGCCGTATTCTGGGAATGGGCGACGTTGTATCGCTGTTCGAGAAAGCTCAGAAGGAATTCGACGAAGAGGACATGCTGCGTCAGCAGGAGAAGATGCAGCAGGGTAAGTTCACCCTGGAAGACTTCCGCAAGCAGATGCGGCAGATCAAAAAGCTGGGTTCCATGCGTGAAATCATGAAAATGATTCCTGGCATGGGAGCCGTCGTTGATCAGATGGGCGACATGAATCCCGAAGATGATATGCGACGGATCGAAGGGATCATCAACTCGATGACTCCGAAGGAACGTCAGAATCCCGAGATTATTGATCGGGGCCGTCGGCATCGAATTGCGTGTGGAAGCGGGGTTCTTCCAGCAGATGTTAACAAACTGCTGAAAGACTTTGGTTCGATGGGCAAGATGATGCAGGGCATGTCCAACATGGGGCTGCGTGACCGAATGCGGGCCGTCAAGGGTATGGCGGACGGCGGATTCATGAATCCGGGTGCTGAACTTGTTGATAAGAAGATGAGAAGTGCTCGCGGTCCGCTCGACAAGGACGAAGCTCGCGAGAAGAAGAAGAAACAGAAGAAAGAAGCACAAAAAGCGAAGAAGAGGAACCGAAAGAAGTAGGACCTCAATCGCAGCAGTATTTTGAGTTATTTATGACCGGCAGATTTTGCCGAAGCTTAGGCCGCAAATCGCTGAACGGCTTAGTGAGAAGTATCGAAAAATCTTGTCCGTTGACGAAATTGCAGCTTCAGACCGCGTTGTGATTAGTCGGCGATTGTTTTTGTCAGTTCAGGAGTAGCAATGGCTGTTCGAATTCGTATGAAGAAGATGGGACGCAAGCACCGCGCGTTCTTCCGTATCTGTGTCATGGACTCACGCGTTCAGCGCGACGGGAAGGCAATTGAAGAGGTTGGCTTCTATGACCCGTCGGTTCAGGACAAGGCGGCTCGCGTAAAGCTCAACCTTGAGCGAGTCGACTACTGGATGTCAGTTGGGGCTCAGCCCAGCGAAAAGGTGAATGCTCTCATCCGCAAAGTGAAAATGAACAAGTTTGGGAAGGCTCAGGCTCCTCCAGCTATGCTTGCTCCAAAGATTAAGGAAGTTGCTGCTCCGGCAGAAGCTGCCGAAGCTCCAGCAGCAGCTGAGTAATCGCGGTTTGAGCTTAGCAGCTCTGGTAGCTGAAGTCGTCAGACTTCAGAACATCTGAACTTTTACGAGTTCAGCTACCTCGCGGCTTTTGCTTTTGGGACATCGGCTGTGATGCGGTTTGATATCCTTACCCTGTTTCCGGAGATGTTCGAGAGTTATCTCGGGCAAGGTCACCTGAAACTGGCGTTAGAACGCGGTCTGGTGGATATTAAGCTGCACAATTTCCGAGACTATGCTCCCGGAAAGCGAAAGCAGGTCGACGACAAGCCATTTGGCGGTGGTCCGGGAATGTTGCTGATGTGCCAGCCCGTATTCGACTGTGTCGAAACCGTGCAGGCGAAAAGTGATCCTCCAGGACGCCTATTGATGATGACCCCACAAGGTCGGAAGATGGATCAAAAGCTGGTTGAGGAACTTGCTCAGGAGCCTCGACTGCTGCTGCTCTGCGGACGATATGAAGGTTTTGATGACCGGATTCGTCAGGGACTGCAGCCAACTGAGATTTCGGTGGGTGACTTCATCTGCAATGGTGGGGAAGTCCCAGCGATGCTGATCGTCGATACGGTCATCCGGTTGATCCCGGGTGTTCTGGGAGACGAAACCAGCAGTCGATATGATTCGTTCAGTAACGCCGGGTTACTGGAACATCCGCAGTTTACGAGACCTCGTGAATTTCGTGGGATGACCGTGCCGGACGTGCTGATCAGTGGTGATCACGGAAAAATTGAAGAGTGGCAGAAGGCTCAAAGCCTGCAGAGAACGGCTGAACGTCGCCGGGATTTGCTGGATGACGCGACGCCGGATGTGACTCAGTTTGAATAGGTCGAAAGGAACCCAGTTATGCGTAATCTACTTTTGGATGCTGTCGAAAAGTCCAGCCTGCGTGAGCAGAAGCTGCAGTTTGCCGTCGGCGATAGTGTTGAAGTGCACACTCGAATTCTGGAAGGCACCAAAGAGCGCATCCAGATTTTTAGCGGTGTTGTAATCGCTCGAAGCGGTTCAGGCACGAGCGAAATGTTCGTCGTTCGCCGTATCGTTCAGGGCGAAGGTGTGGAGCGTAAGTTCCCAATCAATTCACCAAAAATCTCCCACATCGAAGTGAAGCGACACGCTCGCGTTCGACGTGCAAAGCTGTTCTATCTGCGTGAACGCACTGGTAAGGCAACTCGCCTGAAAGAACGCCGCGCCAAGCCATGGGAAGTCCAGGTCAGTGACTCAGCAAAATGAGTTGCTCACTGAGCCTTAACGAAGGCCGCTTTGAATACTGATGGGCGACAGCCTGGACTTTGGGTTCCTCAGGCTGTCGCCTTTTCGCTGCGCGAAGCATTGACCTTCAAAGCGTCTGTGGACTCATTAGATATCATTGCTTCCTTACTCTGAAGTGCGAACAGTTCGCATAGCATGTGCGAAGCTGGAGTATGCGATGAAGAACCTGTTTAGAAAACTTCTTGGTGACCGAGGCGAACGGGCGGCCGTGAAGTTTCTGAAGAAACAGGGGTATCGAATTCTGGCAAAGCAGCATCGGAACACATTTGGCGAGATTGACATCATTGCTCAGGATGGTCCGACGACTGTTTTTGTCGAAGTGAAAACACGCACTTCTGATAAGGACGGACAGCCGTTCGAAGCCGTCGATCGCCGGAGGCAGGAAAGGCTCGTTAGAGCAGGTCTCGCGTGGTTGAAGAAGCACAACCGACTCGAGCTGCCCGCTCGCTTCGACATTATCTCGATTCTTTGGCCCGAAGATGGGACTGAACCAAAGTTGTCTCATTACCAGAACGCCTTCGAGCCCTCGGGGTTTGGCCAACTGTTTAGCTGAAGGTATTGTAAGTGGTTTGAGCTTGATCCATGCCGTAGCCGCCGCTGAGTTCAAGTTGATGTCGCACTCTAAAGATGCATGGATGCAGTCGCGGATGATTGCGAATCAATGATGCACTTGTCATGCAACGCAGGCCGGCATAAACGGCGGTGAGAAACTGTGACGCTGCGTGGGGGGCTACCTCATACTCACAACGAAGGAGTTGATGGACCTGCAAAGTTCAACCCTGCGCATCACGAAGAAGAGCTCACCGCCGCGCTGCAAAACGCTCAGACCTTTGCGTTCAAACACATCGCCCCGATGACCGACCCAAACACGGGCACATCAACATCCGAACACTCCACTTGCGGCACCCCATCACGCTACACGATCAAAGGAGATCTGAAACGCAGCTTACAGCTTGGTCTCGTCAACATCGGCGGCGGTCACACTAAGAAGGAATCAGAGTTATGACCACCGCGCTTGGCCACTTCCCTCGTCAGAAACGCCGGACAGGACGGCGGTCACGCAGCGGAACTGTCCGCGATCATCTTCTTCGGCTTCTGATGAAAGAGATAAAACCACGGAACAATGTGCCATTGACCCAGATGCCGGCATTGCGGGAGGCGATTTGACTTCCGTAAGCGGCTGTAGAAAAGACAAGGACGGGAAATGGCATGTTTCGAGGATGATCACGCGATGCCACGAGCGAATCGCATATAGATCTGTGCGGCTGCTGGGGTGCAGACATTTCATCTGATCAATCGAAGCGTTCGTCGGACGTACCTTTGCGGAGAAGATGGCCAATCTGGCATGAATTACTCGCATCGCGAGGGTGATACAGAAACGGGGCCAGCCAGCCAGAGTAGACGTGCCCGCGACTTGCTCGCTCAGTTTTTTGATCCGGATTGCAGATTGTTTTGCTCGACCTGCTGGTCGGGCGTTGCTGGATGTTTGTGTGCGTGGTCTGCTATCGGACGTCCAGCGGAAGAATGCGGAAGCCATCGTTCTCAACCAGAATATCGCCCGAGGACACTACAGCGTTTTCCTGAAATCATGGTTTCGGGAGAGCAGTTACTCAGAGATCGCTGCCAGCAGATTGTCGCCACGGAACACGCTCACCCGGATGCCATCGGCACCATTGATGAAACCGGAACCGCCAAAAGCGGACGCGAAACCGCTGGCGTCAAACGGCAGTACAATGGCACTCGCGGGAAGATCGAAAACTGCATCAACAATGTGGCTCTGGGCTATTCGGCTTCAGGATTTAACTGCCTTCTGGATGCACGTCTGTACCTTTCTGAAGAGTGAGCCGGTGATCCGGCGCGGCGAAAAAAACATACGTCCTGGCGATGTCGTATTTCAGACCAAGCCACAGATCGCGCTGCACCATCGTCATCCGTTCGTTTACACCGCAATGCCCAGGCCAGCAAGTCGCACCTGGAGACCAGACGAATGCGACTGGCGGAACTCGGCATTAATCCCAACAAAATCAGATCCGTCCCACCAAAAAGCACTCAATAACTCGCCCAACCTGGCGCTGTCCAGTTAGGGTGAGAGATTGTGTGTCGCCGGGTTGGTCAGAAGTCGGGTTTCGGGGAGCAATCGCATTCGTTGGTTCAGGAGGAACGAGAACAGGCGTTTGGAACCCCACGAAGGACGGTGCTGTTTATTTAAACATAGAGGCGATCACAAAATAAACGGCGGCGAGTAGCCATTTCGATGTCTTTCCCTTTCGTAGGCCGCAGGGGGATTCGAAGGTTCCTGCTTTCTACACTGCACGATGAAAACAGAGTGATCCCGTCGTTGCGATAGACGCTTCCAAAGCGAGCATCAAAGGGAGGCCATGTTACTTCAACGCCGTTTCTCTTCCGCGTAGCTCAGGCGAACGTAGACGGGCTCCAATGTCTCGGCAACCGACAACCGTCCGCACTGGAGCATGTCGAAGCCGATGCGAGCTACGGTTGAGGCGCGAGGAACGCAGTAGGAATCATCAAGAAGCTGATGCCGGGCTTGCAGTGCTGCTCGGGCATTCAGCAGCGATGGGCCAACCAGAGGAGATTCTGTCGTCAATGCATCGATCGTGCTGACGTGAACGGTGTTGGTCGGCTGACGACATCCGGACCTGGCATCCCAGCGGTAGTTGCCGGCGAAAAATTCACCTCGCTGAGCGTCGCTGAGCGCGGTCACGGTTTCAATCTCCGACGGAACCTGTTGAGCGATGGCCTGTAGAGAATCAACGGCAACAAGTTGAGCCTGATTGAGCCATGCGAGAGTCTTTGCGAAGACAAGACCGACTCGCAATCCCGTAAAGCTGCCGGGGCCGATGCTGACAGCGACAGTTTTGATGTCCGACGGATAAAGTCCAAGGTCTCGAAGAACACGGTCGACCTCAGAAACCAGCGTTTGCGCGTGGCGATGACCTTCCGTTTCCAGAATGCGTTCGGTAATCAGACGGTCTCCATCAGCGATTGCAATGGAGCCCTGCATTCCGGAAGTTTCGACGGCGAGTAGCATGTGATTGTGTTCGGAGAGAAGGTCCGCTTTGCAGCGGTGAGAGGAAGATGGTTAGGCGGTCGGCAGGACATGGCTGACCAGCCGATCGCAGAGTAGCAGCCTCAACTGTTCAGGAACGAATGGAACATTCGTTTTACGATGGTGACTTGGCGAAGACGGTTTTGGTCATGATCAGTAACTCGATTGAATCGGTTCCACACCTGAGCCGCAAGCCGCTAGCCTCGCGTGTTTTTCCATTGTGTTTCAGACATTCACCCGCAGCTAGCGCTTTGCGGCTCACTAATTCAACAGCCCGCTTGCGCATTGTGGCAGATGGTGTGGATGATATTGAGTCAGGTTGCGGCCGTTTGAGCGTTTGTTGCTGGCCTCCAGTCAATCAGTTGCAGCTCCACTTTATTGAAACCGCGGAACGAATTGATCACCGGTGCGAAGCTGATCGAAAATGGTGATCCTACGGCTTTCAGTTCCTCCGCCCATTCGGCCCGGCCAAACGCAACCGCTCGCATCACGGTACCCTGCTGTCGAATTCGAATCGAGAGATGTCGCTCTCCTTCGCCCATCAATTTCGGCGGCTCCGCCAGCTCCACGCGGTTGGCGACAAAGCGAGGCTGAGGATTGGCCTGACCGAACGGGCCGAGTCGTTCGAGTTCCTGAACGGCTGAAAGAGTCACTTCCGCGAGCAGCACTTCGGCGTCGATGCGAAGTTCCGTATCAGAGGCCGTTGGATGAAAATGTTCGGCCGCCCATGCCGCGAGCGTGCTGCGAACTTCACCAACGGCTGATGCCTTCAGCCGCACACCCGCGGCCGCTTTGTGACCACCAAAACTGAGCACATGCTCTACACAAGACGCCAAACCGGAATATAGATCAAAGCCTGCCCACGATCGTCCGGACCCCTGCCCCGTGCCATCATCGCGCAGAGCGATCATGATCGTCGGCTTGCTGAACTCTTCTGTGACGCGACTGGCAACAATGCCGATGACTCCCGGATGCCAGTCGTGATGAGCCAGCACCAGCGTTTTGTGATCTGCCCAATCCGGATTTTCGGCCACCATTTCTTTGGCCTGCTTGAAGATCCGACGCTCGACCGTTTTTCGATTGTTATTGAGCTGGTCAAGATACTCGGCCAGTTTGCCAGCCCGTTCCGCGTTCTCGGTTGTCAGCAACTCAACCGCCAGCCTGGCCTGACCGAGCCGGCCGGCAGCATTGATGCGAGGTCCCAGGCCGAATCCAATATCGTCGGCTCGCAAATCGGGCTTCTCCATCAAACCGGCGATTTTCAGCAGAGCTTTCATGCCCAGCGATGACTGATCTCGCAAACTTTGCATCCCATATCGAACGATGACTCGGTTTTCGCCAACCAGCGGTACAACGTCGGCGACGGTGCCAACGGCAGCAAGTCCCACAGACTGCTTCAGAAACTCCCTCATCCTCGGCGATGCCTTCTTACCATCACCAAGTCGTTGACAAATCGCCCAGGCAAGTTTGAAAGCCACTCCAGCGCCGCAAAGTTCGCCAAATGGATATTCAGTGCCCGGCAATCGAGGGTGCACCAGAGCGAGCGAGTTGGGAAGTTCGGCACCGATGGGTGATGATCGGTGATGATCAGGTCCAGTCCAATTGACCGCGCGAAATCGGCTTCCGCAACGCTGGCGATTCCGCAGTCTACGGAGACAACCAGTCGCCTGGGATCCTCTTCGTGCAACTGCTGAAGCGCTGACTTGTTCAGGCCGTAGCCTTCTTCCAGTCGACAGGGGATGTAATAGTCGACGGTTGCATTGTTGAGTTGCAGACAGTGCCACAGAATGCTGGTTCCGGTGACGCCGTCGACATCGTAGTCGCCATAAATCGTAATCCGCCGTTTGTCCTTCATCGCGGCGATGATCAAATCCGCAGCCGAATCGATTCCTGGCAGTTGCGAAGGATCATGCAGATCGGTCAGCTTTGCATCAAGAAACGCACGAGCCTCACCGCCGTCCCCAAAGCCTCGCGCGATCAGCACTTGCGCGAGCAGCGGCGAAATCTTCAGTTGGCCGCTCAGACGTCGAATGCCCGATTCGTCGTGAGGATGAAAGGTCCATTTTCTTGACACAAAGAGTTACTCCAGATCACGCCGATGAAGGCGTGATCATGTCTTGTTGGTAGGCGGTGGAACGACGGGGAGTTCGCGAGTTGTTCTTTCACGCAGGTCAACATCCGGGGCATTCACTTCAACAATGATCTCGGTGTCACCAAGCAGGATTACGTCACCCGTCTTCAGGATGACGCTTTCGATATCCAGTTGATTGACGATTGTGAGATTAGTGGATTCCTGATCGACCAGTTCGAAGCCGCCGTTCTCTGCCAGACGAATTTCCGCATGAATTCGACTCAGCAGTAAGTCGTGAATCGTAATGTCAGCTCGATGACTGCGACCGATCGTGACAGGCAAATCTCCCGTGGTAAACTGAAGGCTGCCGTCGGAAAAGATCGCCGATTTGAGAATCAATCGAGCCATAACACTCTCGCGAAAAACATACCAGAACCCCGCTTGAATTGTCCTGTAGCACGCATGATAGGCAATTTCCTGGCAATCAAAAGCACGTCCAGCACATGGCGAAAGGCCAACTTTCGGTCGGGTTTGAGTGAGATTTCAACGGCCGCAACCCTCACAAAGAGCACAATCCGCAGAATAGGCTTCTGGAATTTCCCACGTCGGCAGCACGATGTTCGTTTTCCTGAGCGAATCTGAGCTAGGGTTGTGATGGTGGAAGCGGCACTTCGAGCAGAGCGAAACGTTGCTGGACCATCACCGTAATTGGACTCGTTACTTTGATCGAAGGAAATACTCTGCACCATGTGCCCGGATCGCGGTTCTCATATCAGTGACCCCGGCACTCCCAAGAGGAATCAATGTCTCGTCGCTCCACTATGCCTCGTCAGACGGCCAAACCCAAGGCTGATCGTCCATCGTCGCCCAGCGCGGGAAAATTTGTTTCCGCGCCACACAGGGTGGAAGAGCGATTCGCGATTGACGAACCGAGCATCTCAGAATCAATGGTGTCGATGGTTGACGCCAGCGCCATTTTTTTAGAGTTCGCGAACAACGACGGCGATGTGCAGTCTACCCACGAAGCTGACGAAGCCGGACAGAATTCATTCGCGACAGAGTGCGACCTGGATGCCATGATGGCTGTGATGCGAGTTCAATCACCGACGGCTCCGAATGTTGCATCGCTTCTGGCGACCACTGTCAGCGAGACAGTAGTCAGTGATTCAGCCGCTCCATCGATTGGTGCTGGCGAGTTGACTCAGTTGGGCGAGATGTTGCGGCAGGAATTTCGAGATTCGATTTCAGAATTACAGTCTGCTCAGGCAGCCGCGATTGCGTCGCAAAGTGAAGTTCTAAGAACTTTGACCGAGATGATTTTTCAGTCGTCGGCATCGCGTGAAAATCCCGAAGCGGTCATTGAACGCGCCTTTGCGGGTGTGGAAGATCGCCTGATCGCGCGAATGCAGTCTGTTTCCAGTGCCTCAAAATCTGCCTCTACCGCAACTGCTGGCAACGATGCTCCGGCAGTCGCAAAAGCCCTGACAAACAGCAGCATGCAGCTGAAAAGTGGCGCGGGTTCTGTCACTCAGTCGTGGGAACAAATTCGCAACGAGATGATTGCGAAAGGCGATTATGAAGACGCTGGCGTTGTGCCGGAGACTCGTCGTCCGGAAAAACTCCACGAAGTCGCACAGCTAAGCTCAGACCGACATTTTCGATTGCCCGAACAGGATCCGTCTCTGGAGATCCCGAAAACCGTCGACGCTGATAAGCTTTCCGAATCAGAACTGCGCGAAGCATTTCGCGAGCGTGAAGCTTTCATTGGAACCCTGATCGCCAGAATTCGTCGACAGCAGGAGTCTGCAACCGGACAGTTGTCGGCCGAGCAGCTGCAGACGTTGGCGAAAGATCTTCCCGACGAACTCGCAAAGCAGGTGCGACACACTCTGAAGCAAATGGAAGATCTGGCCCGCATGGGAGAACTCGAACTGGCGCTGGAACGAGCACGGATCGCGCGACAGGTGAATCAGTTGCAGCATTCAAAACAAGTTCTTGAACATAACGCGCGTCAGTTGGGGCTGAATATCAATCCCGACGGCACGGTTTCGGCTCCCGCCAGTCAGCCGGGTAAAGGCAGCAGCTCACGTCGTTGGTTGGGTAAGCTGGGCTTTGGGCAGTAGTCCAAGGCGTTCCGTACGACAGTAGTCGCGCGCTTGGTCTACTGCGCTGGCGGATTCGGTCTACTCGGGCGTTGCTAATGAATCTTCCTGCGATGGAAGGTCTTCATTGAATCGAATTCGATTCCCAAACGGATCTGTGACTTCCACGCACAGGCTGTTGTAGAACGTTCGTTCGATCGTCGGCCGCATATAGCCGTAGCCTCGCGAGGTGATGTTCGAATGGAAGTCCTGAATGCCTTTCATCCACACGAACACTGTCGAGCCCGGACAGCAATCGCCGTGGTGTTCCGTCAGATGCAGCACCAGTCCGTCCTTGCTGACCTGCAGGTATACGGGAGTTCGGTCGTCGAATCGATGTTCCCAGTCAACTGAGAATCCCAGAAATCGCACGTAGAAGTCCTTCGCCTTTACGACGTCGAAGATTCGCAGGATTGGAATTGTTGTCAGAAATCCAGAACTCATAAACATGCACCCTGTGTTCAACACACGACATTTTGTCGCAGGGTTTTAGACACGGAATACACAAAAAGAAACCATTGCCGTGTGAGCACAAAAATTGCCCGAAAGGCCGTTCGGAAATTTAGACCTTCCATTGGAACAACTGTCGCCGTTCATGCCGCATCGTCTTTTATAGACAGACGATGTGCGATGCAATTCATGGTCCAGCGATGCGACCCGAATTCGAAGAGAACGGATGCTGGGTGTCAAAGTCCAGCAGCTGAGTTTCTCAGACTTCTGTGGGACACCGTGATCCGGCAATCATCTCGAATTCTCTGCATGGCGATTGGCAGGAATGGTCTTCCAGTCCAGCGTAAAGCCGTTGTTTTAAGAGCTCATGAACGATTGGGACAATCGTTCTACAATTGACAATTCCTTAGGCGTTCTCAAAACGCTGCTCGTCGACCAGGATGAATCTGGACGGAACTTTCCATTCCGCAGCCTCCCGCAGTAGGCAGCATCTTTCCAGGACTGCACAGTCCGATCGGATTAAAGATCTTTCGAATATCTTCCATGACCAACAAATCGGTTTCCGTAAAGAGCCGCTTCATGAAGCTGATCTTCTCGACGCCGATGCCATGTTCGCCTGTGACGCTGCCGCCAAGGTCGATGCATCGATTCAGGATTTCTTCGCTGGCTTCGATGACGCGGCGAATCTGATCCTGGTGGCGTTCATCAAACAGCAGGATCGGATGGATGTTTCCGTCGCCCGCATGAAAAACGTTGACAATGCGGATGTTATGTCGATGCCCAACTTCAGTAATGAACTGCAAAATTTCAGGCAGCCGAGTTCGCGGCACAACTCCGTCCTGAGTGCAGCAACTGGGACTTAATCGACCAATCGCACCGAACGCCTGCTTGCGGCACTTCCAGAGCAACAGGCGCTCTTCTTCCGTCCGAGAGCGTTTGACTTCTCTCGCGCCCATCTGCATACAAAGATCAATAATCGTGACGGCTTCCTCTTCCACCACGCAGTCAAGTCCGTCCACTTCAATCAACAGAACAGCGCCGGCGTCCAGCGGAAAGCCGAAGGAGAAGGCTTCTTCGAGTGCGCCGATGATGCCCTGATCCATCATCTCCAAAGCGGCCGGAATAATCCCCGCGCCGATAATGCGACTGATGGCCTGAGTTGCGTCCTCAACGGTATTGAAGATTCCCAGCATCGTTCTGCAAGCCGCAGGATCTCGGGTGATGCGAACCCAGATCTTTGTGACGACTCCAAAAGTGCCTTCGCTGCCCACGAAAAGACCAGTCAGGTCGAATTCCGTTCCGCGGCCGCACGGGCCACCAATTTGAATCAACTGACCTTCCGGGCTGACAAATTCAACGCCCAGAATATGATTTACAGTGACGCCATACTTCAAGGTATGAGGCCCACCGGAATTGGTGGCGACGTTGCCTCCGATCGTGCACGCTCCCTGGCTGCTCGGATCGGGAGCATAATGAAATCCGCTTCCGGCCAGCGCCTTTGTCAGCCGCACATTGACGCAACCAGGTTCGACGATGGCGTACCGATCTCGCAGACTGATTTCAGAATGCGACTCATCTTCGTCAAAGCGATCATGACGCCGCCGCCGACCGGAAGGCATCCTCCCGCCAGACTTGTTCCCGCACCGCGAGCTACAAACGGTATGTTGAACCGATTGCATTCCAGCACAATACGTACGACTTCGTCGCTGCTGATGGGAAACACCACGACGTCCGGAGCATTCTTCTCGACGACGTAACCATCGCATTCGTAGACCACGAGCTCGTCGGGAGCGTCCAGAAGGCGATCAGGTCCAACGATGTCTCGCAGACGCTGCAGAAACTGTGAAGTGATTGCTAGGGAAGCCGACGGAATCGACGTCACTGAACCGGACATAACCTTGAGCCTTCAACCGCGGGCCGCACAAAAAAGAACTTCCCAAACCGCATTCGTAACGCACCAACCGGCTTTGGTCCAGCGCTGGCTGCAGAATCCCGCGTTTCCCACGACATCGGCCAACAAGTGAACAGTTGCTTTGATTGCGGTCGCGATTGGGGCTGTTTACGTTGACTGGTTAAGAGCTCGATTTTGGAAAACCGCAGTCTCACGGCTTCAATCGCTCGATAGGACCGTTAGAATCGACAAGAACTACCCATTTTGAATCGCGGGATCCTTTCCGAGGGGCACCGGTAATTTTGAGATTCAAAACAACAACGTCCATTTGACACTCGTTCATGCTTCCGAGGCTTCATCGGAAAAGAGAAAAAGGAAGAGAGCTATGTTGCGTCGTCTATTGACCTGTGTACTTGCGTTGTCGGCCGTTTCAGCGACTGCTGCCGCAGGCGACCATTTCCATTTCCCGGGCCACGTCTTTGCTTCGCCGCAAGTCGTTTACGTGGCTCCTCAGGTTGTGTATGCGGCCCCACAGGTTGTTTACGCAGCTCCACAAGTTGTTTATCAGCCAGCGTATGCAGTTCCGACACCGGTTGTTTCCGTTCAGTCGTATCCAGTCAGCACGGTGAGCTATTCAACTTCGTACTACACACCGATGGTTCCAACCGTTACGACCGTCGCTGCACGGCCCGTTGTGCCAGCGTACTATGCTCCACGAGCTGTGGTTGCTCCCGTTGCGTATTCTGTACCTGCTTACTACGGACATGGTCGAGTCTTTCGTCCACATTACCACGGTGTCCGAAAGATTGAATTTGAACGAGACGGCGACATCGAGATCAAGTATCGATAGCACCGACACGGCTCAGTTGGACTGAGTCGATTGCGATGAGATATTAAAGGTTCGAATGGCCCCGCCGGGTCGTTCGAACCTTTTTTTGTAGAGTCTTTTCGAGGGGTGCAGAGTCATCAATCCGAAAAGCTTTGTCCCGGAAGGATCGACCGAATTGACGGACTTCAATCCTGTTCGCATTATGTGCTTCAATTCTTGACCACGAACTTCCCCATCCCTTCGCAGACAAATCCAATGGCTCAACGCCCGGACCAGCAGGATTGCAATCCGTATCGCGCCCCGGAGTCTGGTGGATTGCCCGAGGGACTTCAGCCGAACGAGGGATCGTCCGTCGCCTTCTTCGCATGGGTTGTTGTGCTGTTGCTCTTCCCGGTCGCATTGTTGAACTATCTTGATCGTCAGATGCTGGCGACGATGAAGTCGTCCATGGTGCAGGACATTCCCGGAATCGCCAACCAGGCAAACTGGGGCATCGTGCTGGGCTCCTTTAAGTGGGTCTATGCCCTCTTGAGTCCGTTCGGTGGATATGTGGCCGATCGATTCAGCCGCCGATTGGTGATTGGGTTCAGTCTGCTCGTTTGGTCGGCGGTGACATGGTTGACCGCTTATGTGGATTCGTATGAATTCCTGCTCGTGACGCGTGCGCTGATGGGAATTAGCGAGGCGTTTTACATTCCAGCCGCTCTTGCACTCATTACGGATTTTCACACTGGGGGGACTCGTTCAAAAGCCGTCGGAATTCATCAAGCCGGAATTTATTGCGGTCTGATTGTTGGCGGAATGGCAGGCTATGTCGCTGAATCTCCGCTGTATGGTTGGCGATGGGCGTTTTCCGCGTGCGGCATCATTGGTGTGATTTACTCTGTGCCGCTGCTGCTGTTTCTGCGAGCGCCAATTCGCTTGTCGAAGCCTGTGACTTTGAACCCTGTTCAGTCGATCACTCAACTCTTCAGCAATCCGAATTACATCCTGCTGGTCCTATACTTTACGTTGCCGGCGATCGCTGGTTGGGTCGTCAAAGACTGGATGCCCGCCATTCTGAAAGAGAAGTTTCAGCTCGGACAGGGTCAGGCGGGACTGGTAGCGACATTTGTTCATCCCGCATCAATTCTGGGCGCGGCGATCGGTGGTATTCTGGCCGATCGATGGATGAAGAAGTCGAATCGAGGACGCATCTTTGTCAGTGCTTTCGGCATGTCGATGTTTCTGCCAGCTTTGTTCGGGGTTGGCAACGCATCAACAGCCGCGATCGCAATTGCTGGGCTCGTTTTGTTTGGGTTCGGCTGGGGATTCTTTGATTGCAACAACATGCCCATTCTGTGTCAGATTGTCCGACCGGAACTGCGAGCGACCGGTTACGGGTTCATGAACCTGGTCAGCATTAGTTGCGGTGGATTTGGAGACTGGGGTTTCGGCTATCTGCGAGATCGTCAGGTCCCATTGAACGCGATCTTTGGTGTCTTCGCGGTGGTGGCTGCAATCTCGATCGGGATCGTTCTCATGATTCGTCCGCAGCCAATGGAGTCAGAGCGAGGTTCTGAAAGTTGACGCGGCCCGTGGTTACCACTGCTGATGGATATCGAGTGAGGTCATCTCCTGTGTTTGCTTTGCAGAAGTGAATTCTTCCTGAAACGGTCAGATTTCTGAACCTCGCATTCCAGAGCCGCAGCAAAGCAAATAAAACGCCGTTGATCCGGAATCTGCCGGCGACTTCGCAAGTGGTGTTCGCTCGCTCCATTGACTCTCACTGAGTCCCTTGGGCATTCCGTCCGCGATCGTCCTGGCACCGATTCTATCGAAACATCTTCGGAGACGACCATGAGCATGATGACTCGTTTGTTGATTGGCCTGACTGTCCTCGGCGGAATGTTTTCGTTTCTGGGCGGTCGCGATTACTGGCACGCATCCAAGGCCGGTGTAACTCCCGAGATCCTGACCGCTGCGCAACTGCTGGCTCGCGGGGCGGACGGCAATCCATTCGTTGAGGTGTCTGGTTTCGTTACGGGTGAAAATTTTGTCTACGAAGAAGAGCATGGAAAATGGCAGAAGGTGTGGATGCCATTTAGTCCTGCCGAAGAATCTGCAACGCCGACATCGTCTGTGAAGGCGGTTCTAAAATCCAATCGTGTCCATTCGGAGTTCGATCTTGCAGGCGAGTTCGATAATCCAACGGTCCGTGGGATGATCATGAACCACGTCGAGTCGCTCGGGAAAGAGGAACAGAAAATTCTCACATCCTCCTACCCCGGTACTGAAGCCAGCAGCATCCTGATTCTGGACGTGACCAAAGATCCAGTGGCCATGAAAAAACAGGGGGCGATGTTCTTCGGTATTGGAATTTTGTCGCTGTTTGGAGCAGGAGTGGTCGGCTTTTTCAAGTTCGTCAGGAAATAGATGATTTGACCGGAGTCGTGGATTCACCCCTCGGTGAACCTTGCTGATCCAAACCTCGCCACAAGAGGCATGTTGGCGGATTATCGAAAGCGAAACGAAAGGCCAGTCCCGGCAAAGAAGTCGGCGGCGTTGTCGTTCAGGCCAGTTCCGGCACGGATGTCCCATTGGATGTCATCCGTGATTGAAACTGTAAAGCCACCGTTCGCATAGTGCTCGGTCCTGGCCGTGTCTGCATCCTGAGGAATGAAGGCAAACCATTCGGTGTACGCCCCGATTCGATCGTGAAGCGAATAGCCGACCGTCCATGTCTGAGTCCACTCCGCGTACGACGATCCTGTTCCGGAATCGATCGAACGGTTGAGCTGAGTGCTGCCTGCCGTGCTGACAAGATCATTAATGTCCCAACCGTACAACCAGTTGACTCCGGGAAGCACGGCATCGTCGGAGAAGTTGTTCGATCCCGACGGCACTGTCATTTGTGGAACAAGAGCCATTTCCGGAAGTATGCCGTCCTGCAACGTCAGACCAATCTTAGCGCCAAGATAAAGGTCTTCTGCTCCAATGGATGAATCCAGTACGGTCTTCTCACGAGCCATGCTGGTCGCTAATCGCAACTCCAGCCAGTTGATCGGTGTACCATATCGAAACAACGCTTCGGGAAAGGATTCCGCTTCTGCCAGATTGCTGCCACTGCCTTCCCGGGAATATGTGTAGCCTGTTTCGATCTGAAGGACTCCCGGTCCCACAGTTGAACTTGCTTCTGTGACATCGGGACGATCCGTCGCCATTGGAGCATCGGGATCGAGCACTCCTGGGAACTGCCCGGGCCAGGTCAGAAGCGTCGGAGACGAATTGATGTGTGTCCGTTGCACTTCATTAAAGAGCGAATCAAATGGATTTTCGACACCAATTCCACGATGATGCTCTTGCGCCTCAGCACGAAGCCCCGCCAGCAGTAACGCTGTTAGCACGAGTCGATGTAGATGGGTGAAAGGTGACATGACTTGGACCACTTTCGAAGGTGCTGGATTAGTTTTGCGGGATTGTGTAGCCGGAAAACCGGGAACGACTTTTGTCATGCCGGCCGCCCAAATTTCGTTCGTCATTCCCATTATGAATCGAGCTCGCGAATTGTCCCGAATCAATTTCCGTGGGGCAGGTTTTCAACCTGCCTGTGCTATCGTTGGCACGCTGAAAACCCGCCCCACTTATTTCGGGACTGTTACTTAGATCATTGTTCGGTTCTGCCGCGATTCGAATGCCACGATAAATTGTAGCATGCGCTACATTTGACCGTTTCGGTGAAAGCCACGGTCGAGTAGCGGCGGTTTTTGCCGTCGTCCAGAAGGTCTCGCGGCCCGTCTCAGAAACTGCTGGGCTGTAGTGCGGGACGCGAAATCATGAAGTCAAAAGCTCGACAGAACCTGCGGCCGTAATTGGAAACTCTTTGTATGAGGCGGGTCAGATAACGTCGCGGGCCATCATTTCGAAATCCTGCCGCGACACTGCGGCGAAGAAACATCTGTTCGGCATGAAATCTTGTGCGCACCCGTTTTCGCCCGAAGACGCGCTTTCACCTGCCGGTATGTTCAGGTAGAGTCTTCCTGTTCAACTGCCGTCTAAGATGGAAATAACATCCGCCATGCTCTCGATTCTGGACTCACTCCCAAACCGCCATCCTCGCGATCTGTCGCGTCGCGAGTGGCTGCGAGTTGGCGGAATTGGTCTTGGTGGACTGTCAATGCCGCAACTGGCTCAAGCCGGTGGTGGCCCCTCTCCTGCTGGCGGATCCACCGGCGGCAGCGCGTTCGGAAAAGCCAAGTCGGTCATCGTGATCTTTCTGAGTGGCGGCCCGCCGCAGCATGAGACATGGGATCCCAAGCCCGACGCGCCGGCTGAAGTTCGCGGCGAGTTTGGATCGATCGCGTCTCGCACACCGGGATTGTCGGTCGGCGAATTGATGCCGCTGACGTCGCTGTTGACTGACAAGATCGCCGTGCTTCGGGCGATGGTCACCAACGACAACTCTCATTCGTCCAGCGGTTATCAGATGCTGACCGGCGTACCGCATGTGCCGCTCAGCACTGAGAACGCTGTGTCGAAAGCTCCTAACCTTGCTCCTCACTGGGGATCAGTCGCCAAGTATCTAAACTATAATTCGCGAGCCTCCATGCCACCGGCGATCACGATACCGAATCGAATCGCGAACACTGGCGAGATCGTTTGGCCTGGACAGATCGGCGGCGTGCTGGGTCAAACCTATGATCCGTGGTTGATTACCTGCGATCCGTCGAAACCAGACTTCACCATTCCTGATCTCGCGCTTCCGGCGGAGCTGCCGAAGCTTCGATTCGATCGTCGACTGTCGCTGTTGGATCAGGTCAATCGACATCTTGACGGAATGAAGGATTCTCCGGCCGTCGCCAATTTCAATCGGCAGTCGCAACAAGCCCTCGGACTGCTTGATGGGCCAAAATCTCGTCATGCCTTTGATCTTCAGCAGGAAACCCCGGAGACTCGTCAACGCTACGGAAGCTCGCGATGGGCTCAAAGTGTGTTGCTGGCTCGACGACTTGTCGAAGCGGGCGTCTCGCTGGTTCAGGTCAACTGGAGCACGATCGAAGGCGAACCGAACGGCGGCGGTTGGGACACCCACAACAACCATAGCGACATGCTCCGCCGGTATTTGATGCCGTGGATGGATCGAGCATACTCTGCGCTGCTGACCGACTTGTCTGATCGAGGTCTGCTGGACGAAACATTGGTAGTGTGGGTTGGTGAATTTGGCCATACCCCAAGATTCAACGCCACTGCTGGTCGAGATCACTGGGGACAATGTTTCTCGATCGCTCTGGCTGGCGGTGGTGTTCGCGGCGGAGTTGTTCATGGAAAATCGGACGGACACGCTGCGTTTCCAGTGAGCGGTCGCGTCGAGCCTCGCGATCTGCTGGCGACGATGTTTCACTGTCTCGGCCATTCGCCTGAGACCATGCTGACCGACACCGAAGGCCGCCCAATCCCAATCAGCCGCGGCCGCGTGATCGACGAGATCCTCTGATCGACCGATCGCCGTCTGAAGACGTAGTTGAGTCATTCCATGACTCGCAACTCCCGCGGCGTTTGGCACACAAGTCATTTTGTCGCGGCATCGACGCCGCTCTTTGTCACTCGGTCGACAAACTTTAGCAGCAGTGGAAATGCGGGTTTAGCCATACCGCCGTGGTCGTAGCCACCGAGTTCGTGAAGCGTGACATCTGGGTGCTCGATCACTTTCAACATTCGCCAGGCGTAGGCATTTTCTTCATAGCGTCCCAGAAGTTCCTGTTCTCGGTCGCCTGTGATCAGCAGGATCGGCGGTGAATCCTTGCGGATGTGGTTCAACGGCGCGTATTCGTTGATGACCGGCTGCGTATCCGGGATTCCGTTTTCCTTGCGGATCGTGAAGTGCGTGATCATTTGGCCGCTGAAAGGAGCCAGTCCTGCGATGCGATTGGCGTCGATCTTATGAGCCGCCAACCATTTCTTTTCGAAGCCGATCATGCTCGCCAAATAGCCTTCAGCTGAGTGGCCACTGACAACGATGCGGTCAGCCGAACCGCCGTACTCAGCAATATGGTCGAAGACCCACGCAACAGCGGCCGCCGCGTCTTCGATGTAAGCAGGAGCGGTGACGGTAGGGTGAAGTCGATAGCTTACAGCGACAACAGCGATGTCGTTTCGATCGAGCTCGCTCGGAATCGATCGAGTTCCCCCGGTGAGGCCACCTCCATGAAACCAAACGACCGTTACAAAACCTGGCGATTTCTTCGGATATCGAATATCGAGCCGACACTTTTCCTTTTCCAGATCCGACAATTGACCATCGTCCGCGCGATACAGCAGATCCTGAACCAACAAGTGACTGCCCGGCTCATCCGCATTTGTCGCTGGCATCGCCCATCCGCTGAGCAAAACTGCAGAGACCACCACCGTTTGAAAATCTCGCAAAGTCCACATGAAGTTCGGTCCGTTCTGATGCTTTGTTCCCGAAGGCGAGTACAGTCTGCTGCCAGTGTTTTTTCATCGGGCGCGGAGTACCGTACGTGATGTTGGCTTGAACGTCCACAAAGACTCTGTCGTCATCTCGTGCGCCAAGCGGTAACATTCGAAGCGAAGGTGCTGGGCAGTGTGCTGTCAATCGTCGCCAGAGTCCGCATGCAGGCAAACGAGCTGCCGTTTCTAAAGCCGTTCGACATGTTCGCCGACGTGACTCAGCGTAGGGCGAATCAAAAGTACAGCTGCCGACTACGCTGGATGATTGTTAACATTCGCCTCCCATTGGAGTTTTGTCGGAACGAGAGGGATACTCACTATGCGAATCGGCGTACCCAAAGAAATCAAGAATCACGAATACCGAGTTGGTCTGACTCCGCCATCTGTAGCGGAACTTGTCGCCGCCGGTCATGAAGTGATCGTGCAGACAAAAGCAGGAGACGGAATTGACTTCCAGGATCGAAACTACGTCACTGCAGGAGCGCGCATTGTCTCAACCGCGGCGGAAGTTTTCGCCTCAGCCGACATAATCGTGAAGGTGAAAGAACCTCAGCCGGCTGAGATCCTGCTTCTGGAACCGCGTCATACGCTTTTCACCTATCTGCATCTGGCAGCGGACAAGGCTCAGGCCGAGGGACTGATGAAATCTGGAGCAACCTGTATCGCCTATGAGACAGTCACCTCACCAAAGGGAGGCCTGCCGCTTTTGAAACCGATGTCAGAAGTTGCCGGGCGAATGTCGATTCAGGTCGGTGCGCACTATCTGGAAAAGGAACAGGGCGGCCGAGGCGTATTGCTGGGTGGAGTTCCCGGAGTTGCTCCTGCCAAGGTGGCGATTCTTGGCGGCGGCGTTGCCGGAGTGAACGCCGCTCAGATGGCTGTTGGTATGCGAGCAGATGTCACTATCTACGACATCAACAACGATCGTCTGGCTGAATTGGACATGTTCTTTTCCAGCCAAATCAAAACGGCATACGCATCCCGGGCAGCAATTGCGGTTGCCGTTGCTCAGGCTCATCTGGTAATCGGTGCTGTTCTGGTCCCTGGTGCCGCGGCGCCTCGACTCGTCACTCGCGAAATGCTGAAGACGATGAAGCGAGGTTCCGTAATGGTTGACATTGCCATTGATCAGGGTGGCTGTTTCGAGACCAGTCGAGTCACAACTCACGCCGATCCCGTGTTTGTGGAAGAAGGCGTGATCCACTATTGCGTCGCCAACATGCCGGGTGCCGTTGCCAGAACGTCCGCGTTTGCACTGAATAATGCAACCCTGCCGTTCGCAATGCGACTTGCGAATCTCGGTCCAGCACGAGCTCTGGCGGAAGATCGACACCTGGCCGCGGGGCTCAATGTCGCCGATGGGAAGATCCGTCATCAGGCTGTGGCGAATGCTCTTAATTTGCCGTTCGTGGCTTGATGACAGGTTTTTTTCTGGGGTTGATCAGAGCAGCCAGGCACAGAGCGAAGGGGCTACCTATGGTCGCGTCACTCCGTGCGCCAACTCATTTTGAACGTGCTATACTTTGAACCTGTTGCCTGATGCTCGATCACAACTAAGATTTGCGGATGATGCGAGCCGACTGAGCGTTCGCCTGCGTAGATTCGCCGCTGTGACGGCGAAAATAGTGCTGTCTGCGGGCGAGTCTGTGCGAAAACAATCTGAAGGTCAGTTGAAAGTTATGAACTCACATCCCGAAATCCGCGCCGTTGTTTTTGATTTCGACGGATTGATGCTCAACACGGAAGACGTCTTTGACCTTGCTGGCATCGAATTGATGGCCAGGCGAAATCTTTTGATGACCGATGAGATTCGCCACGGCATGATGGGGCGACGCCCCGTCGAGGCGTTCACGGCTCTCAAGGCAATGACCGGCATCACGGATCGACTGGAGGACCTGATGATGGAGACCAGGGAACTGTTCGAAGCGATCGCTGAAGATCGGCTTGCTGCGATGCCGGGACTCTTTGAGTTTCTTGAACTGGTCGAATCGTGTGACCTGCCTCGTGCTGTTGCTACATCGTCGCCGCGAGCCTATCTGACTCCCTTGCTGCACAAGTTTGACCTGTTTCATCGATTCCATTTCACTCTGACAGCAGAAGATGTGACTCACGGAAAACCGCATCCTGAGATCTATCTGGCTGCGGCCAAACAGTTGAACGTGGATCCTTCTCAAATGCTTGTCCTGGAAGACAGCGAAACGGGTACTCGGGCTGCTGCTGCTGCGGGCGCATTCATCGTTTCCATTCCGAATCGCCACACCGAAGCGGGTGACTTCAGCCTAAGCCGAATGAAGATTCCAAGTCTGCAAGACAGTCGACTTCACGATCTGCTGCGAAAACTCTAACTGGCCATCGCGATTCGTCTATTGCCCGCGGTGCGGCGGCAGGCTGATTTCGCATCTCAGCTCGCCGCAGCGAGCTTTGTCACGTCGTCGATGCATTCGATGGCAACATCACAGAGCTTGCTCACTTGCGAACGTGGCATCGCAGGAGCTGGCATCAGTACGACAACATCACCCAACGGGCGAATGATGACACCTCGTCGGCGAGCCGCGAGCGTCACCAGGTGGCCAAGTCGCTGTTTTGCATCGAACGGTGCCAGAGTTTCCCGATCACGAACTAACTCGATTCCAATCATCAGGCCTTTTTGACGAATTTCGAGCACATGCGGATGATGTGTCAGCGTTGACAATCGCTCTCGAATCAGTTGAGCGCAATCGGACACGTTGTCCAGCACGCGCTTGTCATCAAAAAGCTGCAGCGATGCCAGCCCGGCCGCACAGCCGAGAGCGTTGCCCGTGTAAGTATGCCCGTGATAAAACGTACGACCTTCGGATGGATCGCCCAGAAACGCGTCGAAAATTCGATTCGTCGTCAACGTGGCACCAATTGGCAGGTAGCCTCCGGAGATGCCTTTCGCCACGCACAGAAAATCCGGGCTCACGGATTCGTGTTCGCAGGCAAACAGAGTTCCTGTGCGTCCAAATCCGACCGCAACTTCATCGGCAATCAACGGCACATCGTATTGAGTGCACAGTTGTCGAACGTGACGAAGAAAACCGGTTGGATGAACCAGAATTCCTGCAGCGCCCTGAACCAATGGTTCCATCACAAGGCCGGCAAGCCTTGAATGATGCTCACGAATCAAGCGAGCAACTTCGTCAAAGCAAAACTGCAGCCATGATTCACGAGTCTGCCCCTGAGGAACTCGAACGGCAACAGGTGACGGAGTCTGAATGGTCGGAAACAGCAGATGTTTGTAACTATGATGAAACAGTTCGATGCCACCGACGCTGACGGTCCCAAGCGTATCGCCGTGGTACGCATTTCCGACGCACAAAAACCTATCGCGATTCTCGGGTCCCTCCGGCTTCTGTCTGTGATACTGATACGCCATCTTCAGCGCCACTTCGACCGTCGTCGCGCCACTATCGGAATAGAAGACCTTGGTCAGTCCCGGCGGAGCCCGCTGCACCAGCGCGCGGGCGAGCCGGATAGATGGCTCGCTGGACATTCCCAGCAACGTGGTGTGTGCGACTTTCGAAAGCTGGTCGCGAACCGCGGCATCAATTTCCGGAACGGCGTGCCCATGAACATTGCACCAGAGTGACGAAATTCCATCCAAATAACGGCGTCCATCGACGTCAACAAGGTCGAACCCGTCACCCTGAACGATAATCGGCGCCTGTTCCGCCACATACGCCGACATTGCACTAAAAGGATGCCAGACATGGGAATTGTCCCAGTCGCGAAGCGTCGAAGGATTTGCAGGAAGAAACTCCGGGCGAGTCATAGCAAACGTTTTCCGGGACCACGGCAAAGGCAAAATGGGCCGATTAAAACAAGGCGACAGCGTAGATAAAGCAGACCGGCTTTCCAGAGGCTCGCCGCCTGTTTGCGGACAATTCGCTAAATCCTGAATCCGAATCCAGCGGTTGGATTGTTCGAGTCACCCAAATTGCGTTTGAAAAACTTTGCTCAGCAAGACGCCGTAAGTTTTTGTGTTGCAGTATGTGGCTCCTTACTGAAAGGGTAAGAAGCAAAGGCTGTCACAGCCTGAAAACTCTCAGAGCACATCGGTTATTCTGCCTGAGCCTGGCTGAGGCGTTCCACGACTTCTGTCAACTTCTTCATCTGTTGTCGCAGCTCTTCGTTTTCCATTTTCAGGCGACGAACGTCGTCCATTCGATCTGATTCTGCCGGCTTGTCACCATGCAATTTACGCCCGAGTTCAGCCTTGGCGTTCTGAATGTCGCGTTCCATGTCGTCGGCCCGTCGCTTCAGTGCATGAGCCATGTCATGCATCTCCGCAGAATTCAGATTCTCCGCGGCGATTCGGATGTGCTTCAGGCGTCGTTGAGCGATCTCAAGCTTTTCTATCTGGGCCCTGAACTCCGGCGGGTGCTTTTGAAACGTTTCCTGGCGTTCGAGTTCCTGTTCGAGAGCTAACCTCTTGTGACTCAGCACATTCAACTCTGCCTCGGAAGCGTGCGATATGAAGGCCTGCTGTTGTGCCGCATCGAGATCCTGAATGCGTTCTTTCAAGTGTTGGATTTCGGAATGCAGAGCGCCATTTTGACTCTGAGCACCGTTCTCCGATGACCCTGCCCGCTGCTCTGCAAGGAGTTTGACAGCTCGATCCAAAAGTTCATTCGACTTCTTTTCAAGCTCTCGACCCTCATCTGCATGGCCTCGCTCCAGTAGTTCCCGAGATTCCCTTTGCATGGCCTTTGCTTTAGTCATCAACTCAGCCGCTTCATCAGCACAGGTATCTTGACAAGAAAACCTTAGAAGCAGCCCGCCGATCATTGCGGCCCGTAACAAGTGATATCGCATTGCACAGCTCCTCAGGAAGTTTGAATAGCACCAGTCCACTTTGAATCCACCACGATTCTATGGGAACTTCGATGCATGAACCATCGCAGTTAAGAAACCACACTCCTGCTAGTGCCGTCGCCGAACCCGGTTGACCAGTTACACCAGTTCAGTTGAGTAATACGCCTCTTCGAACGAGTGTCGCGCTACCCTCGAACATCCGGCAACATCGGTGCCGAACAGCATTGGGAGTGTCTCCTTTTGCTTCCCCGATTCGCGGCCATTTTGGCACGATGCCAGCTTGCAAAACACATGAACGGGCTGCGTAAATTCAAGCATCAAACGACAAGAGGTTCGTAATTCCCGGGCATTTGGCGACGGCATCTGGCTCCAACTCCAGTCCAAGTCCCGGCTTTGTAGAAATGCTCGGCATACTCTCCGAATCCAATTGCAAGCCATCGATAGTGATGTCGTCGATAAGGGGTGAGCCTGTTAAGTACTCCACCAAATCCGTTCCTGGGAATGCAGAAGCGTGTTGTAAATCAGCGGCCAAGCCTACGGCCGTATTCATTGCAACTCGGCTGGGATTGCAACAAACTTCATCGGACGACGTTTCCTGAATGATTGCAATTCGCCTCCCTCCCACGGAGCCTTACCATGAAGTTACTTGCTGGACTGCTTGTTCTTGTGTGTCTTTTGAGTTCAACATTGGCGTCAGACGACTCATTTCCGCTGAAGGCGAAGCGCATCCTGTTTCTTGGCGATTCCATCACGGCGGCGGGCGAGTTTGTCAATAAGATCGAAATGCAGCTTCGACTGCAGGCCGTTGATCCGATGCCAGCACTGATCAATGCGGGCCTACCCAGTGAAGGCTGTACGGGTCTTTCGGAACCAGAACATCCGTTCCCTCGCCCCGATGTTCACGAACGGCTGGACCGAGCACTCACTGCGGCCAGGCCGGACGTGGTCGTCGCATGTTACGGCATGAACGACGGTATCTATTACCCGTTCAGCGAAGAACGCTTTCAGAAATATCAGGACGGCATCTCTCGGTTGATAGAAAAAGTACATGCCTCAGGAGCCAAGCTGGTCCTGCTCACGCCACCGCCCTTCGACGCCACGCCGCTCAAGGCCGCCGGAAAGTTGCTGCCGGAAGGAAGCGAGAAATACGCATGGTTTGCCGTCTATGAAAACTATGATGATGTCATCAGCAAATATAGTGAGTGGCTTGTCACGCAAAAGGACCGCGTGGAAATGGTGGTCGATCTTCACACGCCGATTACCGCCTTTTGGGAGCAGCAGCGAAAAACTGATCCCACCTTTACGGTCGCCCCCGACGGAGTGCACTGCAACAGCGCGGGTCATCAGACAATTGCCGAGGTTGTGCTCAAGGCATGGGGCGTTGAAACATGGGTGCCGATCTCCGACGAAATGACGGGACTGATCAATAAGAAGGGAAACGTCTTGCATGATTCATGGCTCAGCAGGATCGGGCACAAGCGTCCGGGGATGGCGGCAGGATTGTCTTTGGAAGACGCAAACGCCAGGGCTGCCGAAATCGACAAGCAGCTCAAACCCCTGATTGACGTGGCCCGCAGGAGGCCGACTTCCGGAGTCCGCTAGATTTGTTTCGTTTCAGAGGCGGGCTTTGTTTGTGAGCCTGATCATCGGTCGTCGGTCATCAATGGACCTCAGTTGGGCGAAGTACTTTATGCGGCTCACACAACATCGCTCAGCTCGCGCATCAGCTTTATTAATTCAAAAACGACGTATCTATGAGACTTGAAAAGAAAAATCAGCAACTTGCTAACAGATCAGAATTCGTGCTGCGGCTGGTGCAGTACTGGCTGGTGTCAGCCACGATGATGGGCGGCAGTCTGGGCATCGGCATTGTCGGCTATCACGAGTTCGGCACAAACGGGGATGGACATTCGTTGTCATGGATGGATTCGCTGCTGAATGCCTCGATGATTCTCACCGGAATGGGGCCGGTTGATAAAATGACCACGAACGCAGGAAAACTGTTTGCGGCGTTCTACGCTCTGTTCAGTGGTGTGGTATTCCTGAGTGCGACGGCCGTCATTCTGTCACCACTTTTTCATCGGCTGATGCACCGGTTTCATCTTGCGGAAGATGACGTCGACGACGGGAAAAATTAGACGGCCACTACATCCGCCCCGGGCCTATCTCACTGCTACAACGGTGCGTTTGTTCCAGGTCGATGGTCGATTCGAATCAAATCCATGCAGCGGCGATGGAGTTCCATTGCGCGAGACAAGTCGCAGCATAATACAGTGATCGACGTCTGCAACCACTCGGTCGTTCCAGGTTTCAAATCCGTAGTCCGGCGATGGATCAAACACATCCAGAGTACCCCAGGAAGTCACTCCAAGACTGACAACCGTATGACCGACGTCCGTCGCAAAGCCTGATTCGACAGAATTCTCATCTGCACTTTGAGCAAACGTCAGTGCCAGCACTCCTAGCGCTTCATGTTCGCGAATTAGCTGCTTCGGTGACAGTTCTTCAGCGACTACATCCCATTCCGTGCCAGCCGTCTTGATTTTCAGTCCTCGAAAAACGCCCAGCCAATGAGTTCCGCGGCGAGTCAGACAGAGCTTGGCCAGCTCTTCTTCTGTGGCCGCAATTCCGTGAAGGCGAAGTAATCCCGCCGCACAGGCCGCGGAGCAGGTTTGGGGAGTAGACTGGAACTCCAGGATGACATCAGTCGGTTCGCCGACAGAAATGACGGGGGTCTCGCCCAGCAATGGACTGACGAGTGAATAAAAACACAAAACACCCAGGGAAGTCCCAAGCACCGTACGGCGGATTTTCATGACGTGCTTAGTGCTTAGGCAAACACCGACAAAAAATGCGCCAACAATTGGCAGCCAATTCCCGAGGATAATGGCGTTTGAGAAAGGAAAAAGCTCCGTCAGCACCGGGCGATCCCAGAGCCACGCAAAGTATCCCGCCATACCCGTCGTGACACATCCTTCGGACAGGAGAACGACGTTGCGCTGTGCCCGCTTTTGCAGTGCCGAGCCCGCGATTGCTGCCAACACACACAGGAGTGTCATCCCGGTTACGGTGAGCGTCAGATCGAGCATTCGGCAGTTCTCCGCACTTGGGAAAGAGAACATACTTGCCAACACCGAAAGGGCGGAGCTGGCGGGTCAAGTGAGCATTTGTGAATTCTGTATTAAGATTCTGTGTGTTTTTTGCGAACGCCGCAATATCTTTCATCGTCCATGGAACGAGAATTGATAGCAAAAAATAAAAAAATACCGGGCTGTTGGGTGTTTTCATCAAGGGCCGCGACACAGCTCATCGTCGGAAAATCTTGATTCGGGGGGCTGCTCTCTCGACGCCTCAACCCGGCAATCGCACAATGCGACTCCGCACTGCCATCAGATTTAGCGATTCCCGTGCCATAAGAGATCATCGTGAAGTCCATCCGCGTTATCGATTCCCATACCGGCGGCGAACCCACTCGAATAATTGTTGAAGGGGGCCCGGATCTCGGGCGGGGACCTTTGGCCAAGCGACTGGCGATCTTTCGCGACAAATTCGACGATATTCGCTCGGCTGTGATCAATGAGCCTCGAGGTTCCGATGTGCTGGTCGGCGGACTGCTGTGCGAACCCACGGATCCCACCTGCGCGGCAGGAATTATCTTCTTCAACAATACTGGCTACCTGCACATGTGTGGACATGGGACGATCGGTCTCATGGTGACAATGGCATGGATGAAGAACATCGGGCCGGGATCACATCGAATTGAAACTCCGGTCGGCATCGTCACCGCTACTCTACTGGACGAAAGTCGAGCCTCGGTTCGTAATGTCCCGTCCTGGCGTTATCGCAAAGCTGTGCCCGTGGACGTTCCTGGTCATGGCGTCGTCACCGGCGACATCGCCTGGGGCGGAAACTGGTTCTTTCTGGTCAGCGATCACGGTCAGGACCTGAATCTGGCTCGATGGAAAGAACTGACGGATTTCACTCTGCAAATCCGAGCGGCATTGGAGCGGGATGGCATTACTGGAGCCGATGGCGGACTGATCGATCACATCGAACTGTTCGGACCGCCGTTGTCGGCAGACGCTCACAGCAAAAACTTTGTCATGTGTCCCGGCGGTGCCTATGATCGGTCACCGTGTGGCACAGGAACCAGTGCCAAGCTGGCGTGTCTGGCGGCCGATGACAAATTGACTGCTGGAGAAATCTGGCGGCAGGAAAGCATCGTCGGCAGTGTATTCCAAGGCAGCTGGCAGCCGGATTCATCGACCGCACCTGTCGGAACAGATCCCATCATTATTCCCACCATTACCGGTTCCGCCTGGGTCACGGGCGAATCCAACTTGATCCTTCAACCTACAGACCCGTTTCGTGCGGGAATTCGAACATGACATCACAGAAACACACGGTCGTCATCGGTGGCGGAATCATTGGTGGATTTGCAGCGTGGTATCTCGCCCAGACTGGTCGCACAGTCACACTGATCGATCAGGGACAATTCGGCAAAGCAGCCTCTCATGGCAACTGCGGCTATGTCAGCCCGAGTCATGTGATTCCGTTGGCACGACCGGGGCAACTGTCCAAAGCCGTCAAGGGAATGCTCAGCCGACAAACAGCTCTTCGCATTGAACCGACGAAACTTCTCAGTCTAGCGCCGTGGTTGTTGAAGTTCGCCCTGCGATGCAATTCAAAAGATGTGATGGTCGCTGGTAAAGCCTGTCATCCGCTGCTGCAGTCTTCCGCCACGCTGTATCGCGAAGTCTTCGAACAGCAGAACATGCAGGTCGAATGGAAAACGGACGGGTTGCTGTTTGTCTTTCGTGACCAACATGAATTCGATGAGTACGTTGCCGTCGACGCCTGGCTGAAGCAACACTTCGACATGGCGGCTGAGCCAATCGCCGGCAAAGCTCTGACAGAGCTTGAGCCCGCACTAAAGCCCGGCTTGGCCGGAGCATGGCTCTACCGCTGTGATGCTCATTTGCGTCCGAGTAAGCTGATGAGCGAACTCCGCCGCATTCTTACTCAGCAGGGTGTGACCGTGCTTGAGCAAACCGCGATGAAGGGTTTTTCAGGAACAAATGGCCGAGCCTCCGCAGTTCTGACCAGTGGTGATGCGATTGCCGCGGACGAATTCGTCGTCGCCACCGGCGCCTGGGCGCCATTGCTGAATGACGCTCTGGGATGCAAGTTGCCAATTCAGCCAGGCAAGGGCTATTCGATCACGATGGCTCGCCCGAAGATCTGCCCAAAGTATCCGATGATTCTGGAAGAATGTCACGTCGCGATTACACCGTTCGACACGGGTTATCGCGTCGGCAGCACCATGGAATTTGCGGGCTACGATTCGACTCTGAACAAACATCGGCTCAACTATTTGCGATCCGGAGCGGCTCAGTACCTTCACGAACCAACCGCTGAACCGGTTGAAGAAGAATGGTGCGGCTGGCGCCCGATGACGGCCGACGGCATTCCATTCATTGACCGGTCGCCTCGCTTCAGCAACGTCTGGCTGGCTGCCGGTCACAGCATGCTGGGCATCTCCATGGGAACCGGCACCGGCAAACTGATCGCCGAAATGGTCAACGGCGACAAGCCGCATTTGGACATCACGCCATATCGAGTGAATCGGTAGAGCCGGACTTCAAGAGATTCGAAATATGGCCTTCCTAAGTCTGCGGTCGGACCTCTTTCAAAACAGACCAAACCATTTCCTGCGGCGGCAGGTGTTGGTTCGCTTTATATCGACGACTTCGGATGTGTTGTGGCGTGCAAATTGGGCGAGCAGTTTGTCGAGCCCGAAGTCGAGCTTGTAACTGGTTTCTTCCGGGTACATCGGCACTCTGTATTTTCGAGGCTACGATGCCGCCGAAGGTCATGATCTATGGCAGAGTAACGGCACCGTTGCGGGCACATCGATCGTTCGCAGCTTGCGATTCGGAATCGCCAGTTGAACGCTGACGGATCTGACGAACTTCAACGGCACTCTTGCTTTCAGTGGCAACGGCGATCTCTACAAAAGCAGCGGCACGTCAGCCGGCACTGTTCGAGTTTCAGACTTGATCACGGCGGCCCGCAACGAAATTGCCGAATTGGAGCCGGTGAGAAACAAGCTGTCTTTTCGAGCGAAGGACGCTGCTGGTGGCTTCGACCTTTATCGCACCGATGGCACTCGCGCCGGGACAGCTAATGTCGCAGAGGAGCCAATGCTGTTTCGACACGGACTCCGATGCCATTTCTACTTTCTGCCGCATCAAAACGGCCATCGTGTTCCGCCGAGTTATTCACCAGTCAGGTCGTTGATCATGATTCCTCGCGCTGCGAGTTGCTGCGTCAGATCGTCGGCGGCAGCTTCCATCAGTGTGTTGGTCGCTGTCAACGACTCTTTCTTTCCGTCTTTCAACTGAAACTCGAGGCGATAGTTGGTGCGCCGACCACGACGACTGACAGACGAAGATTCCGTCAACGCCACACTGTTGACATTGTCAAAAGGGGTATCGTGCTTTGTCGGAAAGGTCCAGAAGCCCCACTGTACCTGCAATCGATCCGGACTCACCGTCACATGGTCGAAGAATCCGAACGGGCTGAACATGACTGTCCCAGCCATCGCCATGATGAAGAAGAGCCAGCCACGAAACCCTGCGCTGGATTTGATGAACCAGCCGAAGATCGATGCCCCAATACCTACAGCAACTCCGGCAAACCCCACCCAGGATTCATAACAATGCACGACAGTCTGATCCGTTTCAATTTTCTTCGTGCAACCTGACATAGCCAAACAAAAGATTGCCAACGACAAGAACACACTTGCTCGACGGTTCATTCGAATACTCCGGGGATCTGAATGGTGGGGAAACACAGTGACCACTGGGGACTGTTACTCAATTGCCCCGGCAACTTCCATTGATTACCCCCAGCTTCAGTCAGGTCGACTCCCTTAGATGACGACTCTGGCGACTTGGCCCAGCGACGTCCGATGATGACCGAGCCACCGGGGCCGCCAGATCGTAGGCTCGTAGAAACGTGGGCCGATCGCGTCGACCGGCTCTGGTGTAATCATCCCAAAGCGATTCCGCGACAAGGCGATCGTTCTCGGATCGCACTTCGACGAGATACTCAAACACGCGTTCGAAAAGGCGAATCAACGCGATCCCGTGCCGCCGATTTTCCTTTTCGTAGAGCCATTCGCAGAAGTTCAGAAATGCATCGAACGCCGACGGTCGCGTGTTGAGCATCATTCGAAGTGACGTCTGAAAGTTTCCGCTGTTGCCAAGCAGATCCCAGTAACGAGCAAATCGTTTCAGCCGATGAATCTGTTCAAATGTCATCAACCTATTGCTAAGAATTTCGTAAGGAGCGTTTGGGCTGTAAACCATCTGCCACTCATCATCATGGCGGACAATGGGAGTTCCTCGCAGACGCTTGAGGATCCCCACCTGAATCTCCTGAGGCTGCATCGCGTAGAGCCGATCAAAGCCCTCGCCAAAACTTTCGAGCGTTTCGCCCGGTAACCCGACAATCAAATCGGTATGAATATGAACGCCGGTTTCAGAACGAAGGTACCGCAGATTCTCTTCCAGTTTTGCGTTGTTCTGAGGTCGACTAATCAGCGCCCCAACTTCGTCGTTGAATGTCTGAATGCCGATTTCGAACTGCAGCGAACCCGCAGGAAAGCGTTCGATGATCTCGCGAAGAGATTCCGGAAGGCGATCGGGAATCAATTCGAAGTGAAGGAACATGCCCGGCTGGTAACGAGTCAGAAAAAAATCCAGAATGGCCCGACTGATGCGAAGATTCAGATTGAAGGTTCGATCGACAAACTTGAACTGAGTCACACCGCGATCTAGCAGAGCCTGCATTGCTTCAAGAAATGTCTCCAGCGAAAACGCATGACGCCCTTTTTGCGGCATCAAATCTGAATGTATCGAAGAGTCGAGGGTCGACGCCCGAGAGCGTTGGTAATTGCAGACA
>JANMEV010000348.1:0-6493 GCA_031377305.1 Planctomycetota bacterium | reverse complement strand
GCATGAGATCGTCCGTAGTGCCTGCTGGAAGGCCGAGCCACGAACTACTCATTCCAAGTGGCTCAAAGAGACGATCGGCGACGAATTGCGGCAACGGCTTCCCAGCGAACTGCTCGATGATCACCGCGAGCACCGCAAAGCCCATGCTCGAATACCGGCAGTCGGTTCCCGCGGCAAACTCGGGCGTTACCCGGGTTGTGTGGTGTACGAAGTCTTCAAGGGTCGCATGCTGACTTCGCAGTTCATTGTTGTTCTGAAGCATGTCAGGCAGGCCTGACGTATGAGTCAGCAAGTGCCGAACCGTGATGGTCCGAAGGGGACCTCGACAGAAAGAATCCAGAAAGTCTCGAACGTACGCATTCAGTGAGAACGCTCCATCCGCAGCCAACTGGACTGCCAGCATCGAAATTACTGGCTTGGTGATCGACGCAACAAGATATCGCCGATCGGAAAGCTCACAGGACCAACTGACGTCCGTTGACGGAGGTCCCGTCGACGGCACGTTGGAATGCTTCAATCGCAACAAAAGCCCACTCTCATCACCCGCCGCGATGTCAGCAAACTCCAGTGAACTGGCTTCGGCGATGGTCTTCAGCCGTTCGCTGAGACTTTCTGGCCACGGCATGCGAACGGTCTCCTTTCGAATGATTCCTGCGGTCTGATTCCCATGCATTGGGAGAACGTTTCCTCAGTGCAGCGAAACTGCAATAACAACGGATTGGCTGTTGAAATCTGCAACGCCGCAAGTGTCGCGGAATCGTGATATTTTGCGACGATCGCGTCAAACTGCTGGAGCAAGTTCGCAAGCAGGATCTCAATCCCAGCTGCGACCGGATTTTGTGCCTCCAGGTTCATGTCTTGCATGCAGATCCCGGAAAGGACCGCAGAACACGGTAAAACGCTCAAAGTCGTTTCAATCCGTTTCGACCGATCGCTATTTGCGGTGAACGTTGACGGTCTTTGAGCCACCTCCGAAACGCCGCAGTTTGGGCCGTCTTCGAACAATCTCACAAAATTCACGATTTTGGCACGCACAATGCCTGAAGATTTCACGTTATTGACGTTAACGAACATGGCCTGATCAACTCGCGAGATAGATTTCGGTTCGTCAGATTGTGACGCCGGTTCAGGTTTGTAGCGAGATCTGCTGATCTGTTTGTTGACGACGCCAGACTAACTCCTGATACTGTTGAGAGGGGAACGACCGTTCAGTCGTTTCTTTACGGTTTAGAGCCGGGCCGGTGTACGATAGGTGCATTGCGATATGCGACACACAAATTCGTTTGCAAAGTTGGTTGCCGGTACCGTCACTTCCCTGGCGATGGTGGTGGCTTCGCCGTTTGGCATGGCTGATGACGAGTCTTCGCTGGGTGTCATCGTCGATCACGACCACACTCCGATTCATGTGCATTCAAAGCCCGTAATTGAACGACTTCCCGTCAAAGTCATTGAGCCGGTCGATCTGAAGCTCTCCAATCGCGGCGATGTGTACATTGCGGATCGAAAGGGCGAGTGCGTTTTTCGACTGGATAAGCATGGATCCGTTAGTTTCGTGATTGAGCAGCTTGCGAACATTCAGAGAATTCAAGTCGATTCCGATCACTCTGTCTTCGTGCTGACTTCGTCGGGCGGCGAATCTTCGCTGCACCAGATCACGAACTCTGGCCAACATGTTGTGCTTGAGACCTTTTCCTTTGCCGCGTCCTGCTTTGCGAAAGACAACCAGGGTCAGTTCACACTGGCAGAAAAGAACACCGGGCGTTTGGTCTCTCTGTCGCCTGAGGGAACGGTATCGAGTCTCGGCCAGATGACGCAAACGGTGGTTGACCTGACATTTAATGCCGGCGATCAGTTGGAGGTGCTTTTAGCGTCGGGGCACGTTGCCTTCGTTAACTCCGACGGTGAATCGTCCGTTTGTGGTTACGCACCCATCGGTGCGACTCGCCTGACGTCACTCGACGATGGTTCCGTGCTCGCTTTGGCAAACACGGGTGCCGCACAGTCTCAAGTGGTTCACGTGAGCCGAGAGTCAGACCGTCCAGGAAAGTTTGTGGTTGCTGCCAATGTTCCGCTGGGCACTCAGGCGGTGGGTTTTGATTCGCTGGGCAATCTATGCCTGGCAAATCCGGATTTGCGAGCCGTCACGAAGGTGACAAGCCAGTTCATGATCCCGTGCCCGCATTGCAACAAGCCGACTCGGATGATCTTCAGCACCTTGCCGCAGCCAGCCGCGACCGGGAATACTCGCAGCTTCTAGCCGCAGCAGTTGGGCGAATGCGGCGTTCAGAAATCAGCAGTGGCACGTCGCCGAAGGAATAAATGCCCACGTCAACAGCCATTAGAGTTCATCGGCGGTTGAGCGTTTTGGCAAAGGAACATTTGGCTGGAAGATCCATACGGCGTCATCCCGTTGACCGCGAAGAGTTCGCAGACTGGTTCCCGAATATTCTATACCGCTGCAGGTGTAGTCAGCAAAAAATGCGAGCTCATACTCGATCATTACCTCGTTCGACTTGATTGTGACAGACCTAATCACGATTCGGTCAATCTGCGCTTTGTGGTCAAACTCTGCCACTCCGAGGTCCATGGCATCCGCAAGTGCCGACGTCTGATTCTGCAGCCATGCGACAAGTTCGGTCTCGGCCACGGGCGGAATTGAAATGCAAATTCTGTTCGGCACGGGAAACCCAGACTCCTCAAGCGGCTCGATCATGAGCGACAGCTATTTTCCCATCACGCTCCATGATCTCGCAGAGCAGTGAGGCCGTCATCGCGGTTGCACCTTGTTGTCGAACGACAGCTTCTCGCGCATTGATTCCCATTTGCAAACGTCTTGCAGGATCGCCCAGCAAAGCTGCCACCTGTTGCTCAAATTGTTGCTGCGTTTCCAATTGAATGCAGGCGTCGTTTTCCCGGAAACAATCCACGACGTCACGAAAGTTTGAAGTATTGGGTCCGAATAGCACGCAGACTCCGTAAGCGGCCGGTTCGATCATGTTCTGGCCTCCGCGCTTCCCGAAGCTTCCGCCAACAAATGCGATATCCGCCAAACCCCAGCAGGCGCTGAGTTCTCCGATGGTATCAAGCAGCAACACCGCATCGGACTCAGAATCGGTTGCTGCCGTTGCGGAAATCGCCGGGCGATCGGAAATGCCTGATCGCCGGATAAGCGGAACATTTGCTGCAGCGACCAGCTTGGCAACTTCGTCAAACCGTTCGCGGTGTCGAGGCACAAGAATCAATCGCAGGCCAGCAAATCGCTGGCGAAGTTTCAGCCACGCGTCCACGGCCATCTGCTCTTCCGGCTCCTGAGTGCTGCCTGCCATCAGAACGAGACTGGAATCCGGTAAGTCAAACACCTGTCGCAGGAGCACCGTTTTTTTGCTTGCTCGGTTTGTTTCCACACCGTCAAACTTGATCGATCCAGTGACGCGAATCGCTTCCAGCGAAACGCCCATCGACTGAAGCCTTTCGGCATACGTTTTGGATTGAGCGGCTACGAGAGCCAGCTCACGAAACAGTGGTGCCAGTAGCCTTCGGACTCGCATGTAACCGCGATGGCTGCGTTCGCTCATGCGAGCGTTGACGACAGCCACAGGAATGGCACGGCGGTGGCATTCCGCAAGAAAGTTTGGCCACAGTTCCAGTTCCATCAGAACAACCATAGCCGGCTGTATACGCTGCATCGCTGAACTGACAGCCCATGTGAAATCGAGTGGGAACCACGTCAGTTGGCAACTCGGAAATCGTTTCTGAGCCAGCTCGTAGCCGGTATCCGTGGATGTTGAAATGACCACGTCATACCGATCGGCGGTCTGCCGCTGAAACTCATCGACGACTTTTTGCAGTTGGATAACTTCGCCAACGCTCACTGCATGAAACCAGACAACCGGACGAGTAGCCGAAACACGGATGACTCGCCCCAGAAGCTTTTCTGAAATCCCCTTGCGATAACGACCATGTCGAAGCATTCGCCATGCGATTACAGGCGAAAGCACTGTCAGGAGCAACACATAGGCGGTATTAAACAGCCATCGCATTCAGAAAATCCATTTCCGACCAAACGACAACTTCAATTCACACTTTCACCATTCTCTACTTGCCACAGCACTTCTTGAACTTCTTCCCGCTTCCACAGGGGCAGTCATCGTTGCGACCAATTCGCGCCCCGGAATTGACGATCGGGGCGATCGTCTTGCCTTCTTCACCGGCTTCCGGCGAGTTCGTCTGCAGTTCATCCACGCGACTATCCATTGCGGGTGGAGCGATGTCGTGCTCCGTCGCAGTGATCTTCCACAGTGAACCGACAAACGCCGGGCTTTCGCTTTCTATGCGGAAGATGGTCGAAGTGACCTGTTCCGAAATTCGCTCCCACATCGCAATAAACGCTCGACGTCCTTCGCGTTTGTATTCTGTGCGAGGATCCTTTTGAGCATACCCAACAAAGCCGATACCCTGCTTCAGGTGCCCCATGAAATACAGGTGCTCCTTCCACGCGGTGTCCAAAAATTCAAGGAGAACCTGTCGTTCCGTCTGACGCATTTCAGGACGGAATACCTGCTCGATTCCCTGCAGCAATTCAAGGCGAACCTGACTGGCCGTCATATGGGCAAGTCGATCCGCGTTCAGCCCAAGTCCCAATTCGGATTCGATCCATGCCAGCAGATCAGTAACCTGCTTTTCAGAAACCAGCATCGATCCTTCAGCCGGGGCACCCAAAATGCTGTTCAGTCGAGCCTGGACCTTTTCACCTTCTGGTCTTCGAGCAAGGAATTCCTGACTCGTCTTGCACAACGACTCGAAGATCTGAGCTGACTGCATGTCAGCAAACTGCTCTGGATTGTAGTCGGTACGAAAGCGAGTATTGGCCCAGCGAGCCAGCTTTTCCCGATTGAAGCGTTCGTTCTGCTTACCATCACCTTCGAGGAAATTGTTCATCCCGACAGAGACTGGGAATGTAACTTCCTTTTCGTCATATCGAACGCGGACACGTTCCTGCAGCGTCTTGATGATCTGCGGAGGTTCCATGCCGGCAAATTCGTCTGGCTTCAGATTCAGCAGGAAATTGTGATTGGCCCAGCCAGCGAGAGATCTGACGGGGAACTCTGCGTCGATGAAGTTAGCCAGATCCTTCATATCCCAACGAGCCATTCCGTCCTTTGCCTGATTCAGCAGGAAGACTGGAAGGTCTTCCCGGGAATGCTTGCGAAGATCTCTGTCCTGCAGCGAAAGACCAAAGGTTCTGTTGGACCACTTTGCGAGGGCCATCCAGTTCCAGTCGTTCTTGCTTTCGGCGTCTTCCGGAAGATTCACATCGATCTGTTCATAGATCTGAGACTCGCCCTGTCGCTCACCCTCTTCGCGTAGATAGTTCTGCAACTCTTCATAGGTCATATCGCGAATGTCCGAGGGATCCACTTCCAGTTGCAGATTCTGGTTGACCCAGGCAACAACAGTTTCCCAGCGGTAGTCCTTTGCCAGGAAATGCTTCGTCCAGCGTTCGATCTCGTCGTTCATCATGCCCAGCAGCAGGCTGCGGCAGTCAACTCCTTCCAGAATCTTCTGGCGATAGGAATAAGTCCTCTTGCGCTGCTCGTCCATGACCTCGTCATATTCAAGCAGGTTCTTGCGCTGGTCGAAGTGTTGTTCTTCGCGTTTCTTCTGAGCACCCTCAATTCGACGCGTGACCATCTTGCTGATAATCGGTTCACCTTCCTTGAGGCCGGCCCATTGCATAATGCGTTTCACCGCGTCGCCAGCAAAGAGGCGCATCAGCTTGTCGTCAAGCGAGATGAAGAAGCGACTGGAGCCAGGGTCACCCTGACGTCCCGCACGACCTCGAAGCTGAAGGTCGATTCGGCGTGAGTCGTGTCGCTCGGTCCCGATCACATGCAGACCACCAAGTTCGGAAACCACTTTGGATTCCGGAATCATGCCGTCGCGTTCGGCGATTTTGCGAGTCAGCGCGTCCCACTCAGACTTTGGAACGTCAAGTCGCGAAGCATAGGTGTTCTTCAGTTCTTCCCACGCCAGATGCTCAGGATTACCGCCCAGAATAATATCGGTCCCTCGACCGGCCATGTTTGTCGCGATGGTCACCGCACCTTTGCGACCAGCCTGAGCCACGATCTCCGCTTCACGCTCATGGAACTTCGCATTTAAAACGCTGTGCTTGATTCCTTTTCGAACCAGGCGATTGCTGAGCATTTCGGAAAGTTCAATTGACGTCGTGCCCACCAGTGATGGTCGGCCGGTCGCGTTGATCTCAACGATTTCCGCAATGACGGCATCCCATTTTTCTTTTTCTGTGCCGTAAATGTTGTCTGGATGGTTAATCCGCTGCATCGGGCGGTTCGTTGGAATCGCCACAACGTCGAGGTTATAAATCTTAAGGAATTCTTCAGACTCGGTCATCGCGGTACCGGTCATCCCGGACAGCTTCTTGTAGAGCTTGAAGTAATTCTGCAGTGTGATGGTGGCCAAAGTCTGCGAC
>JANMEV010000346.1:0-1516 GCA_031377305.1 Planctomycetota bacterium | reverse complement strand
AACGAGAGGCCTCGGAGGTTGCGGAGATCTTTGACAGTCGATCCAAAAAGTCCTGTGAGAACCCGCGAACGAAAAAGTGCCCTGGCTTTTCGTATCGCATCAGTTTCAGGTATGGTTTCGGTCGCATCAGGAGCGTTAGTCCGGCAACAATCAGCAGCAGCCCCAGAACGGGAATGAGACCCCCAGTTCCATTCTGCGCACTTGGTGCACCAAAAATTACAGCGATGGCTCCCAGGATCACGGAGCCAATAGCCGCCGACCACCTGAAAAGGAGCCGGCGAGCCAGGGATCGCGATACCCAGTGATGCACCGTGCATTGCCTGGAGAGCAGCACAATCTTTAGAGAAGGGTAAAGAGCCACCGAAGTTCTCGCCACAAGATCCACTTCGGTGCCCGTCAGAAAGCAGATCCTCGGAAGCATGACCGAAGACCCACACACCAAAATACTTCCATCGACTCGGTACCACGACTGATCGATCACTACGCGAAACGGCAGCCCTGAGCCTTTGCACGATTCGGGAACCTCAAATGGATTGACGTCGGCCATCTGTTAGTCGACTCCCATTTCCTGCAGCAGATGCTTTCCGTCATAGACCATGCCGGTGATCCACAGGACGTAGCGGATATCCACGCCGATGGATCGACTGTAATCCTTGTTCCATGCAAAGTCGTTGATCGTTGCTTCGAAGCAGCGGTCGAAGTTGACTCCCACAAGTTGGCCCTTTGAATTGAAGACGGGGCTGCCCGAGTTGCCACCGGTGGTATCGGTATCGTACAAGATCGCGACCGGAACCTGTCCCAGGCGAGGATGCACGAAGCGTCCGAATTCGCCTGCTTCGTACTTCTTCAAAACCGCGTCCGGCGTAATAAACGGATCGACGCCCGTCGTCTTTTCGATGACGCCTTTCAGTGTCGAAATCGGCGTGCGGATCACTGCGTCGGCGGGCGAATATGAGCGAACTCGACCGCAGGTGAACCGAAGCGTGGCGTTAGCGTCGGGCATGAAATTCGTCGCCAAAAACTGCTGCTTCACTTCCATCAACGAGCCATAAAGCTGGCCCAGTCGTCCTTCGCGAGCCTTTTCCGTATCTCGCAGCTTTTGGTACTCGGGATGCAACTGAACGATCAGCTTCAGGAGCGGATCACTTGTCTGCTGGAGTTCGCTCGGCGATTTCTTCAGGCATTCTTCTACGAACGACACATCTCCCAAACGCGTGCTTGAAATCATCGCCTCGGCCTTTGCGGACAGCTCCGCAGGATTCTTCACAAGCGACTTCAGTGGCTCAAGTTCCGCTGCCGATGGAATGCGACTCAGACGTCCCAGCATCCCTGCGAGCATGATTTGATCCGTCGGCGAATGCCAATCCGACATCGCGACTTTGATCTCCTGCATTGACTGAGCGAAGTTGCGATCCATGTAGGGCGTCTCTCGGTCAAGATCCGCTTTCGCTCGTTCAACAACAGCGTCATAGACGAAGTAGCCAAACGCTGCCGCACGACAGGCTTGTCGAAGTTG
>JANMEV010000330.1:0-30874 GCA_031377305.1 Planctomycetota bacterium | reverse complement strand
TTCGCACGCGGAGCGAAATGAAACGGGTTGGGCAGCTTTTGCTCGTCAGCCGCGGTCTGGTGCAGCATTGACGCCATCGCCAGGCCGCCAAAACCAACAGCGGTCGATTGCAGAAGTTTTCGTCGAGATTGTTCACGATTCGGCATAACGAGGTCTCCCATGTGGACCACATTATGAACCTTCAACCGGGAATATGCGACGGGAACCAACAAAAAAAGCCCCTGCAGCGCAGAACACGCGGCAGAGGCTTTTCGGTGGGCTGGATCAATCAGGCCTGCGCGGATTGCGGTGAGCGGATCCGGCAGTCCCGAATTTACACGTGTTTGTAAACCGACTCGAAGTCGATGTCGTATCGCTTCATTTTCTTGTACAGCGTTGTACGATTGATCCCAAGTGCTTTGGCCGTCTTCTGACGATTCAGCCGCTGGTCTCCAGAGCCTGAATGATCAAATGGCGTTCTGGTTCGGTGAGAGCCACTTTCAGTGACGCTCCGCCCAGCTGGGCTTCGATGTTGGCTCGATGTTCGTGATTCGCGAACAGCTTTTCAGGAAGATCGGCCGGAGTGATTTTTGTGTCTCGACATAGCACAACGGCTCGTTCAATCACGTTCACCAGTTCGCGGACGTTGCCCGGCCAGTGGTAGTGCTGCAACGTCTGCATCGCCATCTCGTCGATCGCCGTGATCTTGCGACCAGTTTGCTCGTTGAACATCTGCAGGTAATGATCTGTTAGCAGCGGAATATCACCAATGCGGTCTCGCAAAGGCGGCTGAGTCATCGTGATTACATTGATGCGATAGTAAAGGTCTTCGCGAAAGGTGCCCTTCTTGACGCACTCTTCAAGGTTTTCATTTGTCGCCAGAACAAGTCGCACGTCAACCTTGTGAGTCACGTTTCCGCCGACAGGCTCGAATTCGCGATCCTGAAGAACTCGCAGCAGTTTCACCTGAAGTGAAGGAGAAGCGGTTGCAACTTCGTCCAGAAACAGTGTGCCACCGTCAGCCTGCAGGAATTTACCGATTTTGTCATGCGACGCACCCGTGAAGGCACCGGAGACATGGCCAAACAGTTCGCTTTCCAGTAGTGATTCAGGAAGCGCTCCGCAGGCCACTTCAACAAACGGCTTATCGCGGCGATTGCTGAGCTGATGAATTGAGCGAGCGGTCATGGTCTTTCCGGTTCCGCTCTCGCCGAGAATAAGTACGGTCGTTCGCGTATCGGCAACGCTTTCGATCAGCTCGAACATTCGCAGCATTTTGTAGTCTTTGCCGACGATGCTCGAAAGACCATATCGCTGAGTGAGCTGAGCTTTCAGCTTCTTGTTTTCTTCGAGAATAGATCGCTGGCCGATCGCACGCTCGATGGAGAATCGAAGTTCTTCATCAATGACCGGCTTAGTCAGATAATCGAAGGCTCCCATCCGAATCGCTTCCACAGCGCTTTCGATGGTGCCGAATCCTGTAAGCAGGATGATCGACGTTTCTGGTGAGTTTTCGCGAGCCCATTGAAGCAGCTGGAATCCATCCTGATCAGGAAGATTCACGTCGCAAACGACGACTTCAAATGGAAACTCCTCCATTCGCTCAATCGCTTCACTGCATGTGGAAGCGGTTTCTGTGCGATGTCCCAGGCCTCGCAGATAATCGGCCATAGCCGCCTGAATGTGGCGATCGTCATCAACAACTAACAATGAGCCCGAGGTATTGCGAGCCATGAACTGTCCCCTCACGATTTGTGCGGCAGTCTCCTCCCCGGCGCAATGCCAGGTGGGACTGTAGATAGGAATTCGGGAGCTTGATCAGCTATCGAGGCAGTGAAGAAACAGTCGATAAATCGTCTGCACTTGGTCACCAGCCGTGGCGACACACTGTTCGAAGCAAAAGAGGGGATCTCTCAACATTAGGTTGCCGATTGCCCGCAGGTCGGTGTGCCTTCACAACAGGCCATCGAATTTCGATCGACTTTGTCGCCATGAATGAAAAATCGATAAGGTCGACGCAATCGGCACAGTTTGCCTTCGTTGGAAGCAACGACCATGCGGCATGGAGCGTCGTGCAAACGCTGGAAATTCGTACGCTGGAAGGACGCAGACAAGTGCGGCTCTCGACATGAATAATGCACCGCAGCTGCGCAAAAATCGTCGATCCACTGGGAACGTCGCCAACCGACTCGTTCGCAATCAGGGTCGTCCGCTTTTTCTCTTACTGAGGCTCAACGATCCTGACTGAACCGAAGCAGCCCGATCACGAAGAACACCGTGCTGAAGCAAAGCAACACGCCGCAGGACTGAACGATGGTCGCAAGATGAGGTGATGCCTTCGTAAGCAATTCGCTATATGCATCCAGGGCCCATGCGTGAGGCGTCAAAAGACTGATCTTCTGACTCATTGGCGGCATCCAGGCTCGCGGAACCAGACAGCCACTAATTCCCGCGCTGGACAACAGAATCAGGTTTCCAAACGAGGACACCTGCGACTCGGTCTTTGCAAGCGTCGAAAACAAGAGCCCCAGCGAAGTCGCCGCAGCGGAAGTGCACAACATGATGGGAATCAGCAATAGAGGCTGCGGTCCCCATGACATCCCAAAGAGTAACCGGCCCGAAACCATTAGAATCGTTGTCTGCACAAGCGACAGCACCATAAACGGCAGCGTCTTTCCGACCAGAATTGCGGTTGGCGAAATCGGCGAAATACGAAGCCGCCGCAGCGTTCCCATGTCGCGTTCATCCAGGAAAGATCTGCCCATGATGTTCACGAGGAAGAACACAAACAGGACCGTGTAACTTGGAATGAAAAACTGATAGACACGGTTACCAGAATCCACCGATGAGGACTTCGCCGCCGCAGTGTTGGCCCATGGCTCGGGAATTGTCTTCGAACGATTCGCCGCGCCTCGAAAGATTGGGATCTTTGTTGCAACCATCGGCAGCATGGCCTTCTGCAATGCTGACTTCACCAGCATCTTTGACAATCCTTCCATCATCGGATCGGCTGCCGTTTCATTGAAGACGAGCGCTATGTCGATCGCCGCAAACCCCTTCTCTTTCGTCGATTCATCAGACGACGTCATGTCGGTGGGTGACAGGTCCCCCATAATTGATTCAAACTTTGGACCAACGACGAGCCGAACGTCGATATCGGCCAAAGGCTTCTCCATCTGAAGCTTTGCAAGCAGCAATGCGTCTTGTTTCGACAAGCCACTGATTGAACGTACAGAGACGCTTTCATACGACGCCAGAAAGCCAGTGAGTCGTTTTGAGGTTTCTGTCTGATCGAAATCGGCGACTTCTACTGTCAATCCCAGGCGATTCTGTTCCCGATTGGCTCGCAGCCGGCCCGTTGATGAGCCCACGATCGCAATGATGACCATCGGCATCGCTACCAGAATGACCAGCGCGCGGCGGTCGCGTGAGAGCAGCGTTAGATCCTTGAGTGTGATCTTCAGAGCGTCCATAGAAGTTTGATTCTGCTTGTCGTTTAATGCTGGCAGTGTCCAACGGCATTGTATTGGGCCATGCAGTCTGACTGAGGTGATTCAGAATACAATGGAAACGCCGCTTTTTGCGACGACGCGAAATTCTCCAAGCCAGCCATGGTTGCAGCAGAGCGTCAGTCAGCCGCCAAAACGCCAGGGCTGAACGCCAATGAACTCACGGCTCCGACCGACCCAAAACGCTGCCATTTCGATTCGCGATATTCGCGTCCCCGAGTCAACTGCAATTCAGCATCAACAGTTCCACAGAACTTGGATAACGCCATTGCGATCCGATCACCCTTAGCAACTCAGCATTCCCATCCGCTGATCAAGTCCAAGCATCAGATTCATATTCTGAACGGCAACGCCGCTCGCACCCTTGATCAGGTTGTCGATGGCGGCAAAGACCACAAGCTGGTCTCGATTGAAGCGGACTGTGATATCACAGAAGTTGGTGAAGGAGACATCTTTCGTCGCTGGAATATGATCGACGACTCGAACAAACGGCTGGCCCGCATAGAAGCTTCGGAAGATTTCCAACAGCTCGGCTTGAGCATGCGATCCGATTAGCCGTGGATAGATGGAACAAAAGATTCCTCGATCCATTGGCATCAGATGCGGATTGAATGCAACTTGCACTTCAGAGCCGCCGACGTCGGTAAGTACCTGCTCAATCTCAGGCGTGTGGCGATGCTTGCCGATGCTGTACGCGGTGACCGATTCATTGCATTCGGAAAACAGATTTGACAACTTCGGTGTTCGTCCTGCGCCGCTAATGCCACTCTTGGCATCGATGATGATGCCTCTGGGCTCGATCACTTTCGCGGCCAGCAGCGGAGCAAGTGCTAGAATGGACGTGCTGGTATAGCAGCCGGGATTGGCGACGAGTTCCGCAGTTGGAATACTATCAGCGTAGATTTCCGGAAGTCCGTAGACGGTGGTGCTTAGACGAGTCGGATCGGTGTGAACGTGTTCGTACCACGTTTCATAAACTCCAGGATCCTTCAGTCGGTAGTCGGCGCTCAAGTCGACTACTCGGCAGCCAGCGTCAAGTAGCTGCGGAACGGCTTCCATGCTGGCCGTGTGAGGCAGGCAGCAGAAAGCGATGTCGCACATTTTACCAGCCTGCTCAGCGGTGAGATTCTCACAGCGAAGATCATACAGCCCGGTCAGCGACGGATGAATCTCGCTGAGACGCGGCTTTGTCTCCTGACGTGTCGTCGCAGCAACAACCTCGGCCTGCGGATGACGAGCAAGAATCTTCAGCAGTTCGAGAGCCGTGTAACCGGTCGCACCAAGAATCGCAACGCGTGCCATGAAGATCGCCATGATTTTCGTGGGACCGGTCTCCAGACCCGTCCAGACAACAAAATTCGCATGCTGGACCGGTCTGGAGACCAGTCCCATCACAAGGTTCCGCAAAGTATAGGGGGCTAAGCGACACGCTCAACGACCCTCCTAAGGTCGGTGGGTACTTTCCGCAGGTTCGGAAGGATCGCGAAAACCGGCACTCGCTTTTCAAAACGCACGAACGCCGTCATCATATCGTGGCCTGCGCGATCTCGGTCCGACAGGTTCAGGAGTTTACGGCTCGAAGTCGATCACCCTCGAACGATTTCTGAGACAACTCGGCCCACATCCCGGTGATCGGAAATCGTCGATCTTCCCCCATTATTTTCAGGATCTGGTAATCGAACAATGGCAAACGTCGCATCTCTCGCCTCCGCCGCGTTGACGGCTGGCAATGGTATTTTTCGACTGGCTCCGACTTGGGTGCCTCGGTCGTTTCTTCAGCCAGGTCGACGCCTGAAGCTGCATCCGGATGATTACTATGCGCTTGGAATGCACCGAGGCGGCATCGACGAACGCTGGTTCGGTTCTACGACTGAAGCGGCCAACGACAATCGCAACGAAGACGAAGGTTTGTCGTACGTCGTTCACGAAGGTCAGCGGTTTCTGCTGCGAGATGCGGTGGCTGAACTGAAGAACGAAATCATCGGCGACCATATCTGGAACGCATTCAAGAAGTGGCCGGTCTATTCCAAGTTCTTCGATAACATGGGCCCGATCCCTCACCACATGCACCAGAACGCGGAGCAGGCGAAGAAGGTTGGTCAGGAAGGAAAGCCCGAAAGCTATTACTTCCCACCACAGATGAATCAGATCGGGAACAATTTCCCGTATACGTTCATGGGCCTTGAGCCGGGCACGACAAAGCAGGACGTGATCGATTGTCTGGATCGCTGGAACAAGGGCGAGAACGGGCTGCTGGATCTGTCCAAAGCTTACCGTCTGAAGCCAGGCACAGGCTGGTTGATTCCGCCATGCGTGTTGCATGCACCGGGCTCGCTGGTCACCTATGAGCCACAATGGGGCAGCGACGTGTTCGCGATGTATCAGAACCTGGTGGAAGGCCGAGAGGTTCCGCGTGCTCTGCTGACGAAGGACTTCCCACCGGAATTCCACAATGACAACAAGTACATCGTGGATGCTTTGGACTGGGAGAAGAACGTTGATCCAAACTTCATGGACAACAACTATCTCGAACCAATCGTCAGCGAACAGGGTTCTGGCTGGGTCGACAAGTGGATCGTCTACGGCAAAGTCGACGGCAAGCAGTTGTTCACAGCCAAAGAGCTGACTCTTGATCCAGGTGCAAAGTGCACTGTGAAAGACGGCGGCGCATACGGTTTGATCACAGTTCAGGGCTACGGCAAGATCGGCAAGCTGACTTTGCAGTCTCCAAGCATGATCCGCTTCGGCGCGATGACGGAAGACGAAGTGTTCGTCACAGCAAAGGCCGCCGCCGATGGCATCACCTTCGAAAACACCGGTACCGAACCGTTGGTGACTCTGCGTTACTTCGGCCCTGATGCACAGCCGAAGGCTCCGAATGTGGGGGACCACAAGAAAAAATGACCAATGACTGATGTCGAATGACCAATGAGTTGCATGAGAGGTCCGAGTTGTGGCTGCAGATCGACAGGCTTCAGAATTTGATCTGGAGAAGCGAACGGCCGCGTTTGGTGAATCGGTGATCGAGTTCTGTCAAACGGTTGGGCGGACGGCCATCACAAAGCCTCTCTTAAGTCAGTTGGTTCGCTCGGCATGCAGCGTTGGTGCAAATTACTGTGAAGCGGACGAATCGGCGGCAAACCGCGAATTCCGGTATCGGATCAGCCTCTGTCGCCGAGAAGCCCGAGAGACAAAGCACTGGTTACGAATGTTGGTTGCCGCCAGCAAGGAGTCCGCGGAACCGGCGAGAGTGCCGTGGAAAGAAGCCGACGAACTCACTCGGATTTTTGCGGCAATTCATCGCAATAGTTCCCCCGAACCCTGACTGCGTTTCCCTTTTGTTATTTTTCATTAGTCATTGGTCATCTACCTGAAAGGTCCCACCTCAATGTCGCATCCGTCCCCGAAACTTCATAACGCAATGTGGCCTGGTCTTGTCGGAAAAGGAACGGGCGACGGTCAGGAGCCGCCGATCAGTCTGGATCGCATGCTGGAGCTGACGGCGGCTGCGAATGTGAATGGCCAGAAATTCGATGGCATTGACTACTTTCTGTTCCATCCACACACCGATCCGGACGCGAGTGAGTCTGATCTGCGACATATCGCCGACAAGATTGCGTCGCACGGTTTCAAAGTCGGATCGCTTGTTGCTCCAATCTGGCCCGGTACGGTCGGCGATTCAGCGATGGGGACTCCGGTTCAGCGAGCCAAGTTCATCCTGTCCGTGAAGAAGGCTTGCCGTATCGCGAAGATCTTCAACGAACACGGCGTTCGACAGTACGGAGTGATTCGTATTGACTCTGCGACGGGAGACATTGGCGGTTGGCAGGAAGATCAAGTTGCCGGAACGAAAACCATTGCGGCTACATTTCGCGAAGCGGCCATTGTCGCCGCATCGCACGGGGAACGCCTCGCTGCCGAAGGCGAGATCTGTTGGGCCGGTATGCATAGCTGGAAGGCGATGCTGAGCCTTCTTGAAACGGTCGACATGCCCGGCTCTCTTGGCTTTCAATGCGACCTTGCCCACACGTATCTCTATCTGTTGGGGTACAACGATCCGAAATGTGCACTTGTTAAGGAAGGCTATACAGACGCAGAATTCTGGCCTGCGTACGAGCAGATGACCGACCAACTGCGACCATGGACAATTGACTTCCACGTAGCTCAGAACGACGGTCAGGTCAAAGGCGCCGGCTCGCATGATAAGACCGGCAAACACTGTGCAGCCGACGATCCGAACGGCAAGCTGGACATCGTGAAGTGTGCAGGCTACTGGCTGAAAGATGCGGCCGAACGTGGCATCAAGCACATCTGCTGGGACGGCTGTATGTTCCCGAACGCCACGCTGGAAAATCCAAAGACATGGAACACAATTCTGGATACCATGATCAAGGTCCGAAACGCTCACGGTTGGGCGTAACAAAAGCTAACAGCGGAAATGCGTGTCGGCTGTTGCTTTGCAGAATCGTCAGGTTTCAGAGAGCAATGGCCGACGCCACGGTCAAAACCTTCGCTTAGCTTCTACGCGAAGTTTTCTTCTACGATACTCGGGAGGAATCTCATGGCGTTCGATGTTCAAGAACTGCTCAATCTTCCAGCGAGGGAAAAGCTGCGTCTGATCAACTTGCTTTGGGAGAATATGCAGGAATCCGAAATCATCGCTCAGATACCTCAGTCGGAATGGGACGAGGTCTCTCGGCGCGAAGTACACATGAAGGCTCATCCTGAAGAATGGCTGACCGAGGAACAGATGTGGCAGCGTGTGGATGAGTTGCGGAAGAAATGAGATTCCTCCGATTTGACCCTCGATTTGCAGAAGACATGCGATCTGCTGTGGACTGGTATGAAGAGGTCTCCGCTCAAGCAGCGGAGAAGTTCCGAACAGCGCTGGCGCAACGATTTGAGTCTCTCAAAAGTTTCCCGGAGTCATTTCCGCTGTCCTCCTATAGCGATGAGCACCGCGCGGCCTCGATAAACGGATTTCCCTGGGCTATTGTATTCCGAATTGAAGGTGAGTGCGTTCGCGTGATTCGGTTTGTGCATCTTTCAAGCGACTGGCAGATTGAATAAAATTGCCAGTTTTGTTTTCTCCGTTTTGTTTCCTGCTATCTTAGAAAAGTGGCTCCCATGCAGCACCTCAAACCTCTCAACATCGGTCTCGTCGGTTACGGCTTTATGGGCCGGACGCATACGAATGGTTACAAGCGAGTCAATGACTTCTTCCCGGAGCTGAAGCATCGCCCGGTTCTGAAGGCGATCTGCGGACGCAGTGAAGAACAGTTGAAAGCGTTTGCTGATCAGTGGCAGTATGAATCGATTGAAACCGACTGGCGGAAGTTGATCGAACGCAAGGATATCGATGCGATCGACATCTGCACGCCGAACAATTCACACGCTGAGATTGCAATCGCTGCAGCTCAGGCTGGCAAGATGGTTTTGTGCGAAAAGCCGCTTGCGATGAATCCCGTCGAAGGCCTGAAGATGGTGGATGCCATTGAAAAGGCCGGTGTCGCCAACACCGTTTGGTACAACTACCGAAGAGTCCCAGCAGTTTCACTCGCAAAGCAGTTGATCGATGAGGGTCGTCTCGGCCGCATCTTTCACTATCGCGAACTTCCTGCAGGATTGGACGATCAACGCCGATCTGCCGCAGGGTGGGGCAGGGCTATGGCGGCTTGATTCTGCGGCTGCCGGTTCCGGAGTGACTGGCGACTTGCTGGCTCACTGTATTGATACCGCGATCTGGCTGAACGGTTCGATCAACAGTGTTACGGCGATGACAGAGACCTTTGTCAAAGAACGAAAGCACACTCTGACGGGCAAAGTGGAAAAAGTCGGTATCGACGATGCGTGTGCCTTCCTTTGTCGTTTCGGAAACGGATCACTGGGGCTATTTGAATCGACTCGATATGCCCGCGGCCACAAGGCACTTTACACGTTCGAAATCAACGGCGAAAAAGCGTCGATCAAGTGGGATCTCCACGATCTGCATCGCCTTGAATACTTCGACTACAGCGACAACTCGCTGGTCCGTGGCTGGCATCAGGTGCACTGCACAGACGGCGATATGCCGTATATGGGCAAATGGTGGGTTCCAGGCCTGCAGATCGGCTACGAGCACACTTTCGTGCATCAGGTCGCCGATTTCATCGCCAGTCTGGAGTCCGGCAAGCCGTGCAATCCGACTTTCCGCGACGCTCTCGAAACCCAAAAGGTCTGCGAAGCCGTCCTGGACAGCGCGAAATGCGGACAGTGGAAGGAAATTGCATAGCCTGACTCAAATTTGAGGGCTATACTGGCCGAACAGCAAAAACGGCGGTTGAAGGGATCCCTTTCAGCCGCCGTTCTGTTTCCTGTCCGCTGAAGATTCAGAATCTCCGTCCTGAACATGATCCGGAGAATCGGTTTCTTTCAGCGTGCTTTTGCGCTTTTGAAATTCTTGACGGGCTTTTTCTGAAGTTGCCGTCTGTCAGTTTGCCTTGAGGGCCCGCCATGGAACGCCAACCTATTTCCAAAGAAGGTTACGACAAGATTCGTGAAGAAATTCGCGTTCTGGAAGATGTCGATATGCCGGCCGTGACCGAACGCATCAAAACCGCGCGCGAAGAAGGCGACCTCAAGGAAAACGCCGAGTACCACGCCGCGCGCGAATCGCAGGGTTACATGCAGGCCAAGATCAATCAACTGAAGACCAAGCTGTCAAACTGCTACATCGTCGAACGCACCGACGGTCCGAAGAGTACCGTCGTATTTGGTGCAACGGTGAAAGTAAGAGACCTGTCTGACAAGTCAGAAGAGGCATACGAACTTGTCGGCCCCGGTGAAGAAGACTACGACGGCGACGTCATGAAGATTCTGACGACAAGCCCCATTGCAACAGCGATGCTTGGTAAGAAAGTCGGCGACAAAGTTGAAGTCGATATTCCTCGCGGCAAGCTGCGAATGGAAATCATCGCCATTGAGTGATCCGAAAACTTTCGGCGTTTTGCCCCCGTGACTTTCAACACGGGCCGAACGAACGTGAAGTGTTCACTCAGGGATGATTATATCGAAGCCATGTAAAGCCGCAGTTGCTCAAACCGTATTACAAAAGCACTCTTGCGGCCCCTAATGTCAGAGGTACCCGCAGAGTGTTTGTGCCGCGCACGATATCCATCGTGATCGTGTCGCCTACCTTGTGTTCACTCAGGACCGCCTTGAGTTTCTCAAAGGTCGATGTTTCCTGCCCATCGATTGCGGTGATCTGATCACCCAGAACAACGGTGTTGCCCATCCGGCGGCATCCCTGCAACGCCGACGCCGATGCTGGCGTATCCGGATACACGTAAAGTACGACCAGTCCTCCCGCAAGCAGATTGTCGGGAATACCGTTCTCGCGAGCTGTTTCAAGGTCCAGAATCGCGACTCCCATTGACGGCGATGGGACTCCACTTGCTTCATGAAGGACTCGCGCCACAGACTGGTTGACATCATTGATCGCCACAGCAAACCCCAGTCCCGCGGAAGCTCCACTGGTACTGACGATTGCTGAGTTCACTCCAATTAATCGACCAGCGCTGTCCAGCAACGGACCACCGGAATTGCCAGGATTAATCGCTGCATCGATCTGGATCAACCCCGACAGAATATTGTTTCCGTCGTCAGATCCGACGCTTCGGTTCAAGCCTCCGATGACGCCAGTTGAGAGCGTTCTGTCAAAGCCAAATGGGTTCCCGATCGCGAGCACGTTCTGTCCAATCTGCAGATCGTCGGACGAGCCAATCGTGATCGGAAAAAGCTGAGATCGCTCGGCCTGAATTCGCAGCACGGCGATATCGTTCTTTGAGACGGCTCCAATAAACTCTGCATCGTAAATTCTCCCATCCGCAAGCTGAACTTCAAGCTGTGATCCTCGCTGATGAAACGAACCCTTCACGACGTGCAGGTTTGTAATGATATGCCCATCTTCATCCCAAACGAAGCCCGTGCCGGAAGCCAGTTCCTTAGAAGCCACGCTGCCATCGAATGTCTGCTGGTAACCCTTTGTGCGAACGTAGACAACAGACGGAGCGACCTTTCGAAATATCTCGATTCGAGTTTTTTCGTCTTCACCCAACGCACCTCGAGGCGTCACGACCCGTTCAGTGGCTGTGTAGTCCGGTCGGTTGTTGATAGTTTCTGCAACCGACTTAAACAACAAAGTGGCCACCAAGGCGGTCAGCACAACCACCAGCCAGCCGTTGGCTGCAGCGGCCGTCTCGCGTGGGTTCGAATTCTCTGGGTTGAAGTTGCTCATGCGGACATTCTAGCTTCGAAAACGGCTTGTCGGCGACTGTTCGTTTCCGGCTGAGTCGCATTTTTTTACGACAAAATCACATATCTCAAATGCCAGAGTGCCACAGAACGAAGCGTTTTATTCTGTTGGATCAAGAAGAAAGGGAGTAGAAACGCGGATTGTTGCCACTCCCTCTCTGATTCAATTTGGACACGTATTCTCGAATTCGAAGTCGTGTTTACTGATTTCTGCCGGACGTCCTAATCAAGACTTCCCTCGAGTTTCTCGCGTATGTCGCTGAGTGAATCTCGCAGCCGTTCTTTAACCGACTCTGGTTGGTTGTCCAGCGCCTTCAGCAGCTTCGGCGTCAGTGCTTTGCTGAGCTTATCCATCATTGACGAAGCACGCTTCCAAAATTGCTCCGGAGTCAATTCCTGTCGTTCGCTACCGGGTGCTTCTTCTCGTATCTTCGGCGCTGGTGCCGCCGCATCGGCTCGAAACGGAGCATAACTGTCCCCTGAATCACGAGCCACCATGTCCATGGTTGCCGCGGCTGATCGATCACCGGACGCTGCCAAGCCGGCTCGATCGCCCATGCCGCTGGGAGTAAACTGCGACGGATCGACCACTCGGGAAAGGGGGACGCTGGAGGTATCGATCCCCAGCGGCGCGGCCCATTCCGAATAGCCTTCGGACGATTCTGCAAACAGGTCTTCACCACGCTGCGCCCGTCGCCATGCTCGCATCTCCGCGACGGTGGCGTCAGAATCCTGAGCCCAGCCCAGGCAGTCTGCAGCGTCGTCCCAATTCAACGCGACGTAAAAGAACGACCACTTCAGGCCGCTGAAGGATTTGTGGATGTCTCCAAACGCTTCCCAAACTCGACGTCGCTGAAAGATCTGATCACCACTCAAGCCTACCATCTGCCCGAAATCGCCATCAGTACGACCGCGAGAATATTTCTGAGTCCACTTTGCAGCACATTCGCCGACAACCCAGTTGCACTGGCTTACGGCGTCGCGGGCGATGGAAATCAGCTGTTCTTCAGATTCTGCCACGACACTTCATCCTTCAAAGTGAAAGCAGTCCCGGCAGCCGCTATGAGTTGCGAGCCGGCTGTTTCACACAATATTTGATATGGTTTACCGCCAACGGGGCCTCAACAACAGAGTCGCTGGCGACCGGCCATCCTACGCAGGAAAAAACGAGGCTTCTACTCAGAAGCCTGTGAACCCGCAGGAATCCCGGATGTCCTCAGCTCGCCTGATTTGTCTTTCGCAAACAGAACAGCCGTAAAAGTGAAGTCGGAAAACTGGCCGATTATTTTCACCAGGAATTGACTTCAGGAAGGTAGACCTTTTGCCGATACATTCGGTACAACACTCCGGAATACTTGAGCCGTCAAAGTCAGCTCAAGGTGCCTGATTTGTGATGCTGGATGATGAATAGTCGGAAAGCAGATCATCGATTCGGGGGGATAGCCAAGTGGCTAAGGCAACGGATTGCAAATCCGTCACGCGTGGGTTCGACTCCCACTCTCCCCTTTAAAACGCTGGGAATTCTCGAAAGAGACCCCAGCGTTTTTTTGTTGCTGGAAGCCTGCCGTTGGGGCGAAACACCGCAACAACCAGTCCAGCCGGGCAATGCCTGTGAACTCTATTTGACCGTCGCCAAATGTGATCAACCCTCTTGCTGAGGCCCCCCTTTCGGAGCCGCAGGCATCAAATCCCTTGATCAGGCGGGTAGTTTTGTTTCAAGGCCCACACGCTTTCGCCGGTTCCGCACATGGCGATGTTTGACGCGGAGTGAGTCCACCGCAGGGCCCTATGTGCTGCGGATTGCACCGATATTGGTCCTCGGTATGGCGCCGCGGAGATTCTGCCCTTCACAAAATGAATGCGCAAACACACGCCCTCAGTCACGCGAGCCAGAGAGTTTCCTAACAAAATCTGCCAAAGAAGTGAATTGCGAATCGAATTCCAGGATCCGTTGATCGAATCCCTTTCAGACAACGTTCCGGTTAGAATCGTTGGTCAACGACCGAGCGGCGACAAATCCTTCACATGTCCTGAAGGGTGTTAACAGCGACAGTTCGCGCCGCTCCTGGAAAGCATTTAGAAAGAAGTCCACTTATGAAATTTGGCAACTGGAAACATTGGTTCCTTGGCGTCACTTGCGGAATTGCAATTCCGGGATTCTCCGGGCTCACAGCTCACGCCGAGGACCTGCGAGATGCAGCTCCAGCGGATGCTTATCTCGCGATCTATGCAATGGCGAATCCAGAACGCGACTACCAGAAACAGCACTTCGAGGCCGTCCTCAAGGAGATCAACGATACGAAGATCGTTGAGAAAGTGCTGCAGCTTGTTCAAAGCAACATGGGTGAAGGCGATGCGGAACAGTTTCTCGCCGTTCGAGACGCTTTCCGAGCCGCACTGGCGCCGGTGGAGTGGGATAAGCTCATGAAGATCTCCGAGACCCTTGTGGTGCAGAAGACCGAAGGGCCAACGACTTTATCGGTGATGATGTTTCGCATTCCAGATGGCGGCGCCGAATCATTGAAGACGGGCATCGTCAATTTGTTTGGCCTTGCGGCTGGAGCATCACAGGGGAACGTTGCTGTCGGTTCACAGACCGTAGCAGGCGTCGATATGACCGTTCTTGAGCTACCAAAGCAGATGCCGTTTGTACTACAGCCGGCGGTTGGCGTCAAAGGCGACCTCATCTTGCTGACGACATCACTGGCATTTGCTCAGGAGTCACTCGAATTACTTGGCAATCCGTCGGCAACATCAAAGTTTGATGATCCGCGAGTCGTCGATGCACTGAGCCATCTTCCAAAGGCAGAAGACACTATTGTTGTTTTCGATGGTAAGTTGATGTCTGAACAACTGCAATCGATCCCCACGTTTATTGAAACAGCCAGTGGCGGAAATCCCGAAGCGGCCCGAGTCGCTGGAATGCTGAGCGAAGTGTTCAACCAGACGGCTGCCTTCGATATCGAAGTGACAGTCGAATATACGGAAGGCTTTCAAAATCGATCGTCCTCGTTTGGCAGAATGAGCAAGTCTGCAAACGAAACGGTGCTTGGTCAAATGTTTGCTGGACAAAAGTCCTTCGACAAATGGTCGACCCTGGTTCCAGCCTCAGCGACAGGCTTTTCACTCACCAGCGGGGCCAACGCCCTTCCGTTGTACAACTGGATTGTGGAAGAAATTCCGGCTGCTTTCCCTGAATCGCAACAGGGCTTTGATAAGTTTGCCGCGATTCAGGATCAGTTCGATCTGCACCTGAAAGAAGACCTGCTCGAATCATTCAGCGGTGAAACAGTTTCAGTAACGATGCCAGGCGCACCGACTCCTTTTGGAAAAGGCTCCCAGTCTGTCACGATGATGCGGTGCAGCAACCCGGATCGAATTCAGGAACTGCTCCATCGAGCCATCAACGCGTTGGGCGAAATTCCTGAAGTGCGGTCCCAGGGAGTTGGGCTGAAAGAGGCTCCGGGCCTTGATGGATTTGAGCAACTCACGGCCCAGTTCTTTGGGATGGCGGGAATTCAGCCAGTGATCGGCTTCCGTGATGGCTGGATGGTGATGGGAACTCACGCCGCTGCTGTTGAGACGATGTTTGCAAATCAGGCTGGCGAGGGAGACAGTTGGTCTGATAGCGATCGGTTCAAACAATTTGGAATGGAAATCACCGGCCCTGTTTCGTCGATGAGTTACACGAACACGGGAGAGAACATTCGCAACCTTTCGCAGGGTCTTCAACAGGCGGGCATGTTTGCTCCGATGCTGATCGGCATGGCTCAGGGCCAAAACTCGAACGGTAAAGGTCCAGATCTCAAGGTCATACAAGAGGTGCTGGGCTTGCTGCCATCGGTTGCAAGGATTATCGGAAAGTTCGACTTCATCGATGCAACGACTTCTGCGTGCCAGCCGGGATCAGAAGCTGAAACGTATGTTCGACAGTCCGTCACGTTGATCATGCCTCCGAAGCCGGAGAAGCCATCCGCGGCGTCGACTGCAAAGCCAGCGAAGAGTTCTGAAAAGAAGGCTGACGACAAGTAACAGACACTCTCAATTGCCGACTTTTTTCGCAAAGCCTCTTTGAGACGAATACTACTTCGTCGCAAAGAGGCATTTTCGTTTCTTGTCATACTGAAGAGAGGCTGCATCCTGCGGCGATCCCAGGTTGAGAGGACGCCTTCAAAAGATCACTCGGGTTGTCCTTGATCGAGCTGTCCGGTGTGATCATTTTCATCGTCAGCCGAGCCAAAATCCTAGGCTCGTTTTTGCCCGGATTGTGGCTGAATCCGCCAGTTGCCATACTGGCTTGGAACGAAGTCGAAAATTGGCAAAAAATGTCCCCGCAATCGGTGTTGCTATTCTCCGTCAAGGTGGGTAATGTCTCGCATCCCATCTTCCGCTGAGGTTCGAAATCGAGTCCGCAAAGGTGGGACTGGTGTTAGCATCAGGTTTCTCGAAGACAGTCGCGCACTCCATAAAGTTCCGTCCGCCCTTGAGTTGTTCTGCAGCAAGCGCCTCTAATTCAGAGCCGGCATTGGCTCTGGAAAATTTGTGTTCTAACGGCTGCCGTTGTGGCAGCGATCAGGTGTTTTGGGTAGCTGTAAAGCTCAAGGGTTTTGTGATGAGTAAGAACATTTTTGTGGGAAGCCTCGCATGGGGCACTACGTCTGAAGGCCTCGAGCGGGCTTTCGCGCAGTATGGCGTTGTGACCTCAGCCAAGGTCGTTAGTGACCGTGAGACTGGCCGATCCAAGGGATTCGGTTTTGTTGAAATGGAAAGCGGTGGCGATGAAGCTATCCGTGCTCTAAACGGTTCAGACCTTGACGGTCGCCAGATTGTTGTCAACGAGGCTCGTCCTCGTGAAGGCGGCAGCGGCGGCGGTGGTGGCGGCGGTGGCCGTGGTGGTTACGGCGGCGGCGGCGGCGGTGGCCGAAGCGGCGGCGGTGGCGGCGGTGGCCGAGGCGGTTAGGGTGGTGGTGGCGGTGGCGGCGGTGGTCGCGATCGTTACTAATCCGAAATCCTTTGGGCTTTCGATTAACAGCATGCTCTCCTGATCTGGGATTCAGCTGTAAAACACAAGGGTGGTCCGTACGCTAAGTACTGACCACCCTTTTTCGTTGCTGGCACATCATCGAGTTGTCTCATCCTGACTGCTTTGAATGACGCCAAAATATTTGAATGACGCCACAATGAAAGTTGATTCGGTGATGGCTACTCGTTGCCACGGAAGACAACTACACTTTGGCTCAGGTTTAAAACGTGTTGTCAGGTTCTGATTTATCAATTCGCCACCATGCTCAAAATTGATTATACGATCGTCATCGGTCTGGAAGTTCATGTCCAGCTTCGCACTCAATCCAAACTCTTCTGCGGGTGCTCGATCGAATTTCGCCCCGATGAACCCAACACTCAGACGTGTCCGGTTTGCCTTGGCCTCCCGGGCGCTTTGCCGGTAATGAATCGCCAGGCATTCGAGCTGTCTCTGAAGACGGCTCTCGCACTGAATTGCGAAATCGCTCCGACGACTCGCTGGGATCGCAAGCAGTATTACTATCCCGACCTCCCGAAGGCGTACCAAATCAGTCAGTACGACCTACCGTTCAGTTCCAAAGGCTGGCTTGAAATCGCGGCGGATGAACCAACCCAGCCAGTTCGTCGAATTCGAATTACTCGCGCGCACCTTGAAGAAGACGCGGGTAAGAACATCCACGACGAAACAGGCCACGGCGCGGAAAGCAGAGTCGATCTGAATCGAACAGGAACGCCGCTGCTGGAAATCGTCAGCGAGCCGGATATGCGATCTTCCTCGGAAGCCCGAAGGTACCTGGAAGATTTGCGATCGTTGCTGTTGTTCATTGGTGTTTCCGACTGCAACATGCAGGAAGGAAGCTTGCGGTGTGACGCCAACGTCAATTTGCACATCCCAAATTCAGATGGAAGTACGACCGCCACTCCGATCGTTGAACTGAAAAACATGAATAGCTTCCGCAACGTTGAACTTGCCATCGAGTATGAAGCGAAGCGGCAGTGGAAGCAGTGGCAGAAGACCGGCCAAAAGATTGGGGACGTTCCAAAGCAGACTCGCGGCTGGGATGCTGAGAAGAACGAATCATTCGGCCAGCGAGAAAAAGAAGAATCGTCAGACTATCGCTACTTCCCGGATCCCGACTTGATGCCGGTGACAACGACTGTCCAGCAGGTCGAAACCATCCGCAAATCACTTCCCGAAATTCCCACTGCTCGACGGGCGCGGTTCCAGTCAGAACTCGGTCTGACCGAATACGACGCGAACGTGATTCTGTCGCAGGGGCCGGATGTTGCTGCCTGGTTTGAGGAAGTTGCGCAGTTGTGCGGCGACGGAAAACTAGCGGCCAACTGGGTGACTCAGGACATCCTGCGAGACCTAAACGCCGATGGCCTGACAATCCAGCAGTTTCCGGTCACCGCTGCAATTCTTGGCACACTTCTGAAGTGCATTAAATCTGATCGAATCACGACAAAAAGTGCTCGAGAAGTTTATGCCGTACTCCGGGAAGCGGCAGCAAATGATAAGCCAATTGCTGAACTCGACGTCGATCGGATTATTTGCGAGCGAAGTCTGGAAATCGTTCGCGACACATCGGCGCTTGATGCGGCGATAGCGGCAGCGATTGAATCAAAGCCTGCGGCGATCGCCGATTTTCGAGCAGGGAAACAGAATGCGATTGGTCCGATTATTGGCATGATCATGAAGCAGGTCTCCGGCGCGGACCCGAAACAGGTTCGTGAGAGGCTGATTGCCGCAATTCAATAGAACGCTTTCGCTGTCGAACTGGCTTCCTGACCGCTTTTCATGCGGCGGACGGCGGTTTTCCCCCGTAGTTTCGGTACACTTATGAACGCCAGCAACCGTGCCGGGCGAACAGTCTCGCATTTCAGTTTTTCAATGACGACGGAATCCCAATGATCGCTCCCAAAGATGATGCCTCCTGCGAAGGCGTGCCTGAGCTTGAAGAGCGTAAGCCTGACTTTCTGGTGGTGGCTCGTTACGGACGAGTTCCGCAGGTTGCTCGCTTTGCCGGTTTCGGAACGCCGATGCCTCGAGAGACAGCAATCGTCGTCACGACGGAGCGAGGTCAGGAATTGGCGACCGTTCTGCAAGTCCTTCCCGCAAATCTGAAGAGTGTTGATGGAACAGAGATCAATCTCACGGGTGACGTTGTGCGAATCGCCGCCGCTGAAGATGTTGTCGCGATCGCTGAATTTGAAAAGGCCTGTGAAGAGAGTTTCCCCACCTGGCTTTCAAAGGCTGCAGGCTGGAAGCTTCAACTTGAGCTGATCGATATCGAACGAACCCTGGATGACCGTTTGATCCTTTACGTGTTGAACGATCGTGGTGCCGAAACTACCCGCCTCGCGCTTCTTGCCGCGGCGGCTGGATTTGGCGTGATCCATGTGCAGCCCGTTTCGGCGGAAGGCGTCGTACAGGCATCTGGCGGCGGTGGTTGCGGAACCTGCAGTACGCATCAGCACTAACTCACAAGCTCAAGCGGCTTAGCGATCGCTCTTGAACTCGACCGAACACTCTGAATTATTCGTGTCACTATCCTGTTGAGCTCTGAACCATGTCGGCAATCGAACGCTTTGAATTGGAATGCAAGCAACTGACTTCCGCTCCCGGTACGGATGCGACCGGCCTGATGGATGCCGTGGACAGAACGCTGCTTGCTCAGAGAGATTTCCATCGACTGTTTGATGCAAAGCTGATTCGTATCCGCCGTCAACTGGGACTTCCGATCACACAGCCCACGTCGTTGAAGGAGATTCCACAACAACATGAGGCGGCCTTTCGCGAATCGTACACAAACGCGGCTCGAGAAGTGGGCCAGATGTTTTTGGACTCCGGCCAGCTTGCCGATGCCTGGGCTTACTTTCGAACAATTCACGAAACCGAACCCGTCCGTAGTGCGATCGCCAAACGCGTTGCGGAAATGCCGTCCGAACCTGGCCCCGAACTCGATGAACTTCTCAACCTCGCCCTGTACGAGGGGGCTCACATCATCGAGGGGCTGAAGCTTCTGCTGAAGACTCACGGCACCTGCAACACGGTCACCGCGCTGGGGCAGCTCATGGCCCAGATGTCACCGGAAGAACGGCGTCAGGCCGCGGCGTTGATGGTGCGAAACATTTACACGGACCTGCAGCACAGTGTTCGCCGCGATGTGGAACGGCGTAACCCGGTGTTGCAGCCAAACCTGTCACTTCGAGAACTCGTTCTGGGACGGGAATTCCTCTTCGCTGACGGCGCTTATCACGTCGATGTCTCGCACCTGCATTCCATCGTCAGCTTTGCCCGGCACCTGCATCGTGGCGATCCGGAACTTTCCCTCGCCATTGAATTGACTCAATATGGCAGTCAACTGGCTGAACCGCTGCGATATCCGAGCGATGTTCCGTTCGACGACTACTATGTAGCCAATCAGCACTTCCTGAATGCTGTCGCGGGCGTTGATGTTGATGAATCGATCAAATACTTCATCCACCGCCTTAATCACGAGCCGGACGTCGCTGACAAACGCATGATTGCATTTGTCCTCGTGGATCTGGGGCAGCGGGTGGATCGAGTCAACGCGGCGTTGGACGCCGCGGCGCCGTATGTCAACAAGCTCGAAGATCCCAGCGGATTCTCGTTTACGGCTTTTTGTGTCACCGCCGGCCGCCTCGACAAACTGGAAGCCGCTGCGAGGGAAAACGACGACGTACTGGCACTTGCAACGGCGATGCTCTCACAGAAGTCGTGATTCCAGCTAGCTGTTTAGATCGTGAGAAAGTTCCTCAGCAGTTCATAGCCCCTGTCAGTCAGAAAACTCTCAGGGTGAAACTGAACGCCGTGGACAGGAAACTCACGATGCTGCAATCCCATCACTTCAAACGGCTGGCCCGCATCTTCTACCCATGCGGTGATTTGCAAACAATCGGGGACGGTCTCTTTGGGAACGATCAGGCTGTGATAGCGAGTCGCCTGAAACGGATCGGGCAACCCTGCAAAAACCCCTTGCCCCGAATGCGAAATCATCGACGTCTTTCCGTGCATCAGTCGTTGAGCCCGCACAACTTTTGCGCCATACACTTCTGCCAGACATTGATGTCCCAGACAAACGCCAAGCACCGGGATTTTCGGGCCAAAGTGAGCAATCAACTCACGCGATAAACCTGCTTCTGAAGGCGTGCATGGACCGGGTGAAATAATGATGCGTTCCGGTTTTAGGTCTTCGATCTGATCCAGTGTGATCAGATCGTTCCGTTCGACGCGAATCTCCGCTGTCGCGTCAAGCTCGCCGATTCGCTGAACAAGGTTGAACGTGAACGAATCGTAGTTGTCGAGCAAAAAGATCATTGGGAATCAACCAGTCTTAAAGACACCAAGCGAACAGAGAATCCGTTGTCTCGTTCAGAGTTCGGTTTCCGTTTCGCTGAAAATAGATATCGGAATCTCGAACTGCAACAAATGACATGAAGTGTGGCATCCGCATTGATGAAATAGGAGGGTTGCGTCGGAGTTTTCGCATTTTTCGGAGCGACGATCGTTGAACTGCCTGACTGAACTCGATTGCCTGAAATCCCACTCCCTGAACCGCCGAAGATGTCTCTAAACCTTCTGAAATCCGCTGCGCTGACTCACCGAGTCGGCAAATGCTGCCGGATTTCAATGGGGGTGGCTGACTCGGAGGTCAGCGTCTTTGCCGAATGCTTCCGTCGATGAGTGGATGTCGCCATGAAGAAGCCTGCTCTTCTGTTTGCCTTGCTGGTCGCCGGTGCGATTCAGGGATGCTCAACCGGTCCTCAGTTCTTTGGACACAAAGACAAAACGAGCTGCCACGAACCGGGATCGGATGCATGGTGGGCCGAGAAAGCCGCGTTGCCGGGCGGTGTCCGCCAAAAGAACAAGAAGGGCAAAGTTTGGCCAGCTCGACCACGTTCAAACGCAGAGCCGCAGCAGTTTTCGCACACGTTCTATGACGAACACTACTGGCCACTGCCCTACGTTTGCCAGGACCGTGAAGCAGTTCGGAACCACCTTGATACGCAAACCGCACTTGGCTGGCAGGAAGAAACCACCCTGTATGATCGCCATTTCAACAAAGACACACAGCACCTGACGCGGGCTGGTGAGCTTCATCTCGAGTACATTCTGCATGTTGTTCCGCCTGAACGAAGAGCGGTCTACATTCAGTCGACGTACTCGCCAGAACTGGATGCGATGAGAACGGAATCCGTCAGCGGATACATGTCGAAGGTTTCCAGCAGCAGTAGCGAGGTTTCGTTGTCTGTTCGTGAATGCCAGCAAGTGGGTCGCCCAGCGATCGAGATTCAGAAGATCAGCGAAATGTACAATTCAAGCATCCCTTCCCCTCGGCTGAGTTCAGCATCCGGCGGCGGTGGAGAAGCAGCAGCTGCACCATAATTCGCCGTGGAATTTCAACGGCGACAGGATCTGCCGGAATTCTTCAGTGGGTGCAAGTTCAGCTCAGTTCAAACATGACGAACCGCATTTTCTGCTGAAGGATCAGTGTCGCGGCCGTCGAGTCTAAAGATACGGATTGTAGCGCGGTCGCGCTGACAGACGATTGGACCAGGGAGATGGAAGGGTTGTCAAAGTCAACCCCCTGTCCTGTACGGTATGGATTCATCGAGCTCGTAGCGCTCACGCACATGGAGGTGCGAAATGAAACGCAATCAACTGAATGGTATCGTCGCAGCAATTACTCTGGGACTTTCAACGGGTTGTGCTTCAAGTGGCCTGCAGACTGCATGGTCAAAGACCACTTCATTCTTTCGGCCTGGTGACACCTCAACCGAGGAATCCAAAGAGCCTGATGCATTGGCATCGCTCAGGAAAAATGCGAAAGAGAAAGAAGAGCTCAGTGAAGAGTTTCGAATCGCAAAAAGAACTCTGAAGGATCCTGAGTCGTCGCTGCTGAAGTTCGCACAGTATCAGGAAGATCTTGGCGAGTACGGCGAAGCGCGAAAGAAATACAGGGAAATGCTGACGGCATATCCGAGGAACATCGACGCCAAACTCGGGATGGCACGGATTGAGATGAAGACCGGACGATCTCAGCAGGCGGAAGAAATTCTCATGGCTCTTGCCAAAGAGAAACCTGACAACGCTCTCGTTCGTCTGGAACTGGGGCGAATGTACGCAAAGCAAGACGATTGGGACAGAGCCATTCAGTCCTTTCAAGCGGCATGCGACGTGGACCCAGAGGACCAGAACTGCCGCTATGAACTTGGCGTCGCGCTTGCAAAAGCTGGCCTGATCGACCAGTCCCTGGCTCACCTGACGTTCGCAGTCGGTGCACCGGCAGCAAACTACAACATTGGTTACGTCCTGTTCGAACAGGGCCGGGAGGCTGATGCGATTGAATGGTTCGAGAATGCTTTGCAAATGCATCCGGACAAGGCGACGGAAGATCGATCGAAAGCCATGCTTTCAAAGCTGATTCCAGCGGAACCAGGTATGGAAGGTAGTGCTGCGATTGCCCAACACAGTCCGACCGGAAAGCGAGTGCCCGCCGTCAGGACTCAGCCTTCATCACATCAAAAGATTGCTCGTCAGTTCGCACCGACATCCGTGGAGCCGGAACCAGTCAACGAATTGCCAATGGTTGCGGCCGGTCGGCAACATGAAGAGGTTTCTCTTCCGCCTGTGGCCCCTGGATTTCCGAAATCGCAACCTGCTGCAACAAACTCGGACACCAGGTCGCCATTTCTCACGGTCTCCTACTCGGACCATGACACAGCGGGTAAAGCCTCCCACTCAGCAACCCAGCCAGCACAGTGGCACGGCGCTGCGCCTCGAACAAGTCAGCCGCTTCCTCCGGGAACCCCAACCTCATCGCCGCAGGATCCGCCAAGCTGGCGAGCCCGTCAAAAGTAGCTGACGGGTGGTTGAAAGCATTCTATGGCCGACAACCGATATGGAGTGAACGCAGTACAAATCAGTCCAGCGGAGCCGAGACCTCCAAAAGATCGATAGCCGGTGCGCCATTGCAGAACAATGTCGCCAGTCGACCGTAGGTCACCTGACCTTCCTTCATTTGCAGATACTTCGCCAGCCCCGGCCCGGCGGTGAATCGAAGGATTGCTCCCAGATCAACATGACGCAGCACGTTGTGTTGAATCAGGACTCGTCCCAGCGGCGTCTTCTCAGCAATTATCTCGTCGCGAACTTTTTCAGTGACGTATTCGAAGTTGAACCGCACGTAGCCGAACTGGACAACCTTGTCGGTTCCGCTCTTTTTGAGCTGAATCTTTCGAAGATACAGACCATCTTCGAATCGAGAGGCCATCACTTCCACATCGACCGAGCAGTCATGATACGACTCCATGCTGATCGTCATGTGATGTTCATGAACCAGCATCCGATGATAAGGTTCCGGGGTCGCTTCTTTGGCGACGTGCCCAGCGGATAGGTACAGAAGCTGTCCTTCCGGCTCCGGAAAAAGGCTGACCAGCTCCTGCAGTTCTTTCTGAGGATTCAACGTTCTGGACTTTCTGTTGTGCAATGACGGTCGGCAGCACCAATTTGAAACCTTCGCGAACTCGTTACTGCGCATGGCGGAAACGCAGTGTAAGGAATAACCTTACTACGTGTACCGAACCGCCCGATGTTGTTGTTCGAAGTATTCCGGGAGCAGACTGTCGACCTGCAACAGCCCCTTGCGGGTGAGTTTCAGCGTATCACCTTCGACTGTCAAATACCCCGCCGCCTGTTGATTGCGAAATGCCGAAGCAAACTCGGCCTGAACGCTGACGCCGTACTTCTGATTCAGACGCCCGAGGGAAACGTGCCCCTCCTTCATCAGCAGGACCATTTCCCGAATCAATAGCTGATGAAGGGTTGGCTTAAGCGCCCGATTGATGGGCAGTTCGCCACGGCTAACGGTTTCCATGTAATCTTCAATCTGATCCAGGTTCTGGTAATGCACTCCCTGGAAATGCCCGAATGAAGAAACTCCTGTGGCGATCAGATCGCAGCCTCTCCAGACATTGTCGCGATAAACAAACTGATCTCGCTCCGGGTTCTTCACCAGTTCATTGCCGCTGGAAACATGATATCCCTGAGCCATAAGGCGATCCATTGCTTCGCTCACCCAGCGACGTTTCGTCGGCCAGTCAGCAACCGGTGATTGAGCGCCTTGCTCTCTCATCTCCTTTGAATAGACAGTATTGAATGGCAGCTCCATTTGATAGATCGTGATATTGTCAGGCTGCATTTCGATGGCCCTGTCGATGCAGCGATGCCAATTTTCATCCGTCTCGCCGACCATGCCGGCGATTAGATCAATATTGACCTGTGGAAACCCCACCTCGCGAATCCACTCGTAGGCTCGCATCACTTCAGGCGATAGATGGGCTCGTCCATTTTCTTCCAGGATCTTGTCGTCAAAGTTCTCGACGCCCAAAGAAATTCGAGTAATCCCGATGTCGCGTAGAGTTTCGAGTTTCTCCATGCTAAGCGTGCCAGGTTCGCACTCAAACGTGACTTCCTTCGCGCGATCCCATGTGATGAACTCGCTCATGCGATCACGCAGCGACCGGAGTTGCTTCGAACTCAGATAGCTGGGAGTTCCGCCGCCAAAATAGACAAACAGGAGTTCTCTGTTTCCGATCGCCGACCGCTGGCTGATCAGCTCCAGTTCCTGAATCAGAGCCTTGACGTAATCTTCGATGGCCTTCGCGTTCTGGTTCGTGTAGACACGAAAGTAGCAGAACTTGCATCGCTTGCGACAAAACGGAATGTGGATATACAAGCCCAACGGAGTGTGGGCGGTGTTCTCTGGTTCGGAGTTGAGAGCTTGAATTGCCTCAGGAACAAAGTCCGACTTCCATTGCGAAAATGGCGGGTAATTGGAAATGAAGTAACTGCCGACTTCTGTCGTTGTCGACGTCTCGATTGTGGTCATGTGAGATCAGGCTCCTGACGGCCAGTGTCATCAACTTGCAACGAGCCAAAGGGCCCTGGGAGAAACTTGAAAAGGCAGAATCAACTAAAAGAAGAATTGGCCGACATCAGTGAAAGCACAGAAGCCTACCGCCTTGCTGATCTTCGCCGACAATCATGAATCCTTCTCCGATGGCGACGCCTGCACTGATACCTTTTCCTGCATTAAACTTCCAAACCTCTAATCCGGTTGTTAGAGAAATTCCGTAGAGGTTGCCGTCACCCGATCCGATAAAAACACGCTCATCGACAACGGCGCCAGAGCTCTCAACGCGAGCCCGTGTTGGGAACATCCACTTTGCTTTGCCGGTTTCGCGATCGACCGCATGGACATTCTTGTCATGTCCGCCAACGATCACCAGGGCATCCGTGACTGCTGCCGACGCATGAAACGGTTGCTTCCGTGGCGCATCGTACTTCCAGAGAAACTCACCTTTCCGCCAGTTTGCGCAAACAATTTGCCCCGTGTGTGTTCCCACATAAAGTAAGTCGCCAACCACCGCTGGCGAACCGATCAGCGGCGAGTCCAGCGGCATATCACGGAACTCTTTGCCTTCTTTCAAATCAATCACACGCAAATGTTCGTCACAGCCAGCGACAAACGTAAAGGTATCAGAGATGCCGGGCGAACAGTTGATTCGGTCGTTCGTGGCGAACTTCCAGACTTCTTTTCCGTCGGTCGTCAGGCAATACAGGTTGCTGTCATGCGATGCCAGCAGAAGGTTCTCACCGAACTGAGCGACGCAGCCAGCGATCTCAGCGCCGGTGGCGAAAATCCATCGCTTTTCTCCCGTTGCTCGATCGATGGCATGCAGCACTCCATCTTCATCCCCAATGTAAACCGTCAATGCGGTGACCAGTGGAGCCGCCTTGAAGCCCGCGGCGAACTTCTTTGGATCGGGATCATCAATGGATCGATATTTCCAAACCTCTTTCCCCGTCTCAAGATTGATGCAATGCACAAATCCTGCCAGAGCCGGTGCATAGACATGTTCGCCGACAATCGCGACTCCCGCAATCCAGCCATCCGGCGACGCAAACTCCCACTTTAACGCGGGTTGATCAGCCAGTTTGCAGCCGGCGACACCTCGCTGATCGGGAGTCGCTCGATACGAAGCCCAACTCGTTTCCGTCGGAGCGAGGTCAACTGCAAAGGACGGAAATGCGAATGCATCGCGAGGAACCGCCGCACTGGCTCCGAACGCAGCGGCACCAAATGCAAACTGGTAGAGCAGATCACGGCGTGTAGTTTTGGCGGCAGACAGTCGTTTCATCATTCACTCCCAAAACGGAATTCGCCCGGATACCAATTTGTTCCACCAGTCCGTTGTTCACTACCTGTGCCGTTCATTGCGGCCCAACGAACCAGTTACAACGAGTTTCGATACAGCTCAATAAATCCGAGTATGTCCATTTTTCGCGGATTGAAGGTTCCTGTCCACTGTTGAACGGCCTCCGCGGCCAAACCTTCGAGGACTTTTTCGTCTACAGTCCCATTAATTGCCTGAGAAACGGAAATCGGCATGTCCGCGAGCTTCAGCAGTCGAGTAAATCCAGTGGCCAATTGCCCTGCAGCCGACTCGGACGTCGATTCCGTGTCACCCCAGTCCGCCGAAACCACGAGGTCACGATAGAGCGATTCCGAGACGCTTGAGTTAAAGCGGACGACATGCGGGAGCATCAATCCAACCGCAACTCCATGCGTCGTTCCAAAGCGAGCCGTCAATGGATTTGCAGCCGCATGAGCCGCGCCCAGCATGCTATTTTCAATCGCCGCTCCCGCAAAGAAAGCCCCCAGTTGCATTCGTCCCCGTGCGTCAAAGCTGGTCGGATCCTGCAGAACACTGGGGAATGCACCGGCGAGCAGTTCCCAGGCGTGCCTTGCGAACATTTGTGAGACCGTATTTCGCTTCGTCGTGACATAGCTTTCAATGGCGTGAGTCATCGCATCGATGCCTGTCGCCGCCGTCACTGATCGAGGCATGGAAACTGTCAACTCGGGATCCAGCAGTGCGACCTTGCACGCGGCCTTCACATCGCCGCAAGCCATCTTCATGTGAGAATCGGCATCTGCAATGACAGCAAAGGACTGAGCCTCGCTGCCGGTTCCGGAGGTTGTCGGCACCGCGATCATGGGCAACATTGGAAGTGTCGCCTTCCCAACGCCGCGGTAGTCCTGCATTCTGCCACCATTGGTCAGCAGAAAATTGGCTCCCTTCGCGCAGTCCAGACTACTGCCGCCACCGAGCCCGATGATCAGATCGACATTGGCCGGCTTTGCGAACGCTACACAGCGGTCGACATCCTGCGTCGTTGGATTCTCAGTGACCTGATCAAAAACAATGGCCGTCAATCCGGCAGAGTTGAGGATCGACTCGGCTCGCTGGCAATGCCCGGCTTTACGAAGTCCGGAATCCGTCACGACTAACACTCGACGCGCGCCAAGCTCTTTTGAAAGCACGCCCAACTGTCCAAACGCGCCGCAACCAAATACCAACCGCGTACGCTGATGAAAATCAAAAGGCGACAGCATCTCTGTGCGAGTTTTTTTTGCAGACGAAAAGAGAGAGACCGAGGTTGTCATGAAGGCCATCGAATGCAGGACAGGGTCATCGAGTAAGGGGATCCGGCAGGAAGGATCAACTGAACCGCCAGCATTGAACGCGGTGGAACGGTGACGATAGGCGAGACTTCATCGGCGTGCAACCTTGACCATGGTTGCCATGGCTGCCTTTCCCATTTCGTTGGATTTCGTTGGATTTCGAACTCCAAATCAGCCGTTTCCCGGCTAAAGTTCGCCCATAATCTCCGCGGGACTCACCGCGCGGTGTTCTTCTGTAGATCGATAGCAGGCATCCACCATCGCCATGGTGGGGAGATTTCGTCGGCCGGAAACAGACGGTTCCCGCGATACTTCCAGCGAGCACAGCAGTTCGGCCATCGGACCGATGAAAGCATCCGGGAACCAAACGCTGTCCCATGTCGGCATATGCCACTGGCCGTTGTCATGCACTGTCGAATACCTCAGTGTGCTGGGCATTCGTTCGGGATAGCTCGGCCAGCCAATCGTCCCGCACGCAAGCCCGTCCGTACCTTCGACTCGCCAGCGTATGCCAATGTCTGCCCCGCTGCCTTCTCGAGCCGGGCCGCTCCAAACGTCGTCCCACGAGGATGCTCGAACGTTGTCGGCAAATTCAAGGATATACAAAGCGATGCCATCGCGATGTGAAAACTTCTTCGATGTGCGAGGATCCGGAGCCACACTTGCAAACACACGTTCGGGTTCACCCAGCCAATATCGCAATGTGTCGAGATGATGAATGCTCATGATCCGAAGCGTGACCCAGCCCTGACGTTCCTGCCACGACATCCAGTGAGGGATGGCACGCATTTCAATCGTCGCCAAAACCGGCTTCCCAAGCGTTCCGCTTTCCAGCAGAGTCTTGCAAGTGCGGACGGACTGATCGAACCTCATGTTCTGATTCACAGCCAGCACAACACCCGCTTCTTCGCAGAGCCTGACGATATGAAGTGCTTCGCCGTAATTCACGCCCAACGGCTTTTGCGCCAGAATCGCCTTTAAGTGATTTGGAGCCGTAAGTGCCCGGCGAATGATGTCCAGTTGACAATCCGGCGGAACTGCGACGTCCAGCACTTTGACCTCGGGGCGACGCACTACGTCTTCCACCGAATCGCAGACGGCCGCAATCTGATGTCGGGCCGCCACAGCTTCCGTCGTCGCGCGAGTTCGCGATGTGATCGCAACGGGGTTCAGACCATGTTTGCGATATGCCACCAGATGACAATCCGCCATGATGAAGCCAGCACCGACACAACCAATGCCAATCGAGAGGTCCGCTGGCAGTTGAGTCTGAATCGAATTCAAAAGCAGGGAATCAATGGCGGTGCCGGAGACCAGTGTCATCAAGGAAAGACTCGCGGAGTGAAAGGAGCCGGAGAATCGTGCAATCAGCGTCGAGCAGAATATCAGGCAATCGTGATAAACGAAAACGATCGCAAATTCTCGACGAAGGCACGAATGCTTCCCGCTTCACCAACGCTGAGGGTTGCCCAGCGCAGTGAAATAGAGCGAGTCTTAGCCGTGGGTTTTCAACGAACACGACGGAGTCCGGAGAGACCCCCGTTGCTGTCAAATGACCATCATATCTTGCGACTGGTCAGTTCATAAACAGGCCATTCAACGCCACAGTCATTGCAATGAAAGCCTACGATCGTGGCAGTTCCTGGGACGGGCATACGGTTCTTGGGGCTGATGACGGAATCAGCAAGCTCAAGAGGTTCAATATCGGTATGCCCACATTCCGGGCAGAGTCCGTTTTGGTGAATCAATCGAGCCCGATCGACTGCAGGCATGAATCGACCGCTGAAGATGACCGATCGTCGCCCACGTTCGAACGGAATGATGTCGTCGAAAGTCGCTTCCGCAGCAGGCTGAGATGTCACTTCCGTGACTTCTTCTACGGACGGCGTAAACAAACGCAAATGGATGCGGTTCATGCGTGAATCCTCCTTGAAACACGATTCGATGTCTGGCACTCAAAGGACCAGTAAAAAGGCCTGCACTCCATGCAGACTTCAAATTACCACAAGCTTTGAGACGACCGCTGAAGCGAGAGAGATAAAACAACAGCAGCAGTTCGTGCCGAGAACTCTACTCGTGTCACGTCCCGAACTCAAGCGGCGACTTTGCGATTTAAATTAGGGCAAAATGCAGAGAATAGGTCCGCAGAATGAGCCAACTTGAGGTGCCAATTTCGCCACAGCGACGGTCTCAAAAATCCCCCATTCATCGCAAAACGTCACGCCTTCGCCGACGGCAGAATTGGAAGAATTAGCTTTCTAAGTGAATCCTCCACTGCGCTGCTCTTCGTACGTCGCAGGCAGGACAATGCTCCCGCAATATCAGATTCTGATTCGTGAGTCTTTGTGAACTCAGACGCGACGGAAGAAATTATTCACACCGATGGAATGTTGTTCTTAGTCGTTCGCAAAGGGGAAGCCGAACTAGCCGACTACTCACCACTCAACGGTCGAGTTGGCGATCAAGCGGCAGTGAGAAGCATGTTCTGGAATGAAGAACCTCGCGTGCTCATGG
>JANMEV010000309.1:0-3546 GCA_031377305.1 Planctomycetota bacterium | reverse complement strand
GGAGCCGTCCTCATCTACTTCAATCAGGATTTCCTCAACGCTGGCGGCGAATGGCTCGACATGGTCACGACGCTGGCGAAGACACTCGGAGTGGCCATCATTCTGCACGGCTTGTACGACACCTTGCTCAAGCAGGAGATGCCGATGTGGGCGTTGCTGATTGGAGTGCTCAGCGTGTGCTTTCTTATCTTTGTGGTCGAAAAACAAACGCAGGATGAGACCGCGTGACGTCGCCAAAACGGAGCTCAGTGCCCAGCGAGGCAAACGCCCATTCACAGTTCCTCTTGTTTCATTTGGCAATCTGCGGCGTTTGAGGGGGCTTTGGCGGTGACTCCGTGGCAATGCTTTCGTGAAGCAAAGTGCGAATCCGAGGGCCAGGTCAAGAAATGATTCGATTCACTCGGCTCGACTCTGATAATGATGACAGAGCGGAACAGGGTGCAACGTCTTCGTAACTGAAAGCGTATCGCACCGCGTTCGGCTGTGATTGGGCATTTCAAGTCGGACATGTTGTTCGACTTGCCGAGGTCGTGAGAAATCAATGGAGCATTGTGATGATTCGAAAAGGCGTTTGGTTGGGTTCATCGTTGTTTCTGAGATCCGGGCGTGTCGCGTTTCTATCCGGAATGCTGAGCCTGTTGACGTCGGCCGGGGCTTTCGCTCAGCATCATCATGGTCACCACCACGGCGGCGGCGGATTCTCTGGCGGTGGATTTTCGAGCGGGCATCACCATCATCATCATAGCGGTTACGGCGGCGGCTTCGGTGGTGGAGGATACGGTGGAGGATACTACGGCGGCCGTCCGATCTATGGAAACTCGTTATATGGCTCGTCGTACGGATCAGGCTTGTCCATCAGCATTGGCCGAGGCGGATATGGCGGACTCGGATACAGCAACTACTACAGTGCTCCGCGAGCCTACGTTGCTCCTCAGTATTACAGCAGCCCTGCAGTTCGTTCATACCAGGTTTACTCCGCTCCGGTTGTTGTGACACCACAATACAGCACGTCGCCGTATTCCAGCGTCGCGCCACAACCTTTGATGCAAGCACCAGCTCCGCAGCCTCAGGTGGGAACTCAATACAACGGCGAGCTTCGCCCTGGCATGGTGCTTCCAGACGGAGCCGTCGTGATCTCAGTCCAGCAATGACAGGATTCGGACCACTGGGCAACTGATCATCACGCGTTCAAGGCGACTTCTGCGAGTCGCCTTGTCATGGAGAATTGATTCGCACACAATCCAGCGTCTGGACGGCGTCCGCCTTTCAGACGTTGTTTCCGTTTTGGCCGACAGCAATCGAAACGCTGTCTCACAACAGGCTACGCCAATGATCAGTTTCATGAAATTCAGGAACTGTTTAATCATCGTGCTTTCCGCGGCGATTGCGATTCTTTCAACGCCAACGTTGCGTGCCGACGACAAGGTCGATGAAGTTGTCGAGCAATCACTTGAGTATCTGGCGAGTCTGCAAAAGCGTCAGGGCTATTGGGAAGCGAACGGCGGACAGTATCGAGTCGCCATGACAGCACTCGCGGGCACTGCGATGCTGAGTGAAGGATCCACAACGACGACTGGCAAATTTTCGAAACAGATTCGACTGGCCGTCGATTACCTGCTCTCAATGAGTCGTCCGAATGGGCTGATCGGATATCGCGAAGATTATCACTACACCTATGGCCACGGGTTCTCAATGCTATTCCTGAGCCAGGTCTACGGCGAAGAAGAAGATGTCCAGCGACGCGAAGAGATTCGTGACGTACTCACTCGGGCCGTCCAGTTCTGCGCGGACGCTCAGACGACGAAGGGCGGCTGGGGTTACGTTTCGGCGAAGGAAGGAAGCGACTTCGACGAAGGCTCAACCTGCATTACTCAGGTGCAGGGCTTGCGAGCCTGCCGAAATGCGGGTATCCCAGTCTCAAAGGAAATTATCGACCGCGCGAAAGTGTATATCGAAGAATGCACAACGGCTCAGGGCGGAGTGCAGTACAGCATCCGCGGCGGCGGTGATCGACCTCCGATTACGGCTGCTGCACTCGCAGCCTTGTTCAATGCGGGAGAATACGACACCGATCTGACAAAGCGGATGCGGGAATACTGCAAGCGAACAATTTGGCCCGACAAAGAAGTCGCTGCCAACAATGGACACTGGCACTACATGCATTTTTACTTCTCACAGGTCGTTTACCGCTCAGGCGGAGATGACTGGATCAAGTACCGCGATGAAGTGAACTCCAAGCTGCTTCGCGAAATGCAGTCCGGCGGCGGCTGGGCGGATCCTCAAGTCGGGACGGTCTACGTGACCGCGCTCAGTTGCATCATTCTGCAGTTGGACAAAGGGTTCCTGCCGATCTATCAGCGGTAGCCGTCTCATATCGGCAAGCTGACGCATGCCGCTCGCCAATTCTCGCACTGATGAACGCGGCGAGCATCTACTTTGCGTAGTCAGAATTGAGGCGACGCCATTGCCGGCTATTCCACGGGAGTTGCCAGCAGCACTCCGACCAGAAGGTCATATGCGGCATGGCAGCCGACGGTGATTCCGAAGCCTCGCAGCAGGAACACCGTCGCGAAGAAGATCCCGGCGGCGGCTCGGAATGAGAATGCAAACAGGTTGAACGCGTCAGCCGTTGGACCCACGTGATGAGCCAGAGCAAAGACGAAGCTGGTGGAAATCGCCGCCATTGCCGCGGCCCACTTTGGAGGGAACTCGAACATGCGAAAGCCCAGTATCGCAATCGGAACCAGCAGAAGTCGAAACATCACTTCTTCATAAACACCAGCGCCGATGAAGGATACAGCGCGAGTCAACGGACCGCCGACTGCGTTCAGGATGGCTTCCGACGACACGTCCGACCGGCCGATCTGCCTGAAGAGCAGGTCGTGACACTGCCCCACCGCAACAAGGACGATCGCCAGAAGAATGCTCTCTGCCAGCATCCCGAACTGAGTTTCCAGTCGAATCTGCCATGGATTCTTGCGATACAAATGCCAACCCAGCAACATCCCGATCACCAGGATCGGCAACAGAAGTTGTCCCGCGCCGGCTCGTGAAAGCCAGGAACGCATCCAGAAATCCGCGCCGTTCCTCACGTTGTCGGGCTGATCCTGGCCGATTGCCAGGACGCCGAATTCGTAGACCAAAATCCATGGAATCAGAAACAACAGGCTGGAAAGCGGCGTTCTCGCTTCGCTCCAGTAATCGTTTGCAGAGTTTTCAGTTGCGTCAGTCATACCGTTCACACAAAGTCTGCTGCGAAGCATCAAGGACGCTCGTCAGCGATCGGAAAGACATCAGTTGTATCGACCCATTGAAGCCAGATGGCACGCGACCCGTCGGCTCAGTTCCTTCAGCGACGGTGACCGCCGATTCCGAACCGGCAGATTCTGCAGCAAAAACTCGCAAGCCACGTTAGTCAGCGAACACAGATAACTTAGGCGTTTCGCTGTTAGAGTTCAAAAAGTGTGGACGACGCGCGGGCTTTGTGGACGTTGGATCGGTCGCGGAATCCGGAAGCGCGTCCACTGCGTCGTGCCAGCGAAGTTT
>JANMEV010000298.1:0-3103 GCA_031377305.1 Planctomycetota bacterium | reverse complement strand
CGGTAACGGACGGCGGCATCCCTGCCTCCGGAGCGGTCGTTAGCGACGGAGTGACCGGGCGTACGTCCTGCGAAGCCCAATCACTTTGAGTGCCGTAAGCACGAGGATATGAGCATTCCCTGGAATCGCCACTTCCGTTGGTCCAACTTTTTTCTGATGCTGGAGCGGTGGTTTTTCAACGTCGTCTGTGTCTACACCTTTTGGGTCTACGGCGTCTGGGTCATCACCGTGTACCCTGGCGGGGCGGCAAAGCTTCTTGGTCTGCTGTATTGCTGCGGCTTGTGCATTGAGTTCCTGCAAATGCTGGTGCTGTTGTTCTACACCGACCAACTGCGGAAGGATTTGCTGCTGTGCATGGTGCTACCGCTGTATCCGCTGTACCAGGTCTTTATGAAAGCCGTTGACATCTTCGCGTTGACTCGTGAAATTCTTTTTCACCAATCCGGAAGAGACAACTTTGTGCCCATTCACGTCCGCAGTGCGACGTGGTGTTGGTAACTGCGATACGGGGGAAAGCCTAGCCCGGCGATAGGCAACGCCACACTCCAGCAAAGTAGGTTGGACATTCTTGTCCGACCTCGGCATCAATGACCACGTTGCGACAGCCACGAATGCCGATCGTACGCCGCACTAAAAGCCCTATGCTTTCGCGCCTGGCCATTTGGTCCACCATTGGCGGAAGAGTTGCCACTGGCTGCGGATGAATTCTTTTTGGCTTGGACTCAAAGCATCCGTGGAATTGAAGTGATGGGTGTACTCAGGATTGCCTTCCAGTACCATCAGATACTTGTAGTAAAGAACCAGGTCCGGACCTTCATCAAACGTTGAAAGCACCGTTAACGCTTCACCCAGTTCCTGAGCCAAACGACGTGATTCGGAGCATCCCGCAGCCGCCTTCTCGCAGAGTTCGATCATGCGCAGCACTTCTTTTGGCAACGCATTTCCAACACCCGTAATTGCTCCCGCAGCGCCGCAATGGACGAAGCCGTGATAGACTTGAGTGTCGACTCCCACCATCAACGTGAGCCCCGGATCACGATTGGTGATGTGCTCCGCAGCGTAGCTCAATGAAGCCGCTCCGCCAAATTCTTTGAAGCCGACGAGGTTTGAGAATTCCTTCTGAAGATCGAAGAACAGTTCGGCTCGAGTTTCAAACCCATAGTACGGGCTGTTGTAGATCACGGAAGGCAGTCCATCGGCCGCTTTTAGCACACCGGCAAAGTGATTTCGCTGAGCAGCCGCTGATGTGCCTCGCGAGAGAACTCGTGGAATGACCATCAGCCCGGCAGCACCCACTTTCCGGGCATGAGCTGCATGGTCGGCAGCGATCCTGGGATTCTGTGCGCCGGTTCCAACAACGACTGGGACACCAGCCGCAGTCAACTGACGAACGCCTTCCTGTCGCTGAGAGTCCGTGAGCAACGGCCAGTCTCCCATTGATCCACAGTAGACAACGGCCCGCATGCCAACATCAATGAGCTCTTTTCCTTTAGCCACCAACGCACCAAAGTTGGGAACACCATCGGCCGAACACGGAGTCATCAAAGCAGGAATGCAACCACAAAAGACGTTTGATTGATCAGCCATTGTAATTCACGACTAACGTAATGTTGGAAATGCCGAAACTCTCGCCGGACGAAGTCTACTCGATCTCCGAACAGCTTCAATGAATCAATTCAATCAAGATGGTTGCTTGCTGTCTCCGGCGATTTTGAGAGGGGTTGTTTATGCCGGAAAGGACACTTTTCGCACTTCAAACACCCACGACAAACAAGGTCCAGAGCAATTCAATGTCGGCCGTTGATGTGCACTCTGATGCCGCGAGCTGCGAGGTCGTGCTCGAAAAGCAGGACCTGCAGACTGCGATCGATCATGGTTTTGCTTCACTTTCGACAACATCTCCCCAGATGTACCAGTTGGGATAGACCCAAACCCAGTACCCAGCGGGAAGATCGCTGTGGCCGGAGTAAACCGTTTCGTCCCAGTGACCGTAGTCTTTGAATTCGCCGTAGGTGGCGACGTCGCTGCGGACTTCGATCTTCTTGAGCAGGCGGCGATACTTGCCGTCGACGGTGGCCTTGATGCGAGCGTCGTTGGCGGAGAGTTCCGCTGGCAACTCAGCAGCGGGCATGGCTGGGGCGACTGTTTCGTGAGTGGTCAGACGAGGATCGGTGATGGAGTCGCCCTTGATTCGCATCACGCCTCGAACCAGATCAGTAAACTCCGTGCGTTCGCCATTGCGATCCGTGGAAAGAGACGCATCGGCCATCGACAGGACATTCTGCAATGTCCAGTTGCCTCGAAACTTCGACTCGCGAATCTGCATTCCGAACGAAGCCACTGCGGCAGCGAATCGGAAGTCGACGTTGCTGTCAGAAAGCTGAGCATCCGAATTCATCGCCGCGTAGTCCTGTGACTTCTCGCTGGTTTCGGCGTCCGGCAGTTTGTGACGCAGCTTCACCGTGAAGAGTCGACCGTCGGCGGCTTCCTTTGTTTCGTCGTTTGCAGTCGGCTTCTCAACGATGTCAAACTTCTCCGGATCCAAACCGGCCTGAGTCAACCACGCGGCTTTCGGGACGATTTCATACAGAGCCGTCACTGTATGACCAGCTCCGATTTCGCCCGCGTCTTTCGTGTCGTCGTCGAAGTCTTTCGCGGCGAGCACTCGGTTTTCGTAACCGATCAGGCGGTAGGCCCCGACCGTGGAGTTGTTGAATTCCAGTTGCAGCTTGACGTCCTTGGCAACAGTCACCAGTGTGCCGCTGAGTTGTTCGCCGAAGACCTTGCGAGCCTCCCCGAGCCCATCGATGTAGCCGTAGTTGCCATTGCCTTTGTCGGCCAGCTTCTCAAGCTTCGCGTCCTTCAGGTTGCCCATGCCGAATCCAAAGACGCTGAGGAAGACACCGCTGGCAGCTTTCTCCTGAATCATTTCCACCAGCGTGTTGTCATCGCTCACGCCGACGTTGAAGTCGCCGTCGGTGCAGAGGATCACGCGGTTGGCTCCGCCTTTGATAAACGACTGAATCGCCGTGTCGTAAGCAATATTGATTCCCGCCGCTCCGTTCGTTGATCCGCCTGATTGAAGCGAATCAATCGCCTGCTG
>JANMEV010000246.1:0-13564 GCA_031377305.1 Planctomycetota bacterium | reverse complement strand
GTTTTGGCGGTTCGACTGTTTGCCAACATCATGGGTGGGCATACTGTTCTGGGGGTGATTCTGGGCTTCATTGCTGTGGCTGCAAACCAGAGCAACATTATTTACGGAATGGTTGTCCCCGGAAGCATCGTTGGTCAGGTTTTTATTGGTTGCCTTGAACTGTTTGTGGCGTTCCTTCAGGCTTATGTGTTTTCGTTTCTGGTGACAATATTCATTGCTGGTGCGATTCATAAGCATTAATTGAAAGCTTGCGGCCTCTCTGTTTGCAGGGTGTGCCGTGGTGATGTCGAGTGTTTTGAAACTGGTTTCGCCGGTCGCCCGAGACAGGCGGTGCTGATTTGATGAGTCTTGCTTGAAAGAGGAGTTTTGTTGTGGCTCAGTTTGCTAAAATGTGCCTGTTGGGTGTTGCTGCCTTCGTTGCTATGAGTGTTCCTGCTGTGGCACAGGAAGCTGCTGCTGCCGGTGGCGGCACTGCTCTGATTAATCTGACCGGTGCTGCTGGTGCTGGTATTGTGATGTTGGGGGCCGCTTTCGGTATTGCGAAGATTGGGGCTGCTGCCGTTGAGAGCATGGCTCGACAGCCGGAAGTTGCTGGCGACATTCGTGGCGCGATGATTGTTGCTGCCGCTTTGATCGAGGGTGCGACATTCTTCGCTCTGATCGTGTGTATGATCGCTGGCTAGTTTGGTGTTACTGTCTTCGTGTTGACTTTCTGTTGTCCCTGTTTTCGGTCGGCGATTTCCATGTGCTGCACGTCTGCAAAGAATTTGCTCCGCCTTGTGCTGATTGGCGGGCTGGTCCTCTTCGGGGGTTCCGTGAGTTCATTGGCGGAGGTCGGTGCGGAGAAGGTGGCTGCCGCTCAGGAGGGCTCTGCTGAGCCGGCACACGACGATCACGATAGTGGTCACGCAGCCGGGCATGACACTAGTGTGCCTTTGAAGTGGAAAAGTGACCTTGCTTTGTTTTCGCTGATCACGTTCCTTCTGTTCATCTTCGTTTTGGGCAAGTTTGCCTGGGGCCCGATGATTCAGGGTTTGGACAAGCGAGAAGCGGGGATTCGCAAGGCGATCGAAGATGCTGAAGAGGGCCGTCGAAAGTCACAGGCGATGCTGGCCGAGTATGAGCAGAAGCTCAAGGCTGCAGAGCAAACAGTGCAGGCGATGGTGGCCGAAGCTCGACGAGATGCTGAGCGTACCAGTCAGGATTTGGTTGCGAATGCTCAGCGGGAAGTCGGCCTGATCCGCGACCGCGCGAAAGACGATATTCAACAGGCGAAGGATACCGCGCTTGCTGACGTGTTTACGCAGATCAATTCTCAGGTCGTGCTTGCAACCGAGCATGTTCTCGGGCGTGCTCTGCAGGACGGCGACCAGGAGCGTTTGGTCTCTCAGGCGTTGGCCGAGATCTCACGTTAGGCCTTTCTGATCTTTTGGTTTTGTTTGTGTCGAGAACTGCGCTCTGGTGAGCCGTCTTCGAGGTTTGTCATGTCCGATTCGCGTCCAACTTCTCGTCCTGACAGTGTTCTGGAAGATCCCGGAACTCTGGCCGTCGCGACGATGTACGCTCAGTCGTATTTGTCAGCCGCAGCGGAGAATGGCGTTGCTGCCCCGGAGGAAGAACTGAATTCACTTGTGGATGATGTTCTTGTCAAGTTCCCGGAGTTTGAGCAACTATTGATGTCCGATTCTCTCGGGCGTGATGACAAATTGGCCATTGTGGATCGAGTTATCGCTCCCAGGGTTTCAGGCTTCTTCGTGAACTTTCTAAAGGTTCTGATTCGTCACGGTCGCATCGCAATGCTGCCGCTGGTTCAGAATGTTGTCGCAAAGCTTCAGGAAGAGGCTGCGGGCAAAAAGAGAATCCGGGTGAAGTCCGCGAGGGCACTTTCGGACTCATCGCGATCGCAGATTGTTGCTCATCTTAAGAGTACATTTGGTTTTGAGCCGGTGCTGCAGGAAACCGTCGATGCGTCGTTGCTCGGCGGAGTGATACTGCAGGTTGGTGATACAGTTTATGATTCATCGCTGCGATCTCGGCTGAAACAGCTGAACGGTCGTCTGGTGGAGAAAGCATTCAATGAAATTCAAAGCGGACGAGATCGCTTCAGTCATCCAGAAGGAGATTGAAGACTTTCGCGGTCAGATTCAGACCGCAGAAGTTGGTCGCGTGATCGAAGTCGGTGACGGGATTGCCCGTTGTACCGGTTTGTCGACGGTGATGTCCGGCGAAATGCTGGAGTTCCCAAACGGCACGCGCGGCTTTGCGTTTAACCTGGAAGAGAACAGCGTCGGCGTGGTGATTCTCGGGGACTACCTGAAGATCGCCGAAGGTGACGAAGTTCGCTCCACAGGAAAGCTGCTGTCCGTACCTGTCGGCGAAGCGCTGCTGGGGCGAATGGTTGACCCGCTGGGCAATCCGCTCGACGGCAAAGGACCGGTCATCACCTCTGAATCTCGTCCTGTCGAGTGGCTGGCCGCTGGCGTTGCGGAACGTCAACCGGTAAAAGAGCCGCTTCAGACCGGGATTAAGGCGATCGATGCGATGACGCCTGTTGGTCGCGGTCAGCGAGAACTGATCATCGGCGACCGCAAGACCGGCAAGACGGCGATTGCGATCGACACGATTCTGAACCAGAAGGACACGGGCGTAATTTGCGTCTATGTGGCTTGTGGTCAACGAGCGTCTTCGATCGCCGGGGTTGTCGAGGTTCTTCGCGAGAAGGGTGCTCTCGACTATACGATCATCGTCGCCGCTACCAGCGCTGATCCTGCTCCGTTGCAGTACATCGGCCCTTACGCCGGTGCCGCGATGGCTGAATACTTCATGTATCAGGGTAAGCATACTCTGATTGTTTACGATGACTTGTCAAAGCAGGCTGTTGCCTACCGCCAGCTGTCGCTACTGATGCGTCGACCTCCAGGCCGCGAAGCGTTTCCGGGGGACGTGTTCTACTGCCATAGCCGATTGCTCGAACGAGCTGTCAAGTTGAACAAGGAACTCGGCGGCGGATCGATGACAGCTCTGCCGATCATCGAAACACTCGAAGGCGAAGTTTCTGCCTACATTCCAACGAACGTGATCTCGATTACTGACGGCCAGATCTATCTGGAGCCAGACTTGTTCTGGAAGGGCATTCGTCCGGCGATCAACGTCGGGGTATCCGTGAGCCGCGTGGGTGGTAACGCTCAGACAAAAGCGATGAAAAAGATCGCGGGAAGTTTGCGACTCGACCTTGCTGCGTTCCGCGAACTGGAAGCGTTCGCTCAGCTGGGTACCGAACTGGACAAAGACACTCAATCTCAGCTCGATCGCGGTTACCGCATGGTGGAACTCCTGAAACAGCGACAGTTTGGACCACTGCACGTGGCTGACCAGGTTGTGACCATTTACGCAGGGACCAAGGGTTACTTCGATAAGGTTCCAGTGGCCAAGGTCTCTGAAACAGAGAAGGAACTTCACGAGTTCATTCGTACTGAGCACGCCGACATGCGTGACAAGCTTGTCAAAGAGGCTGCTCTGACGGACGAGATCGAAGGCATGCTGAAGAAGGCTCTCGAGGCATTCGTGACTCGATTGGCTTCCAAGGCCTAAATTGACGGCGAACGGCAGGGCGTCAGTCCTCCGTGGGACTTTATTAGACTGCGAGCCAACTGGACTTCGATCCGGCTCGTTGAAGAACAGTAGATAAGCGTTCAACTTTCAGGTGTGGTTGATTCATGGCTAACAGACGCCTACTTGTCAAACGGCTCAAAGCGGTGCGTAACATCCGCAAGATCACGCGCACGATGGAGCTGATCGCGACCAGTCGGTTTAAGAAAGCGATGGATCGAGCGGCAGAAGCGGCTGAGTACACTCGCAAGATTTCGGAAATCGTTGGTGACCTCGGCCGGGCAAATCTGAAGTTCTCTCATCCCCTGCTGGAGAAGCGGGCGGAAGAGAAGAAGAGTGTGCTGCTGATCCTGACATCAAATCGTGGACTATGCGGTGGTTACAACGCCAGTGTTTTGCGTCAGGCATTGCCTCACCTTCGGATGTTGACGGAAAAAGGAATTGATTGCTCGCTGGAAGTGTCCGGCAAGCGAGGGATCAAGTTCCTGAATTTCCAGAAGATTGCGGTGGCGCATTCTTACACTCACTTCGAAGATCAGCCAAAGTTTTCTGAAGTTGAAGTGTTGGCATCGCGGTACATTGAAGATTACATCGCAGGTCGAATTGATCGACTTGATGTTGCGTACACGCAGTTTGTGAGTTCATCGAAACAGTTCGCGGTGATTGAGTCTATTCTGCCTATGTCCAGCCTTGGTGGCGGCGTGGGTGCAAAGGCTGAATCGTCAATCGATTATGAGTTTCTGCCGTCTGCCCAGGAGATTCTGGCGGAGATCGTTCCGGCAGCTTTCCGGGCAAAGCTGTTCAAGTGTTTTCTGGACGCCGCAGTCAGCGAGCAGATTGCTCGAATGGTTGCTATGAAGGGCGCGACGGAAAATGCAGACGAAATGGCGGGAACATTGAAACAGCAGTACAACCGAGCTCGACAAGCGGGGATTACTTCCGAGCTTGCCGAAATCATCGGTGGTGCAGCGGCACTGGAATAGTTTGAAGGCGAGTCCGATAACGGCTCGCAGAGCGATAGAGTTAAAGAGAGTGTTAGTCACCGAGTGGCTGACCTGTGAAGAATTTTGTCAATTAGTGCACGGGGCAACTGACCCATGAGTGTGACAGCAGTCAACGGTAAGATTTCTCAGGTGATCGGCTCAACGTTTGATGCCGAGTTTCCTGAAGGCCATCTGCCTGCAATTTACAATGCTTTGAAGATCGAAGAAGTGATCAAGGGCAACTCTGTGAAGGTGACTGGAGAAGTCCAGCAGCACCTTGGCGGTGGTCGTGTTCGTTGCGTTGCCCTTGGCAGCACCGACGGCATGCGTCGTGGCATGGTGGTTGTCGACACTGGCGGGCCGCTTTCGGTTCCCGTGGGCAAGGGAACACTCGGCCGCGTATTCAACGTGCTGGGTGATGCCATCGACGGACGTGGCGAAGTGCCCTGCGAAGAACGATGGTCAATTCACCGCCGTCCACCGGCTTTGGAAACTCTTAGCGCGAAGACGGAAGTTTTCGAAACGGGGATCAAGGTTGTTGACCTTCTGACACCGTTCGTTCGCGGTGGTAAGGCCGGTCTGTTCGGGGGAGCTGGTCTGGGCAAGACGGTTATTTTGACCGAGATGATTGCTCGTATCGCAAGTGCTCACGGTGGTTACTCAGTATTCGCAGGCGTGGGTGAACGAACTCGCGAAGGAAACGACCTGTGGCTGGAAATGCAGGAGACTGAGATCGGCACCACCGGTCGTCACGTTATCGAGCAGACCTGCATGGTGTTCGGTCAGATGAATGAACCACCGGGAGCTCGTCTGCGAGTTGCTCTATCGGCTCTGACGATGGCCGAATGGTTCCGCGATGCAACTGGTTCTGACACTCTGTTGTTCGTGGACAACATTTTCCGATTCTCTCAGGCCGGTTCTGAAGTATCAGCTCTTCTGGGTCGTATGCCATCGGCGGTGGGTTACCAGCCAACGCTGGGTACCGAACTGGGTGAACTTCAGGAACGAATTACCTCGACCAAGAACGGGGCTATTACTTCCGTGCAGGCGGTTTACGTGCCTGCGGACGACCCGACGGACCCTGCTCCTGCGACCGCGTTTGCGCACTTGGATGCGTTCATTTATCTCGAACGAAAGATCTCTGAAAAGGGTATTTATCCGGCGATCGACCCTCTTGCGTCGTCTAGCCGAATTCTTGACCCACAGTACGTTGGTCAGCGTCACTACGACGTGGCTCGCCGAGTTCAGCGTACTCTGCAGCGATACCGCGAACTTCAGGACATCATCGCGATTTTGGGTGTCGACGAGTTGAGTGAAGACGACAAGATGGTCGTACATCGTGCTCGCCGAATCGAACGCTTCCTGTCTCAACCGTTCCTTGTGGCGGAAGTGTTCACGGGCAAGGCTGGTAAGATCACTCCTCTGGCCGACACGATTCGCAGCTTCGAAGAACTTTGTGATGGCAAGTGGGACCATCTGCCTGAATCAGCATTCATGTATGTGGGTGCGATTGAAGAAGCCGAAGCTCAATTCAAGGCGATGCAGGCACAGTCGAAGTAGGCGGAATTCGGACCTTAGCTGTCCGAGTTACTGAACAGGAAGATTCTAATGGCCGACCTCAGTCTAGTCCTCGTCACTCCGGAACGAACATTGTTCGACCGACCCGTCGCGTCTATTCGAGTTCCCCTGTTCGACGGTTCTGCCGGATTTTATCCAGGCCGCGCTCCGCTGGTTGGGCGGCTTGGGATTGGCGAACTGCGACTTGTCGATGCTGCTGGGTCTGCTGAGTCCTATTTCATTGATGGGGGATTTGTTCAGGTCAAGGGGACGGTGGTCTCTGTGCTGACAAATGCTGCCACGCCTGTTAACGACATCAGCAGGAAAGCTGCTTCAGCAAAGCTTGATGAAGCAAAGGCTGCTCGAGCTGGAGATGACGCTGAATATGTTTTGGCATCTCGGCGACTTGAGAAAGCCCGCAAGATGCTTGCACTTGCCAGCAAAGACTAATTGCGATACCCAAACAGGAACTGCCTCCCGATCGAGGCAAACAATTTAGAAAACAGTACTGTCAGTGTTTTGTTAGGGCCTCTAAGTCGGGTCCGCTGTGTTTTTAGAAGACAATTGCTAAACTTGCAAAGCCCGGGCTCTTCGAGTGACCGGGCTTTCTTTCTTCACTCTGGTCGAAACAGCTGTCGGGAGTCAAACACTCATGAACAAGTTTGATCCACGCATTGATGATCTTGTTATGGAAACCCGCACGGAATGGGATCCATCCGTGGGCAATATTTCTGCAGAAGACCGCCGCTGGGTTTCAAAGTCAATTCACGAACAGCCTCAACTGGCATCGCAGATTTCCTACGAGCGAAGCCACACTGGCTTTGTGCGCACAATTAAGGTGCAACTAGATGACATCCAACGGCTGTATCTGAGCCGTCGCTGATCGCTCGTTGGGATCCACTTGTGTCCATCTTGGATGGTGCGGTATCGCGAATTGAGTTAGGGTACGGAAAATCGCCGGCTTTTTTTCGTTGACGGCATTCAGACCCGTACAGTTGATGGTGCCTGTGATCTTAGAAGCGGCATTTGTAGACGTAAATGTTTTCGAGGTTTACGCAGCCAGACGACTCATCCTCAAAGTTCAACGAACACGGGTCGTCGCAGAATTCAACAGCTCGCAGGTCGCCGGCGGATTCCAGCCCTTTGATGATCAATTCTGCAAATGCCCGGTTTTGATGATGGCCCTGTAGATTGATCAAAGAGGCCCATGACGCGGCCCGTTGACAAAGAATGGTTGGACGATGGCAATACTTCGCATGATGCCAAAAGCCGTTCCAGTTCTGCAAGGATGGGCCGAGATATGCAATTGAGAGCTCTGCGAGGACGACCGAGCACTATTCGCCAGTCCATCAATAAAAAAGGTTGGTGAACCGCGATGGCTCACCAACCTTTTCGATTGCGAAGATGTCCTGAATCAGGAGCACCGTCTGTTGTTTCAGATTCCCGATAGGAACTGACTAGTAGCGATCACGTCCGCCACCGCCACCGCCACCGTAGCCACCACCGCCGCCGCCGCTTCGGCCGCCGCCACCACCACCGTAGCCACCACCGCCGCCGCCGCTTCGGCCGCCACCACCACCACCGTAGCCGCCGCCGCTGCCACCGCTTCGCTCTTCGCGAGGCCGGGCTTCGTTGACAACGATCTGTCGACCATCCATGTCTGAACCGTTCAGTGCTTTAATGGCTTCGTCGCCACCAGATTCCATCTCAACGAATGCGAATCCCTTGGAACGGCCAGTCTCGCGGTCACTGATGACCTTTGCAGACGTGACAACTCCGTACTGAGCAAATGCCTGCTCAATTCCCTCAGACGTAGTACCCCAAGCGAGACTACCAACAAAAATGTTCTTACTCATTCAACAAACCCTTGAGCTTTGCAGCTACCAAAACACCAGAATTGCTGCCACACGGCAGCCTTCGAAACGCTGAATTTGAGGACTCGGATGGCATCCGAATGACCATCAAAAAGATGGATGCTGCTGCAACACTAAGGATCCGACGCGACCGTCTTCAAGAAAGCTTGTAACTGACACCAATTGGTTTGAACGACTCGTTAAGTCGAAATCAAATTCAGATCTGGTGACGCTATCCGCATGCCCTGGGAATAGCAACCCCATATTGGTGTCTTCGAAGGAATCGCCGGCGAATACAGAACTTTCAACGAATTTGCAGATTAGCGGATGGAATCGTGGAGCTCACACAGGAGAACGGTGCTCAGGGCGTTTGGCTCATTGGAAACCTGTTATGGTCGAAGTTCTCAATGGGAACAGTCGCTCAAAACGACAAATTCACCAATTTCGGCGTGGCTCAAGCAGGAAAGCAATGGACCATAGAACGGCAGTCATAACGAACGTTGTCATTTCAAATACTCGGCAGAAAAAGAGCTTGTCGACTCATCGAGGCTATCGGTCAACAGTCAAAAGCAGAACTCTCAGGATGTTTTGGAGCCGTGATAGCTTTGTCCGGATCGCGTTCTGAAAAGGCACGGCGTTCTGACAGAAGAAGTGAAATCGAAGGACGTTGGTATGGGTTGCTGCAATCAAAGTTCAACCGGGGACACGATGCCGGTCGTGAGATCGTAGATGCCTCCGGCAACGATAAGTTCCCTCCGTTGAACCATTCGTGCGATGACCGTCGAGGCTTCCGCCAGAAGGTTGGCCTGGTTGCGAACGTTTTCCTCAATCGCCTTTCTGAGGTCACCATTTGCGGCTTTCACCGCCGGTCGAATATGTTGAAACAGACCGCTGATTTGACCGGGAACATCGGCGCCTTTCAGGGTGGCATTCACCGCACCGCAGTCTGTGTGTCCCAGGACATACAAAACTTTCGCGCCCAGAATTTGAGTGCCGAATTCAAGGCTGCCAATGTTCTCGCTTGAGGCTACGTTGCCCGCGATTCGTGTCACGAACAAGTCTCCGAATCCCTGATCAAACACGATCTCAACCGGAACTCGAGAATCCGCGCAGCCGAGAAAGGCGGCGAACGGTTTTTGTTCGCGAGCCACAGCTCGCACACGATTCATGTCACGATTAGCCTCAGATCTTCCGGAAGCGAAACGGTTGTTTCCGGAATACAAACTCTGCAGCGCCTGTTCCGGCGAAGTATGCGATTGAGTGGGCTCGTCCTCATCGGCAAACATGCAAGCGGTCGTCGCTCTTCTGAACGCTCCAACAATTCCGCAAGCTGACGCAAGTGCGGCTTGTGCAAGCAAAGTCCGACGAGGCGAGTGGCTGCCATCACCGGCAAACTGAAGTGGCTGAGGTTCCGATAACGGGTATTGATCAGACATATTTTTCTCCGCGAATGACACTGACATCTGAAAGGTACGCAATCACTGCAAATCGTTCGAAGTATTCTGCCGACAGGATGCCAAGCAGATGCTCTGCGACTTCTTTGGAGACAATCGTTTCAAGACGAACATTGGCTCCAAGAATCGCGCCGACACGACGTTGTCTGCTCCCTTCTCCGTCGGCGTCTGTGATGGTGAAGCCCCTTGCCCCCGCGTCGCGGACATCCTGGATGAGTCGCTCCTTCAGAATCGACTCAGCGATCACAGTGACCAAACATAGTTGCACAGTCTTCATAAGCGTGGCGTCCTGACTAGTGGCAAAGTCTTTTGGAAATCTCGAAGTAGATTGGAATCCCCGCCACCAGATTGAATGGAAAAGTGATAGCGAGTGCGGCCGTCAGATAGTAGGTCGGATTGGCCTCAGGCAATGTCATTCGAACAGCTGGCGGCGCGGCGATGTAGGATGCACTTGCCGCCATTGTTGCAAGTACGGTGCAGCCGCCGATTGACATTCCCGCCATCGAGCCCAGCCACGCACCGAGTGTGCCGTGCACGATGGGCATGAGGATTCCAAAAGCCAGCAGAAAGATCCCGGCCTTCTTCAGGTCGCCAAGTCGAGAACCTGCCGCCAGTCCCATTTCCAGAAGAAAGATTGTCAAGAGCCCCTTAAAGAGCCCTTCAAAGACCGGCTGCACGGGCTTCCAACCCGCTTCGCCCACAGCGACCCCGATCACCAAACCGCCGACCAGCAGCAACATGGAACGTGACGTCAGTAGCTCGTGAAGGATTTCCTTAAAAGGACGCGGTGGAACCGCGTTTTCGTCGGCTTCTGAGGATTTGGAATCGGCCGCCAGTTGGAAGGCACCAATTGCCAGGGCGACCTGAATGCCAGGAATTTCCAAGAGTGTCAGCAGAGTTGGCATGAAGCCTTCTGCGGGGGCCCCGACCGATGTGACAAATTGCTGAGCGGCAATGAAAGTCACGGCCGACACGGAGCCATAATGAGCTGCAATCCCAGCCGAGTCCGAGACGCTAAACTTGCCAAGGCGGCGGAGTACCAGATAGGCAGAAACCGGCGTCAAAACGCCCAGCAGGACAGTGACGAATGCTGGACCGGAAATCTCTGCCAGAGAACTGTGGGAAAGCTCGACCCCTCCCTTCAAGCCCAGTGCAAACAGCAGATAAATTGACAGGCCCGTATAGAGGTCGCGAGGAAGAGCCAGTTCGCTGCGGACCAGCCTTGCAAATACTCCCAGAGCAAACGACAGAGTGAGTGGCGAGCACAGATTAATCCTGAGAACATCCAGCATACGGTACCTGCCTGTTGTTTTGCGAATCAAGATACATGAATTATGTTTCGTGTATTATTTATCGGTAATTGTTGTTGGGCACAAGAACAGTGGCAATAAAAAAACGAAAAAAGACTGAATCCTCAAAAAGTGCTGCCGCCTCAGTGAACGAAAAGCCATCAGCAACGGGTGGCTGGACGTTTCTTACGAACCACACACACGTGCTGCTTTGCCTCTATCGCAACACGGAGATCACTTTGAGAGAAGTGTCCATCCTTGTGGGGATCACCGAGCGAATGGTGCAGAGGATTGTTGCCGAGCTAGTCGAAGCAAGATTTCTGGAAGTGACGAAAATTGGTCGTCGAAATACGTACCAGATCATGGCCGACAAAAAGCTCAGGCATCCGCTGGAATCTCATCGAAGCATCGGGGACATGCTTGAGACTCTGAACATTGAGTCCTGACGCCATCTCAAAGCGGAATCGCAACTCGGCCCATGCCGCGGAGCGATGCGGTTTCAGTTCGTTTCAGCTGGTGCGCAGTGCACGATGCTGTTTAAGGCAGAACAACGATGCTGGATGACTTTGGCAAAGTCTTCTGAGAAGGACATGGCCCGACGGAAGCGTGACTTTTGCGTCTCTGAAGCACGGAAAACAGCGTCTCAACAAGACGCGGCGAAGAGCGGCGTTCGCCTGAAGAGAATCAGGCGGTTAACGGTTGGCTTGATCCTGTGCCATTGCGGCTCGGTAATCGGCCTGAGATTCAAAGTACAGCTTCAGAGCATCGACGTTTTTCTCTGCGGATTCAACGGCGTACTGTTCTCGCAGAGTGACTTTCAAAAGATCCGACGCGCCAGCTTCCTGGTTTTGACGTTCCCGGGCGGCAAGGTCTTCTGCAAAGCGAAGTGATTCACGAGTCTGTTCGACCTGCTCCCATGCCGACTTCAACGCCGCGTGCGCCATTTGAACATCAATACCGATTTTGTCCTCAGTGATTCGACGTTTGGCCGCCAACTGAGCCAGCTTGCCCTGAACCTCCGTCATCTTGCCGCGAGCTTTTCGTCGCTGAATTGGGACATCCATGTAAACTGACGCTTCACTTTCATAAGGCGACTTATCACGTTTCTTGCTGGACGGCTCGCCGACATCCTGTGAACCCCAAAGGACAGCGTTTAGTTCGGGCTGCAGTTGATTGACGGCTTCACTGTAGTCAACCTGAATCTGCTGCCGCATTGTATCCAGCATTCGCAGTTCCGGGCGACTTGCCAGCGCCTGGGCGATATCAGCCTGAAGTTCATCGTCTGCGATCGGCTCGGGTTCAGGAAATCCGGGGAGCTGGCTCTCTGTTGCAACGAGTGGATCACCTTCTGAGTCACGCCAATAAACTGAAAGCTTGGAAGCTGTCTGCTCCATTTTTCGCCGAGTATCTGAAACTTTTGCCTGCCGAATTGCCACAAGTCGGAGGTTGTCGGTCAGTTCCGGAGGATCCACAAACCCGGCTTTGACCTGAGCCTCAATTCGCGATGTGCGATCTTCAGCTAACCGCAGAATCCGTTTCGCAATGTTATGGTTTTCACCCGCAGCAACCCAGTCCCAATATGCGTAGGATGCTTCCTGAACATAACCAATCAGTTGAGCCTGGATGTCTGGTTCGGCAAGACTGCGGGCGTATCCCGCTTTCCATAGCTCGGCTCGACGCGCGTCGATGTTTCGATTGCGAGCCAGCGGGACCTGAACTCCTGCTTTGAATTCTCCGGCACCGTTTGTCTCACGTTCTTGGTACCAAGGCTGAAAATCACCTCGGCCGATACGGTATCCGGCGAAGACTTCTCCGCCCCAATAGGTGGGCTGTACGACTCCGACACTTTGGCGATAGGTCTGATAGAAACCCTGTGGACCGTTTTCGCTGGCACCTTTCAGCTTGGTGTCAAACGCGCCGGTCGCACCAATCTGCTGACCCAGCGCAACATTGCGGCTCAGGAAAGCGGACTGTAGCAGCGGATAGCTCTGATAAACGGAGGTCACCACTGCCTGAAACTGAACGGGATGTCGCTCTGCTTCCGAAGTGCTTTCTTTGACATTGAGTTCTGCGACCTGCGGAAGCGGTATTGCCTCAGTCGACTCGCCTGTTTCGTCCGGCGGCAGTGATGACTCAAAACTTGTAAGTTTCAGCGCATTATGGGCCGGTTCGGATGAATTCGAACTTGATGAACTCGCCGGAGAAGTTTCAGTCGCGTCAGAATCCGTAGCGACAGTTGAGGATTTTGTTTCCGCCTGTGGTGCGATCGAAGCAGAGGCAGAGGCCGACGGGTCAGTTTTTTTCAGCGCCGTCAATACACTTCGCGTGCTGGCGCAGCCGCAGAGCACTATCAGGAGTAGGGATGTTCGGCAGATTTTGCACATTGATGATTGTCGTCCGTGACAATGCAGATCAGAATCCGTGGATCATCTATCAGATCGGTAGGCCTCAGACTCAAAACGCCCGATTCACGCCGATGTGACAGCCGAATTCAAAGACGTCCGCGGCGAGACCGACAAGCCGGGTACAACCGTCAGAGTCATGGTTTAAAGAACCGCAATCTCCGAAGCCCATCCAAAAAACCGGACATCGACAACCTCGGAATATACGATATCCGGACGCTCGCCCAGGCATCGCCCGGGATCAAGTGAGCGACTCCAGGCATTCACTTCGCCAGTAGCCGATCCAGCACAGTCTTGTTTGCGGCGGGGAAGTTAAGTGTCCCAAGTTCCTCGAACGAAACCCAGCGGAAGGGCGCTGTCGCAGAAGCGTTGTCTGGCATTCCGGGACTTAGTCCGCATCGCCAAAAATGCAGTTCA
>JANMEV010000238.1:0-10144 GCA_031377305.1 Planctomycetota bacterium | reverse complement strand
CATTGACTGAGCGAAGTTGCGATCCATGTAGGGCGTCTCTCGGTCAAGATCCGCTTTCGCTCGTTCAACAACAGCGTCATAGACGAAGTAGCCAAACGCTGCCGCACGACAGGCTTGTCGAAGTTGCAGCAGGTGAATCTCCAGCGACCCGGCTTCAGACATCTCCTTGTAGACCGTTTCGATGTCCTTCAGCAGCGTGCCGTACTTCGCCTTTCGAGCCGCATCGCTTTCGATGAACGCCTGTAGATCCGCCTCCTGCTGGAAACGAGTCGCCACGATCTTCGCTCGACGCAGACCCAGCAACTGGCCTCGCGAACGCTTTTCGACATTCGCCACGGACTTGCTGCGAGACGCGTGTTTGATCGCGACAGCACGGTCTTTGGCTCCGGCCTTTTCCATTTCATCAATCTGCCAGTTGAAGAGATCAACAGTCAGCGGAAGACGCACGTCCTGTTCGAACTGAAGGAAGCTGGCAGTTTTGTGGCGAGCCGTCTTGCCGGGATAACCCAGCAGGAACACGGCATCATTTTCGTCGACTCCTTCGGGAGCCACCTGGACGAACCGCTTTGGCTTATACGGCACGTTGTTTTTAGCATAAGTTGCCGACGAACCGTCTGAAGCGGTGTAGGCTCGCATGAAGGAAAAGTCGCCGGTGTGTCGAGGCCATTCCCAGTTGTCGGCCTCGCCGCCAAAGTTACCCACGGATGCCGGAGGAGCGAACACCAGCCGCACGTCCTTGAGATACGTATAAAGAAACAACACGTATGTTTTGCCAGTGAACATTTCTGCTACTTCGGCTCGCAGGCCCGGGTTCTCTTTCTCGGCCGCAACTTCAAGTTCTTTGCGTCGCTTGTCGATGGCTTTCGTTCGCTCCAGAAACGACATGCCCTCTCTCACTGCGGAGAGCACATCACTCGAAATGTCGCGATAGTTCTCTGTAATCCGCACCTGATAATCGGGGGCAGAAATTTCCTGTTCGCGAGTCATCGCGCTGAAGCCATCGGTGAGCAGATCGTTCTGCGGCGTACTGGCTTTCTGGATGGCGTCAAACGCACAGTGATGATTGGTGATGATGAGGCCGCTGTCAGAAACAAACGAGCCTGTGCATCCGTTGACTCGGCAGATACCGTCAACCAGGCTGATTTGATTGGGATTGAACAACTGATCGGCGGTAAGATCGATTCCGCGTTCGGATAGATTCAGCCGAGGCAGTTCGCTCATCGGGAACATGCCGTCGGTCGCCCGCGTCGTCACAACAACGCCCAGCAGGCAGAAACCGAAGGAAGCGACCATCAAAGAGGTGTTGAGCATTTTCGAATCGGTCCTGAAGCACCAATGAGAATTGTTTGGGATTCGTGAATGTCGCCGATCGAACGGTCGTCGTCAAACTTGAGCGACGAGGATTGCCCACGAGAACACGGCTCCATCCCGCCGAAAGCCGGACTCAACGGAGCGAGTTCCGGCGTCATGCGCCGCATACGCCAGAATCGCTGTCTCATCCAGAAGTCGAACAGCACGGTACCGTTCCGCAAAGAACTTTCCGACTTCGCCGCCTTTACGAATCTCGCTGTGCACTGTTCTGACTCAGCAGCCGCATCCACCATGAAATATCACTCAACCGACTTCGCACCGTGGCCAGCTTCTCCCTGTTTTTCACGATGCTGTTGATATTGAACTCTGTCGGATCCAGTAGACGACGCTTCTCATCCCGTCGCTCCGGACCTGGAAGCGATAACGCTATGCAGGGGATCTCCCGGGAGCAATCATCCTACCCCGCAGGGAACGATTGTCGCGAAGCTATGAGCGATTCCGATTGATGAAACCAGAGCCCGACTTTGGTTCTGCAAATCGGGTAGTACAGTCCAGCAGTCGCGAATTGGCAACATATGTTTCATTGCCGCCCAGCAACTCGGCGCCAGATCTGTGCAATCACGTCATTAATGAGCGACGAAAGTAGCACGTCGATCCTCATCTAAGAGTCTCCGGAATCAACGTTATGCCACGCGCATGCTTTCCATCGAATGAACGTGAACGCCTCAGTGCGCTGCTCGAATGTTGTGTCCTCGATACTGCTCCCGAGCGAGTCTTTGACGATTTGACGTCACTCGCCGCGCGACTCTGTGATGCGCCAATCGCATTGGTAAGTCTCGTGGACTCCGAACGCCAGTGGTTCAAGTCTGCCCATGGCGTCGACGCCAAAGAAACCCATCGGGATTCTGCTTTTTGCGCACATGCGATTCTGGGCACTGTCCCGATGATTGTAACCGATGCCCTCACCGACAAACGAACCAGCGACAACGCACTCGTGCTGGGGGCACCGCATATTCGGTTTTATGCTGGGGTTCCTTTGCTGACCACTGATGGTTTTGCACTGGGAACTCTTTGTGTCATCGACACGAAGCCGCGTGAAATCACCAACCAGCAACTGCGGGACCTTCAGTCCCTGGCATTACAGGTTGCATCGCAACTGGAACTTCGGCGACTTAATCAGTCCTTGTCGAGCAGTCAGACGCAGCTTCAGGAGATCCACGATCGGCTGAATCAGATTGCAGCTCAAGTCCCAGGCGTCGTCTATCAGTTCGAACTTCGCCCCGATGGAAGCAGTTGTTTTCCATACGCGAGTGATGGCATTCGCGAGATTTATAGAGTCTCCCCGGAAGAGGTTCGAGACGATGCGACAAAGGTCTTTTCGATCCTGCACCCGGATGACTATGCGGGCATTGTCGCATCGATTCAGCGCTCGGCTGACGATCTTACGCCGTGGTGTCATGAATACCGTGTTCGATTTGCTGACGGCACGGTTCGATGGCGTTTTGGCAACGCAGCTCCATGCAGACAGGCAGACGCATCGGTCCGATGGCATGGCTACATCATGGACTCGACCGATCAGGTCAATGCTCGCGAAGAAGTGCTGATCTCGCGATCAAGGATGCAGGCGGTTGTGGAGGGATCGACTCATGTTTCAATCATTGCCACGGACGTCAATGGCCTGATCACCGTCTTCAACCCGGGGGCCGAACAGATGCTGGGCTATTCGGCAGCGGAGATGATTGGCCTGCGGACGACCGCCATCATTCACAGTCACGAAGAAATGCAACGTCGCAGTCAGGAGCTTAGCCGTGAGTTTGGCTACGCGATCGAGGGATTTGAAACTTTCGTCCACAAGGCTCGACTTGGCGGTCACAGCGAAGCGGACTGGATCTATGTACGGAAGGACGGCAGCCATCTCATTGCCAGACTGGTTATTACTCCAACGCGCGACAAGCATAACGTAATTGACGGATTCATCGGGATTGCGACGAATGTGACGGAAGCTCGCAAGGCCGAAGAGGCACTTCGTTTTGAACGCGAACGTCTCGACATGGCATTGACCGGCGGTGAACTGGGAACCTGGGACTGGAACATACAGACCGGCGAGGAGATCTGGGATTCCCGATGGGCCAGTCTGTTGGGCGAGCAGCTGGAGCATCTTGATCAGCACGTCGACACGTTTGCGAAAAGAGTGCACCCCGAGGATATTTCTGAAGTAGAATCCCGGGTGCAGGATCACTTCAATGGTCTAAGGCCTATTTTTGAAGCCGAATTTCGGGTTCTTCAAAAGAATGGCGAATGGCGATGGGTGCAGTCTCGTGGACGCCTGATGCAACGAGATAACGATGGCAATCCGTTAAGAATGCTGGGGACGATGGCGGACATCTCCTCGCGAAAACAGGCGGAAAAGGAACTGATAGCCGCCCGCAAATCTGCTGACGCTGCCAATCGTTCCAAGAGCGAGTTTCTGGCAAATATGAGCCATGAAATTCGAACTCCCGTCACGTCGATTATGGGCTATTCGGAACTACTTTCCTCACCGGGCTTAAGCGAGGAAGAGATAAGCGGTCATGTTCGAACTATAAAGTCCTCTGCTCACCATTTGTTGACTATCATCAACGATGTGCTGGACCTGTCAAAGATCGAAGCCGGCAAGATGACATTGGAGCTTACACCAGTATCTCCGGTTCAACTCATGACGGAAGTCTTCTCAACATTGGAGCCCTCGGCGCTTAGGAAGAATCTGATTCTCAAAGCGAATTCACTCGGACCGATTCCGAAAATGATCATTTCTGATTCAGTCCGAGTTCGGCAGATCCTGATCAATCTACTTGGAAACGCGATCAAGTTCACGGATTCCGGGAGCGTATGCCTGACCGTTCGGATTGCCCCGAAAGCTGCAGATGGAATTGACAGATTGGCTTTTGATGTCACGGATACCGGTATCGGCCTGGCCCCCGACCAGCTCGCAGGTCTTTTTCAGCCATTCATGCAGGCAGATGCATCCACAACACGCCGGTTCGGTGGTACCGGGCTGGGATTGTCGATATGTCGCCGTATGGCGCATCTGCTTAATGGCGACATTGGAGCCACAAGTGAACAAGGTCTGGGAAGTACGTTCACTGTATCAATCGCAATGGGATCACTTGAACATGCTGAACTGCTTGAGTCCGCTTCATTCCAACTGGTCCCGACACCACCGGAGCCCGAAACAGTTTCCTCGGGCCAACTTAGTCTGCGGGGCCGGTTTCTGCTTGCCGAAGACAATGCAGTCAACCGACTGTTTCTCGAGACAGTCCTGCGGCGCGCCGGGGCAGCAGTCGATGTCGCGGAAAACGGAAGCGTTGTTCTGGAGAAAGTATGTTCGTCACTGGAGCAACAGAAGAATTCTACCCCATTGCCTCACGGCTATGATCTCATTTTGATGGACATGCAGATGCCAGTCGTGGACGGGTATGAAGCAACTCGGCGACTGCGGGAATATGGTTACAAGGGCCCAATTGTGGCCCTGACGGCTCATGCCATGGCAGAGGATCGAAAGAAGTGCCTGGACGCAGGTTGCAGCGACTTCGCAACAAAGCCAATCGCGAAGTCTCAATTGCTGAAACTTTGTCATCATTGGACTCAATTGAGCATCTCAGGTATTCCGGCAGAATTGGTCACGAAGGCTCAGTAGGTTGATTCGAAAAGAGGAGTTTCAAGAGTCAACAATTACATAACCGTTCGCATTCATGTCCATTCCGTCTCGGTTCCTCGGCCCTGGAAATCCACAAAGGCCTTCTTGAACGTCATTTGGTTATTCGCAGCATACGTTGTTTCGTATTCTTAGTAACATTTAATAACTCGGTCGCACTTAACTCGCCTTACAACGGCACAAACACGGAAACTCTGCTCTCATGGCTACCGAAATACTGGTTGTGGATGATTCCGCTGCAGAGCGAATCTTCATTGGACACTTTCTTCGGAAATTCAACGAATTCAATGTTCGATTTGCGTGCAACGGACAGGAAGCGTTGGAACATGTCGCCGCGTGCAGTCCATCTGTAATTGTCTCCGATCTCCATATGCCTGGCATGAACGGGCTGGACCTGGTCCGACAACTGAATGCCGCTGCCCATGACATCCCAGTTGTGCTGATGACAAGCCGTGGGTCTGAGGATATTGCCGTCAAAACGCTGCGAGCTGGTGCTGCGAGTTACGTTCCCAAAAGAGTCATGGACACGGAACTGGTCAGGACTCTACGGAAAGTGATTTCCCTCACGGTGCACAAAAGTAATCGAAGGCGACATCTGGAAAACATGACGATGCTGGAATCGCACTCTGCGCTGGACAACGATGATGCGTCACTTTCGACTTTCGTGAGTTACATTCTTGATCACGTGGTTCAAATGAAATTACTGCGGGGACAGGAAGTGACGCAGGTTGGAATTGCATTGCAGGAAGTATTGGCAACCGCAATCTATCAGGGGAATCTGGGGCTTGATGCCGACATGCGGCAGGTTGATGAAGTTGGCTATTTCAAGCTTGCCGAGCAGCGGCGATCGCAATGGCCGTATGCCGAGCGACGAATATTTGTCGAAGCAAAACTTCATCGGTCAGCGTTGCGTTTTGTGGTGCGACACCAGGGCGAAAGGTGCAGTTCGGCAGGGGTTCAAGAACTCTCAGCAAATCCCAACATGGATCGAATTAGTGGCAGAAGTCAGACACTCGTCAACAACTTCATGGATTTCGTGTCCCACCAGGCAGATCTCAACCAGACTACGATGGTAAAGAACGTGACGGTGCCTCTGGCTGAATGCGAACGCGAATCTTTTTCAGACATGGATACGGACTTGAACTGGAATGCGAAACGTATTGTAGAAACTCAGCCGGTAAGTACAGGGCACTATTTAGCCTAACCGCATGAAGGTAAGATGCAGATGAATTCTGGACAAATAGCAATTCTCGTAGTTGATGACTCCGCGCTCGAACGGCTCATGGTAGGGCATGTGCTGCGACAGGATTCAAGGTTTATTGTCACTGCAGTGAACGGTGGTCAGGAGGCGCTGGAATATACGGCGGTTCATCGTCCAAACCTGGTTGTGACAGATCTCCGTATGCCGGGAATGAACGGTTTGGAATTGATCGAGAATCTTAGATCCGCGGGACAGTACATTCCCGTCGTGCTGATGACCAGTTTTGGCTCTGAAGAGCTTGTCGTCAAGGCCTTGAAAGCGGGTGCCGCCAGTTACGTGCCAAAGCTGAATCTTGAACATGGTCTTTTGAAGACGATCCGGCGAGTATTGGTGCTTGCTGAGCACCGTAAGCATCGATGTCAGACCATCGACGAGCTGACCATTTCTGAATGGTGCTTTGCCCTTGAAAGCGATCCGGATTCGGTGCCATACCTCATCAGTCATCTTCTCAATTTGGCTGTTCAACTGAATCAAACTCCGGGAGAGGACGCAACAAGAGTGAAAAGGGCTTTGAAACGAGTACTGTCCATCGCCGCAGCGTCGGGAACGCTCGAAATCGGCGGAGAGCTGCGGGAAGCTCTCGAAGCCATCAACTATTCAAGTTCTCTTAAAACAACCGTTCTGACTTAGTTTCTTGCACCTCAAAATAAGTCCGCAGTGGCATTCGATTTCGAACTCGTGAACCGCCTTAGGCGAGAAGCGTACAAGACAATCGTGTTTGACTCCGCCTTCATCACAAAGGCTGCCCCGTTTTGATTCCGTCCGCGACTTCCGAGTGCCTTTTTATGACATTTTCAACGACACCCGTGCCATCGACATCATCCTGCTGCAACCTTGTCGCGGCCATTACAAAGCTGGATGGCGATGTAGAACTTTTCCACAACCTTGCAAAATTGTTCATCGACACGTTGCCCGATCAACTGTGTGAACTTACCGTTGCTATGACTGAAGGTTGTCCTCGAAAGATCAGCGACGCCGCACATTCGATAAAAGGCTCTGTCCGATACTTCCTGGCAGACGTGGCCTACGACGCCGCTCAGCACCTTGAGTTAATAAGCGTCTCCGGGCAACGCTCAGACATTGATTCCGCCTGCGAATCGCTACTCCGCGAAGTCGAAAAGCTGCGGTGTGAATTACTCGCAGTGACGCGTTGAGCCCCATGGATGTCGTTCTGCTGGGTGGCCCGGCCAGCGAATACTTGGCGTTGCAAAACGTTTGACAGCCACCGCCCCGACTTGTCCAGCGACTTTCGCTCGACAAACCATCCTTCCAATGGGCGTGAGTTGACCATCGCTTCTGCGCAGTCCTTCTCGCAGTTACTATATCGAAGTTACCGAGGGGCTCGCGACAGGAACGAGCCCAACACACACAGGATGAGACGCCATGGGGCGATGATACTCGATAATATGTTGCCACGGATTTCGCAGGTCCGTCCAACAGAATGGTTGCGAGTGAACGACAATCCCAACTCCAGAGGTTCCGCAACGTGCAGCGTTTCGCAGATCCGGAGTTTTAGAGAGTGCCTTTGCCACCGACACAACGCCTTTTCGAAACCCGCGGGAACCAGAGAAACATCCCTCGGGTGCACTATTGCTGCGGAGTCGTCGGTTGTGACAAAGGTTTTCGAAAATTTTCACCACCGGCCAATTTAGGGATCTGAAATGGGCTTCGGTGCTGAAGGATCATGGCTGATCCGAAGTCGAAACGCGTCCCTATCGCCTTGCAGAATGCCGATGATTGATCGTCCATCAATGGATTAAACGGAAGACGGCTGATCTTCTTCGATGATACAGCTGCCAAGACGAACATGCTGCGCCAGCGAGGTCGTTCCCCGCGTTTACAGCTAACGGCTTGTCGTGAAAGCTCCAGCTGGCCACTGGCAACCAAGTCCACTGTTCCCGGCGATTGACCATCAGGCCGTCCGGGCTGCTTTCGTGTTTGATGGAGCCACAAACGCATCGACCTTTCAGACGCTTGTCGAAAAAGTTCTGGTGCCGAAACTGCACGGTGTTGAGATCATCATTCCTGACAACCTCAGTTCGTAAAAAGCAGTCGAGTGGGCTAACTCATCAATTCGCCCAGCGTCTAGATTCGTTTTCAGCCTCCGTATTCGACGGAAACGGCGACTGTCTGAACGCTGCCATTGAGAATTTCTTTTCTCAGTTGATAACTTACCTGCGATCCGCTGCCGCTCGAACTCAGGGGCGACTCTGGAACAACATCTCCGACGCGATCAAAAATATCCTCCCGGTCGACTGCAAAACTGGTTCAAAGCCTGCGGATACCGTGTTCGATGATTTCCGAAAATGATCTAATGACCCCCGCTTGCCAATCGCGAGCATCACGAAACCGGGAGCAGTTCCGAAATCGGTTCACCGAAAGGAAGGATTGGCATCGGGCGGCCGCTGCGGTCTATGAACGACTGATTCCAATCGATTCCCAGATGGCGATACACCGTCGCCCAAAGGTCGTTCGGCGTCAACGGTCGCTCTTTGGGCTCTTCGCCTTTCGCGTTGGTTGATCCGATCACCTGGCCAGTTCGCATGCCGCCGCCGGCCAGCAGCATCGACATCGCCTGAGGCCAATGGTCGCGGCCCGGCTGCATGATGCCCGTTTGAGTTCCGACCTGAGTACTGATCCGAGGCGTGCGTCCGAATTCGCCTGTCACGACCAGCATGACTTTGCGATCGAGTCCTCGATTGTAGATGTCTTCCACAAGCGCCGTGACAGCCTGGTCGTAGATCGGGAAACGCACTTTGGCATCGTCGAACAAATGGCAGTTGACGGCGTGAGAATCCCAGTTGTAGGTTCCATTCTTCAGCCATTCGACTCCTGACTGATACGGATTCTCCATCACCATCGTGACGAAGCTGCAACCGGCTTCCACAAGGCGACGAGCCATCAACGCTCGCTGGCCCCAGGCATGTCGACCGTAGCGGTCTCGAAGAGCATCCGATTCCTTTGAAAGATCAAACGCATTGCGAGCCTGATCGCTGGTCAGCATTGTGATTGCCTGCTGATTGAATTGATCCATCGCGTTCATCACGCCGGTATCATCAATGGTGCGACGCAAACGGTCGAAGCCGTTCAGCAGCGACGTACGGTCATTCAATCTTTCTGACGCTTGACCATCGACGGAAAGATTTTTGACCGAGAAGCCAGGTTCGCTGGGATCGCCGGGAATGTTGAACGGCGTGTACGACGGGCCAAGATAGGCCGCTCCAAAGCTGTAAACATCGACGCCAGCACGACCCGGTTCGGTGCCGGACACGTAGTTGGGCATTCCTGTCGCGAAGTGCTCGCGGCATTTCGCCACGATCGAACCGACAGCAGGAGCATCATTGACAAAGCCATCGGGAGTCGCCGGCTTTCGACCTGTCAGAAATCTCTTGTGGCCGCCACCGTGATCGGCGAACTCGTGAGCGACAGACCGAACGATGTTGTAGCGATCAGCACATTTGGTATGCAGAGGCAGCAGTTCGCAAACGTCGATTCCTTTGACGTTTGTTGGAACCGGTTTGAAGATGCCGCGATACTCCTCAGGAGCATCCGGCTTCATATCGTACATCTCCATATGCGGCGGGCCGCCCGGCAGCCAGATGAAGATGATTGAAGTGTCCGGAGTCGAATGGCGAGCCGTTTTTTCCGACGCCTGAGCTCGCAGCTTCAGGAGATCGCTTAGCCCCAACATCCCGAGCCCCAGCGATCCGGCTTCCAAAATACTGCGGCGAGAAACCGGGCCGGGACACATCGAAACAGATCGGCGGGCGGAATGGGCCATGGCGGCATGTCCAATGAGGCGGGAGTTCTCAGGAAGGTGCCTGAATTCTCGGCCACATTTCGCAGGGTGTCAACAGTTGATCGGCCCTTGTCAGGGT
>JANMEV010000237.1:0-15578 GCA_031377305.1 Planctomycetota bacterium | reverse complement strand
TGATGGTGTAGCACGAATTCCAATGGTCTCGCCCGGCGGCAGCGTTGATCTTCGGAGTGCGTCCGAAGTCACCAAGCACACAAACCAGAGTTCGTTCCAGCAAGCCGCGATCGTCCAGATCCTGCAAAAGACTGCTGCATGCGGCATCGAATTCGGGCAGCAGGATCTTCTTCAGCTTGTTGAAGTTGTCACCGTGAGTATCCCATGTCGCGTTTGCATCCGGAGCCCAGGACAGCGTCACGAACCGTGTACCTGCTTCCACAAGACGTCTAGCGAGAAGCGTGCTTTGTCCGTAAATGTTGCGACCGTAGCGAGCCCGCATCTCGGGCGTTTCCAGATCCAGATCGAACGCTCGCTGGGCCGCATCGGATGTGAGCAGTTCAAAGGCCTGCGACTGAAAATTGTCGATCGCCGAAAGAGACGATTCGTTACGAATCGCGAGGCCTCGCCCAAGATCCGACAGCAACCGAGTTCGATCGCTCATCCGCTGCGGAGTCACCGGATCCGGCAGCGCGAGATTGTCGACGTGGAAGTCCGCAGCGTCGGGATTATTGAGCACCCAGAACGGATCGAACGTTGGTCCCATGAACCCGGCCAGAAATCCTGGCTGCAAAGGTCCACCCGCGCCTTCTTTGGTTTTGTAAGGCAGACTGATGTAGGGCAAAGTTCGATTCGCCGCAGGTCGCAGCTTCGCCATGACAGAACCCGGCGACGGATGGTCCGACGGCTTCGCACCGCCGCCCTGTTCGCCTCGATCATGACCCGTAAGAGCCGCGTAGACAGCCGCGGCGTGAGAATTGTTGACGCTGTGATGCATGGATCGAATCAGCGTCGTGCGATGCATCTGCTGAGCCAGTCGGGGCAGATGTTCGCTGACGGGAACTCCCGGAAGGCTGCTGGCGATGGGATCGAATTCGCCTCGAATTTCCGTGGGAGCTTCCGGCTTCATATCCCACATGTCGAGATGACTGGGCCCGCCGTTCAGAAACAGCACCATGCAATGATCGGCCTTCGCGATGAGCGAATTGCCATCGGCCAGCAGTGACCGCGAACTCAGCAACCCGGGCAATCCCGCCGCACCCAGCTGCAGCATGCGACGTCGTGAGACTTCCGAAAGCAGGTGTCGGAATTGTGCGGATCGCATTCAATCACTCCCACAGGTCGTGTTTGTGTGTCGGCAGGCCAAAGGCGCCGGTGTCCCGGGATGCTCCGAGGCCATTCGGACCACGGAACTCCAGGCATCTGCCATTGGGCAATAGCGAATGGAACAGAAGGAAACGAAGTCAACAAAGGAATGCAGGTCAGTTTTGATTGCAGGTTACAAAAAGTGAGCAGTCGTTGAGACCGACTTCGTTCCCTTCGTTTGCTTCTGTTCCAATCTGCTGATTGCTTAACGCAGTACCTGATTCGTCGCCCTTCAATCCTCAGCCACGGGCGAACAAAACGCATTCGCCTGCGGCTTGCTTTTAACCAATGACCGAGGCAAGCAAAGCCGCCCACCCAGCCTTAACCGATAATCACTCGCGGCCTCAACGCTTCATCTGGCTGAGCGTCTCGCAAAAGTTCTTTTACCAGGAATGGTATATTGCCTTCGCCGAACAGTAGAAACCCCAAATTCATTTTCAGCGGACTTTCATCCGACCAGCCAAAGTGAAGTTCGATTGGTTTGGTTGTTCCATTCAGCGATAGTGCCATGGCCGCTATCGCAGGAGCAATCGACGTACAACGACTGACTCGAATAATGTATCGACCCCCTTCGTGGCGAATATCAAGCATCGGCTCCTGAAAGAAGTCGCTCGTATCGCCCAGTGAGATTTCCACAAACACAACCGGGATTTCGTCATCCAGATGATGCCAGATTCGAAGCTCGCGTTCCTTTTCATCCAGAGTGCGGGCACCGGGACGATGAGGAGCGAGCACAGGAATCTCAACATGCTGCAGCGTGTGCCACCGGAACTTGGAATCATTGTTCGTAAACTGAAATCGGACGACTCGCAGCTCGTCGCTGCGGACGACTCGCGAAACAAGGGACACGCCCATGATCGCGGCGATGAAGAACAGTGAGATGATCAAGCCTTCCGACTTTTCGATCATGATGTCAGTCGCCGTGTAAAGAAACACCAGCGTGATGATGACGGTCCGCCATGGAATTCGTTTCATCGTCTTACCAACTCGCTCGTGGTATCGCTCAATCGTCACGGCAACGCAAGCGCTGAGGATCAGAACCATCACGCCTGTTGCATACGCAGCACCCTGATCTTCCACGGATGCTCGAAAGATGAGCGTCACCACAAGGCACACGGCGATGATGACGCAGACCAGCGGTCGCGTCGCCGATACCCAGTCCGGAGCCATACCGAAGCGAGGCAGGTAGCGAGGAATCAGGTTCAACAACCCCGACAACGCACTGGCACCGGCAAAGCACAGAATCGCAACCGTGCTCATGTCGTACATCGTGCCAAAGATTTCGCCAAAGAACGGCCAAAGCTTCAGGCCACCTTCGGCATGCGCAAGATACGCAAGAGCTCGTTCATAAGCCGGGCCGCCGTGAGCCAACTCTTCCAGTGGAATCAGCATCGTCACTGTGATGGACGAACCGATCAGCATCACCGACATAATGAGCGCTGACGAAATGAGCAGCCATTGAGTTCTCTTGATACGTCCCAGTGGATTCTCTTCGGTGTCGGTGCTGTCACCTTTGATCTGCGGCATGACGGCGACGCCTGTTTCAAAGCCGCTCAAGCCCAGAGCCAGCTTTGGAAACAGCAACGCACTCATGAACAACCCTGCGTACCACGTCAGCGGAACCAGCGGAGCGGGTGCCGCAGGAGATTCCGCAGGTGCAGGGTCGGCTGCGGCTTCTTCCGGTGTCTCTGACCCCGCATCGGCAACGGCGCCTGCCTCGGCTTCTTCCGCCGGCGCATCGTGGTGATGGGGCGAGATTCCGACATCGCCGGAACTGAGCTTGGTCCACCATTCGGTCACATAGTGCGGTTGCTGAGCCAGCGTCACGAGGCCGCCGGAGATCACGATTACATTCATCACCAGATACACAGCGACGATCGCAACGGCAACTCCAATAACTTCACGCACGCCTTTCAGAAAGAGCGCACCCAATGCCATGATCATGGCCAAAGTGATTCCGATCTGGCTGTGCATAAACTTCGGCGCATGTTGAAACAGCGGATTCTCAATAAGATGCTTCGCAGCGTCCGCGGCAGACAGTGTGATGGTGATCACGAAGTCCGTCGCCGCGAATCCCAGAAGCGTCAAAACAAGAAATTTTCCCGACCAGCCTCGCAGCAACCGCTGCAGCATGGCGATCGAACCCTGTCCATGAGGCGACGATTTGGCGACTCGGCAGTAAATCGGCACCGCGCCAAACAAAGTGACCAAAACCAGGAGTATCGTCGCCATCGGGGCGAGCCGACCGGCACTGGTGATTGCGATGGACGGCTGATAGGCAAGTGTGCTGAAGTAATCAACACCCGTCAGGCAAAGTACCCATAGCCAAAACGACTGATGATGAGCCGATCCAGACGCGTGTGCTGCGTCCGTTGCAGGGCTGCTGGAGTGATCCGAGCCCGCTGATGCAGGAGAGTTCATTGAAATTCCGGGAAACAGAAACTGGAAAGCTCACCAGATCCGGTGGCTGAATTATCGAACATGATCCGCAGTCTGGACTGCGGTTGCAATCGTCGTTCCGTCACAACGTTCACAAGTTGCGGGAAGACCGCAAGATCAGGAAACTCAGGACTTCCGGGCTTGCATGACGTTGGATCTCTGATATGCGGCTCGTTACGATCCGCGGTCAACGGTCGGACCAGCATTAAAATGCCGGATGGGCATTCCTTCCCGTCGAATCGTCGTCGGACACGAATGTCCCATCTACTCAGTTTGCAGTCGGACAGGAATCTCCAACATACATTGTTCTCACAAGATCACTTTCCGCGATCAGGGTTCTTTCATCCATGTCTTCAACTCCCGCCTTCAAACTCACTCCCGTTCAGTGGCTCGTTTGTACCATCGCCGCAATTGGCTTTGCGTTCGACATCTATGAACTGCTGATGCTGCCGCTGATCATCAAGCCGGCCATGGCCGCTCTGAGTGCTCCTTTGATTGAAGAAGCCGTCAAAGGCGGAATGGCGAAACCCGCCGCAATGGCGTTGTGGTTGCCGGGTGGAGCGAACTACGTCGCGTGGGCTCGAGTATTGTTTTTCGTTCCGGCTCTGGCGGGCGGAATCTTCGGACTTTGGGGCGGTTGGCTGACAGACCGACTTGGTCGACGCAGAGTTTTGACATTCAGCATTTTGCTGTATGCCTTCGGAGCCTGTGCGGCCGGATTTTCCACCAGCTTGTATCACTTGCTGTTCTTTCGCTGCTGTGTGTTCGTCGGAGTCTGCGTGGAGTTCGTTGCCGCCGTTGCGTGGCTGGCCGAGCTATTTCCCGTTCACGAACAGCGTGAGAAAGTGCTCGGGTGGACTCAGGCGTTTTCGTCCTTCGGCGGTCTGCTTGTTGCCGGGATGAATATTTTGGCTGGCAAGATCGCGATGAGCCTTCCGGCGATTCACGATGGTCACGAAGCGTGGCGATACACGTTGATCTCCGGCGTAATTCCCGCGTTGCCTCTGTTGCTGATCCGTCCGTTTCTACCTGAGTCTCCTGAATGGCAGAAGAAGAAAGAAGCTGGCACGCTGCGTCGGCCATCGATCGCTGAGCTCTTCAGCCCGGCTCTTCGCAAGACAACCATTGTCACGACGCTGGTCTTCGCCGCCAGCTATGGCATCGCGTTCGGAGCAATCCAGCAGTTGCCTCAGATTTTGGGTGCCCAGGCTTTGGGAACTCCAAAAGAATCCGGACACCAACAGGTCCTTGCGGCCGCAAAAGCCAAGGCTGGCGAACCAGCCGGCAAGAACAAGGAAACCGGCAAACCTGAATACACTCCGGATCAGAAAAAAGCGGCTGGCAATGAAAGCGATGCTGTCGTTGCCGGCGTGACGCTTTGGCAGGAACTCGGCGGACTTCTGGGCCGTGCTCTGCTGGCGATTCTGGCTCTGAAAATTGTCAGCCGGCGAAGCCTTTTGCGAGTCTTCCAGATCCCAGCGTTGATCGTCGTGCCAGCTTTGTTCTACTGGATAGGCGGTGCCCTGCAGTCCGAATCTCTGACGATGATCAAGTTCGGAATCTTCATGGCGGGAGTGCTGACGGTTGGCCAGTTCAGCTTCTGGGGCAACTACATCCCGCTGGTCTTCCCTGTCCATTTGCGAGGTACCGGTGAAAGCTTCGCTGCCAACATCGGCGGCCGCATCATCGGTACTGCTGCCGCGTTTCTGACGATCACTCTGGCAACGAGCCCCGGCCAAATGGCCGTCGTCGGTGCCTGCGTGGCTGGCGGCTATGCTCTGGCTGGCGCAATCCTGACAGGACTTTTGCCTGAGCCGGGCAACGTCGATCACCACGACTAAACGCGGTTGCGGCTGGCCTATCCCCAATTTCCTGACATCGAACTGCCCGAAGCGATGCAGCAGGTCATGGCGATTCAGGCCGAAGCCATCCGCGAAAAGCGGGCTCGCATCATCAAGGCCAAAGCGGAGCTGGAAGCTTTCGAAAAACTGGCCGCCGCCGCTGCACTCATGGCCGGAAATCCAGCAGCCCTTGAACTTCGTCGAATGCAAATGATCGCCGAAGTCGGTGCCGAACAAAACAGTACAACCGTGCTGATGATCCCGTCTGACTTCGTCAATCTTGCCAGAACTGTCGCTGCTCATCTGGAACCGAAAGCCAAGTGACATCAAAGTGGTCATTGACGGCCAGCATTTTCCGGTTGTCGCACGAAGGTTGATTGGTCAGAACGGATCGCAGACTTCTGAGTTCTATGAAGCTGGACTCGCATGTTTTTCCTCATCCCGACATCAACCGATGCTCCGATCTACCATTTTCCGTTTGGGACGATTGGTCTGATTGTCGCCAACGTTGTTTGTTTCGCAGCGACGGGGTTTGCATTGAATCCAGAGCGGCTTGAGCCGTGGATCCTTGAGTACGGCAACGGATTGAATCCTGTCCAATGGTTGTCTTCGTCATTTGCTCACGCCGGATTCAGCCATCTGATTGGAAACATGATTTTCCTGTGGTGCTTTGGATTGGTTGTTGAGGGCAAACTCGGGTGGTACCGATTCATTCCAATGTATCTCGGTATCGGCATCGCCTCCGGCGCGATCACCGATGTGTTGACACTGTGGCAGACCGAAGGCGGATGTCTTGGTGCATCCGATGTGATCTTTGGTTTGATGGCAATTAGTCTCGTTTGGGCGCCAAAAAATGAAGTCCATTTTGTTGGCTTCTTTATGTTCTTCGGGATGATGCTGATCCCTTTCGCTCGAGTCTTCTCGTTCGACATTACCATCATGACTCTTTCAATTTGGTACTTCGGATTCGAAGTGGTGGAGCTTCTGATTTGGCCCAGCTTCGGCACCTCGATGCTTCATTTGCTTGGCGCTGTTGTAGGATTTCCAGTCGGAGTCTTGTTCCTGAAAAAGGGCTGGGTCGATTGCGAGAAGTGGGACTTGTTCGCCGTGATGAGCGGCAAGTACGGTCGCTTCGCAGAAGAGGATTGGGCGCTGGGTGCTCACGGACGACCGGCTAAAGTTTACGGCGATGTCCCGGTTCCCGAAGCCAGCGATGACGCAGAATCCGAAACCGCGAACCGCGCGTCTTCGGCACGACGCAAAAAGCATCAGGCCGCAATCTCCCAAATCGACCAACTCATCGACAGCGGCGATTTCCTGACGGCAGCCGATGAGTTGTTTACACTGCGAATGCAGGATGAAACCATCTGTCCGAATTCTGAGCGAACTCGCAAGCTGGCCGTCGGGCTGCTGCAGGCTCAGGCGTTTGATGAAGCGGAACTCTGGCTGCAGGAATTCATCGATCGATATTCGGAACAGAACGCATGGGCTCGAGTCCGGATGGCTCAACTCCTGCTGACTCAGCGCCAGCGACCGAACGCGGCGGTGCAGCAGTTAAAACGTCTGAAGGCTGAAGATTTATCCGAACAGCTACGAGCCCTTGCTAAGAAAATCGCAGCAACAGCGAAAGAACAAATCCGCAACGGCGTGAAGGATTCAGAAACGGAATGGTGAGCGGCGATGCACCCGCCGAATTGCAGCCGCCTATTCCTTCGTTGGAAGATCGTCCGCTCACAGGCTACAACTCGCATTCCTGTCACACGTCGTTTGAACTCTTTCAGCCTTTAAAACGTTTACAGAAATCTCATGGCCGCCAGTGAAGCCGACCGTCAACTTGTTCAGCGTATCCGAGCCGGCGAAGCGGATGCGTGGCAGCAGTGCATCGATCTCTACGAAGGTCGACTGCTGGCCTTCGCAAGAACTCGGCTGCAGGATCGATCGGCGGCGGAAGACATTGTTCAGGAAACATTCCTCGGCTTCCTGAAAGCGCTGCCGAACTATGACGATCGCACGCCGCTGGAATCCTGGCTGTTCTCCATCGCCGCGCACAAGCTGATCGACTTCATGCGACGATCCGGACGACGTCCGATGCTGCCACTTTTGACATCCGAATCCAAAGACGGTGCTGCCCGTGACCTGACTGGCCCTGGGCGAGCCGCCTCCAGCATGATGCGAAGCAGCGAGAAGTCCCGTGCGGAATCCACGCTGGTCGAAACCTGCCTGAAAGAACTGATCCAGGACTTCAAAGCCACAGGAGCGTGGGAACGTCTGCAGTGCGTGGAACTGATCTTCGTCCTCGGCTGGGCCAACAAAGATGTGGCAACGCGTTTGAACATCACCGAACAGGCGGTCGCGAATCACAAGTTCTTTGTCGTGTCGAAACTCAAGGACGCCGCTAAGTCTGCAAAGCTCGAACACAGCGTCCTCGCCTCGCTGGGGCTTGAGTAGCAATTCGCTTAATGGCAAACACGCACAGAATCACAAAGCACACTCCGGTCAACTTGCGATTCCTTCGTTCGCTTCGTTGCCTTCTGTTCGACAACAGCATGTCACTCCTCACAAGCTTAAGCCGACGCATGACAGCACGCAGGCGCCTTTTGAAGTTGCCCGTTTTTGGCCATCATAACCCGAAACGTCAGTGAGGGATTGAGCTGGAGCGTTCGCAAAGGGTCTCCGTAAATCCCTCGCTGACGCGTCGGGTTGTGATATTCCCTGTGTTAACCCGTTGATCTCCCGAAGTCTGCAACATCGCAACTTCAAAACTGGCGTCTGCGGCTTGCCGTTAGACGATTTGTGCTGGCAATGTGTGGCTGGAATTCAGCCGGCGATCAAGTTTTAGCTCAGGATCCCCTTCACAACTCGCCCTGCGACATCCGTCAGGCGATAATCCCGGCCCGTTTGACGATACGTCAGGCGTTCGTGGTCGAGTCCCATCAAGTGCAGAATCGTCGCGTGGAAGTCGTGAACGTGGACGACGTCCTTCGCGACATCGATGCCGTATTCGTCGGATTCGCCGTAAGTGATTCCGGGCTTTACTCCGGCTCCGGCCAGCCATGACGAATAGACCCAGTGATGATGTTCGCGACCGGCCGCACCGGCGGCGGAGTTGAACGGCGTGCGACCGAATTCCGTTGTCCAGACGACGAGAGTATCTTCGAGCATACCTCGCTGCTTCAGGTCCTTCAGAAGTCCGGCGATCGGCTGATCCACGTTCTTCGCCAACGGAGTGTGCGTCATCATGTCACCGTGAGCATCCCAGTTCGACGACGATCCCACGTCGATCAATTCCACAAACCGAACGCCTCGTTCTGCAAGTCGACGAGCCACCAGGCACTGCCACGCGAAACCGCTCGTACTGCCTCGCGGAAGACCGTACATCGCCAGAGTTGCGTCGTCTTCTTTGGACAGATCGAAGACCTCCGGCATTTCCGCCTGCATCCCAAACGCCGTTTCGAACGACTTCATGCGAGCCGTCAGCAGCGGATCATCGGGCCGAGATTCCAGATGGCGTCGGTTCATTTTCGCCATCGCAGCCAGCTCCATTTCCTGAAGTCGGCTGCTCGGCGATCGACGCTGGATATTGGCCACCGGTTCCGGTCCCGGCACCACAAGTGTTCCCTGATGCGCGCCGGGAAGGAAGTCGCTGCCCCAAACCTGGCCTCCGGCATACGGCGACTGAGGAGCAATCACCACGAACGACGGAAGGTTGCGATTGACCGTGCCGAGCCCATAGCTCAGCCACGAACCGATGCTGGGCCTGGCGAACGTAAACGAACCCGTGTGAATCCCCAGCGTCGCTTCGTAATGATTCGTGTGATCCGACTTCATCGATCGAATCACGCACAAATCGTCGACACATTCAGCCATGTGAGGAAACAGGTCGCTGACTTCCGTCCCACACTGCCCGTGCGGCTTGAATTCCCACTGAGGCCGCTTGAGGAACATACTGAAGTCCCCCTTTCGACCCTGAAACTCATTCACGGGGATCGTCTTTCCGACGTCCGCAAACAGCTTTGGTTTCGGGTCCCACGAATCGACGTGCGAAACTCCGCCGCTCATGTAGAGAAAGATGACTCGTTTGGCCTTCGCTGGAAAATGAGTCTCCTTCGGAGCCAGCGGGTCGGCGGGGTTTGAGTCCGATTGTTCGGCCATCAGTTGCGAAACCAAACCGGGCAGCAGCATCGAGCCGCCGACCATCGATCGCAACGCACCTCGCCGAGTCGAGTCGTAATTCATCTGTGTTGTCATGGGATCTCCAAATCAGTCGAATAGATCAATCGACGTGCAGGAATTCGTTACTTCCGAGCAATGTTCTAAGAAACGCCGTCAGCGACCGATGGGCGACGTTGTCCTGGCCGATGTTGGTCAGCTCCGACTGGTATGCGTCCAGAAATGTATCCGCGTCAAGCGATTCATCGGCCGTTGCGGGACGCCCCAGCGTCAATCGGTAGGCGTAGTCAATCTGCTGACTTCGAGACGCGAGGCTGGCTTCAAGTCGCGTCGCCCAGGCGTCGGCTTTGGTATGCACGAACGGGTCGTTCAGAAAATACAATGCCTGAGTCGGTACTGTGGTTCCCAAGCGATCAGCGGTCGATGCGTTGGTGTCCGGCCCATCGAACAAAGCCAGAAACGGATGTCGCTTCAGCCGCTGAGTCATCAGATAAACGCTGCGCTTGTTGTGATCATAAACGGCACTGAAGGGACCGTGTTGAGAAAATCCCCAGCTAATCGGCGAAGGAAACGGGTGACCCTTTGCGGGGTCAGAATCCAGTTCACCGCTGATCGCCAGAATCGAGTCGCGAATCTCTTCGGCGTCAAGTCTTCGTCGAGCAAAGTGCGTGTAAAGTTCGCCCGCATCGGCCGCGGCTGTTGTTGCGGCGGTCGATGAAGGCATCGCATGGTGCGCTTCCGACGCCTGCTGATACGTCGCGCTGAGCATGATCAGGCGATGCATGGATTTGATCGACCAGCCGCTGCGAACAAACTGCGTGGCGAGATGATCGAGCAACTCCGGATGCGATGGCGGCAACCCGCGAACACCAAAATCGTTCGGCGTCTTCACCAGCCCGTGGCCGAAGTGATACTGCCAGATTCGGTTCGCCATCACTCGCGACGTCAGCGGATTCGCAGGATGAGTCAGCCATTCCGCCAGCTCCAGCCGACCGCTTCCGGAAGTGTTCGCGGGCAACGGATCGCCACCGACCGCGCGGACGAAACCTCGCGGCACTTCCTCGCCAGGCTGAGACGGTTCCCCTCGCAGTTGAACGTGAACATTGTGCGGCGTGCCTTCGGCCATTCCGTATGTCATCGGAAACGGACCATCGACCAGCAACGTGTTCAGTTCCTCCGATTCTCTCTTCGTCTCGTTCTGAATCGCGGCGAGCTGATCACGAATCTGCCTCGCGCGGCTGAGTCGCTGAGCGGCTTCAGCGGTGGCGTCGGCAATTTTCGTTGCATCGGTGGGCGAAAACGCGGTCTCCGCGATCTCATAGTTGTCCACATCCAGCGCGGGCCGAACTCCGCCGATGTGGCCGTAGCTGTCAATGAATGAGTAATCGACCAGACCATCCCAGCCCGTTGAAACGTCGCCCGTGAATTCAACGCGTGACGTCTTCGAAGCGATCACACCCGTGTAAGTCCGCGACTTGAGGTTCAGCGTCAACTGAACCTGGTACCATTCGCCCACGGTGAGCGCACAAACGGCATCGCGAGAATCGCCGCTGCGACGGAAGAACTGCTTGCCGTTGAAGAAGACTTCGATCGCCGCCGAGTTCCCCGGACCGTGGCCGATGTAATGCCGCCAGGAACCATCACCGCCCGCCGCGACATCCGCACATCGGAAGTCGAAGCAGGAAAACAGTTGGTCGGTTTCGTCGGCCTTCCACGCCTTTGGCAGCGAAAGTCCAAAACCGTCGTACTCGCCGCGGTTCGGCATGTGGATTCCAAGCTCACCCTTTGGAAAGTAGTTTTGAAACTCACTTTGCGAATTCGACGACAGCTTCACGACGCTGTTCGGACCCGAATTCCAGGGACTCGCTGGCGCAGTGTCATTCGTCTGCATTTCAAAGTTGCCGCCGATTCCCACGAGCTCCTGCAGTTCTTTCGCCAACACTGCCGGATCTGCGTCGCCAAAGATCGAAGCAGGCAACTCGGTCGATGCCGCCGCGATGGGCGTTTCCTGAACGCCCAGATTGTCGAATTCAATCGCAGGGAATTTTGAGCCCTCAGCACCCGACGATTCGATCACGGTAAAATCAATCATGCCCGGCCAGTCGGACGACAAGGGCTTGCCGGAAAATGTCGCCAGCGATCCAGCAGGACCCACGCTTCCAGAGACAGTCTTTGCTTGCAGGTCGATATGAAGCTGAAGGTTCTGCCATTCATTTGGCTTAGCGTCGGCGACTCGTTCGATCGCATCACCGATTTGAAGCGACACGGCATCGGCCGATACGACGACCACAACGGCCGGCGCTGCTGGATAGGATCCAATCGAAATTCGATGAGACCCAGTTGCGCCAGCGTCGGATGCTGCCACTCGGAAGTCGAGGTTCACGAACACCATGTTGCAGTTTTCGACCGAACGCCGCGGATAGAGCGACTGAGCGATTCGATACTTGCCAGCGTCGGCGGCCAGGCTGGCTCCGACTTTTCCCCGAGCGTACAGATTTCGAAACGGGCTTTGAGCCGCATTGGTGACGGCGATCTTTCCTTCGTACAGCCATGGAGGAACCAGGACTCCGTTGCTGCCTCCAGCCGCTGGTGCCTGCATTTCGAAGTCGCCGTCCATATCGTTGAGCGATCGCAGGATGGCGGTCGGGACCGCTTGCTTCTGTTTCTCCAGACTGACAGCGATCGTGGCAACTCGCTGATCAAACTGCCGCCATTTGGGAACCGCTTCGCTCGGCGGCAGCAGCGGAACCATCGCGCGGAATTTTTGCTTCTGCTCGGAGCCCGGAAACGAATATCGACTGCTGTCGAAGATTCCATACAGCCCGTAATAGTCCTTCATCGTGACGGCATCAAACTTGTGATCATGACACCTCGCGCAGCCAAGGCTGAGTCCCAGCACAGACTGACCGAGCGTGTCGATCGTGTCCTGAATCGTCAGGTGGTGATAATTCTCCGAATCAAATCCGAACCGCCGCGAGATCGCCAGGTAGCCGGTTGCCGTGACTTGCTCAGCGTAGTTGCCAGTCGACTTTTGATTGGCGACGACATCGCCCGCAATCTGCTCTTTCAGAAACTGGTCGTAGGGTTTGTCCGCGTTGAAGGCATCGATCACATAGTTTCGATATCGCCAGGCCAGCGGCACCGGATAGTCGGCCGTTTCGCCGGCCGTGTCCGCATATCGAACAACGTCCAGCCAATGCCGTCCCCAGCGTTCTCCATAACGAGGCGACGCGAGCAAACGATCGACCTGTTTCGCAAACGCATCGTCAGACGCATCGCGTTCGAATGCGTCGATCTCTTCCGGCGTCGGTGGCATGCCGGTCAAATCAAACGTCGCGCGACGAATGAGCGTTCGCTTGTCCGCCTGCAGTGCGGGACCGACTCCCGCAGCTTCCTGTCTGGCGAGGATAAACGCATCGATGCTGTTCCGAGCCCACGCGGAATCCTTCACCGCCGCCGGCGTTGGGTCTTGAACCGGTTCAAACGCCCAGTGCTTGTGGCCTTCGAACTTCCTCGATTCAGCCGGCCATTCCGCACCGGACTTGATCCACGCTTCGAATGCCGCGACCTGATCAGGTCGCAGAGCTTTCTCCTTCTCGGGCGGCATCGCCGACACATCTTCATGTCGCCGGATGGCCTTGATCAAAAGACTGTCTTCCGGATTCCCCGGGACAATCGCCGGACCAGACTCGCCACCCTTCAACAACGCCTCGGGCGAATCGACTCGCAACATCCCCGAAACTTTGGCATCCCCGTGACAGCGAAAACAAGTGTCCGCCAGCACTGGGCGAATGTGATGTTCAAAGTGAGCATCATCGGCCGCAACCGTTCGCATCGCTGCAACGCAAAAAGCAGCTGTCAGAAGAATGGCCAGGAACCGACCGGAGTGTTGTCGAGCGTGCAGCATGGGATGGCATCAGAAGGCGTGGGGTGGGAAACTCGGTTAGCCGGTTTGTGACAGCCTCGGTGTGGAGCAGCAGTATACTCACCGCAACCGACAGTTTTGAAGCGGGAAGTCTGCCGAGACAAGACCGAAGGCCAAATCAACAACCCGCAAGAGAACCGCGAAAGACACGAATCACACGAAAGAATCGCATTCCAACAGAGATCTGAAGTAAGCGTCCCTTGCCCGTCTCCTTCATTTTTCGTGTCGTTCGTGGTTATACAACGAAACTCCACATTCATTCCCCAGTGATATGTTGAAGAGGCATACGGCAGAATAAAGATTACCAGTTGAGCCTGAGGCGCTAGCCGATTTGAAGGCACGAAATCGGCTAGCGCCTCAGGCTCACGTGAAGTGCGTTCGGTAGAGTTATTTTTTGCCGCCTGCCCAAAAGGCGTCGTTCGTCTTGTGAACCCCGCTGGCTGGTCATTCCCAACGATCCAACTCAGCCGCGAAACTGGAGTTCAAGGGAAAACAATGTCGAGACCGAAGCCTAGTTGCAATCCGTACGGAATAGCGCAAAACGTGGACTCCCGTTCGGAGACACTCAATGGACTATAAGTAGCGCTTTCCGCGTCAGCCTCGAAAGCGCCACTCGGCCACGCGAAAGACCAAAGAATGAGACCTGACCTGTTTTATTCGTCCGAAGCGAGGTCTTCTACCGGCGGGGAGCGTCAACATGAAGGTTTTTGGGGTGAGTGAAGACGCCGTTAGAAGCTCATTGAATAAATCAAATTTCTTTCTTGTCTGCTGTTTTCTGAGTACCGTTATTGGGTGCGGCGATATGCCAGAGCCTTATGCGATGATCAATGAGCTTCTTTCAGAACGCCCCAGTATCGCAAGGCGGCAAAAGCTGATCTCGACCTTGGACACGTTAAGTGGGCAGTTCTCGTTGTCAGAAGCATACTTTGCTGCTTACTATCTTGAGCGTCCACATGAGTCCTGGACGTTGTCCGGCTTCTTCCCAGAGAACTGTGTGTGGCCGCGAGACGTTCAGTTGTGTTGGGCCGCGCGCGAAGGAACACTACAGCTTGCAAATGGCGGACTTTCGCAGTTGCTTTACAATACCCAAGGCGGGATGGTTGTTGAGATTGCAGACTGGTATAGACAAAACGGCCACATTGAGATTGCAGAGTGTCTGGACTTGTGCAGGGAACAACTCGGCGAAGGGTTTCGAGATCGAGCTGTTCGTATTGGAATGCTGGAAGATGATCAGTTTCGTGCGAAGCTGGAGCAGAATCAGACGACGCTAGATCAGATCTTGCTATCCGATATGGAGTTTGACAGTTTGTGCGACAAGACTCTCATTCACTGCGGCATTACTCGATTATCGCGGTAGAAGTTAGGAGCAGTTGTCGGCAAGTAGCGCAACGCGGAAACACAAGGGCCATGACGGTCGCAAAAATGGTCGAGGCCAAGTGTTTTGACGCCAAAGAATGACCTTCCCGCTTCCTTCTTGCTCGCCCGGAATGAGAAGTTTTGTTCACAATGGCTGCATGTGATGTCGCTTTTTGCCACCGGGGCGGAAACTTGAGTCTCGAAAGTTTCAACTGAGCGTTGAAATTTGATGTTTCATCCAGCAATCCCCTTTGACCATGCCGTAAGCACAGATAGGATATTCTCGCGCCCGGTGGTGTCGGGCGGTTTTATAGACCTTTGGTTCTCTCGGCTCAAAGTGCATGCAACGGCGTTCATTCCAACTTCTTTCGTGGCTGCTGATTTCCTGGCAGTTGCTCCTTCCGTCAGGTGCGCCATGGCTGCATACCGTGATTGAAGTTGGCGGTTGCACGGATTCGTGCAGCGTTGCGAAAGCCGGAATTGCTAAAGACAGCGAATCGACGAAAACGCCTCATTCACATGCCGGGTGTTCGCATCCTCATCATGTTGGCGAAACGTCGCATTCGCATTCGGAAAGCGAGTCGAACCCGGAACCGAACGCTCCGCATGATTGCTCGAACTGTGCCGTTTGCCAGGCCATTGCGGCTCCAAGAATGCTGGCC
>JANMEV010000228.1:0-4539 GCA_031377305.1 Planctomycetota bacterium | reverse complement strand
TGTCTGCGATGCCTGATGCAGTCGCCGCCTCCGCCCGGTTCCACGGAAACCTGCGACACGGCTGGCGTGCTTGGACCGGCTGTGAATGTTGTGGCCTCGTTGCAGGCGGCCATCGCCTTAAAGATTCTTGTTGGCAAAGGCGATCAGGTGGAGCGGCGGCTGAACATCGTCGATGTCTGGACGGGGTCGGTTCGGCCGATTGACGTGAGTCACCTGCGGGATTCCACTGCCTGCCCGGCGTGTCACAAGGGAGAACGTTTGTGGCTTCACGGCAGTCAGAAGTCCGCTTCGACGGTTTTGTGCGGTCGAAACGCGGTTCAGATCACTCCGTCTGAGAAACTGCAGCTTTCGCTGGGAGAACTGGCGACTCGGCTGGAATCTGCGGGCACGGTTACGTCCAATCCGTTTCTTGTACGAGTGACAATCGTACAGGCCAGCAGCGAAATTCCAATCGAATTGACGGTTTTTCCCGACGGACGAGCCATCATTCGAGGAACAAACGACCCCGGCGTCGCGCGATCTTTGTATTCGCGTTACATCGGGACGTAGTTCGCGGTTTGGCCACAACGAGCTTGTCGCTGCCGCTGTTCGTCATGGCCGGGGCTTTGTCCGCCGAAAACTATGCTTCAAAAACTGAAACACTTTCTGGAACTGATTCGCTTCAGCCACACGATCTTCGCGTTGCCGTTTGCTCTGCTGTCGGCCGTGATCGCGTGGCATCAGTCGGATAGTGTCTTTCGCTGGCGAGACCTCGCAGGAATTCTTGTCTGCATGGTGACAGCTCGTTCGGCCGCAATGGCGTTTAATCGTCTGGTCGACCGAGATGTGGACGGAGACAATCCGAGAACGGCGAAGCGACATATTCCGGCGGGACTTCTGTCCGTCAAAGCGGTGACGCTGTTTACACTTGTGATGAGTCTTTCGTTTATCGCAGCGACGGCTTTGTTTCTGCCGAAGCAACTGCCGCTTTATTTGTCCGCGCCTGTGTTGCTGTTTCTGCTGGGGTACTCGCTGGCAAAACGCTGGACGAGTTTTTGTCACTACTGGCTGTCGGCTGCGTTGATGATGTCTCCGGTTGCGGCGTGGATCGCTGTCCGCGACGAATTTGCTTTGGTGCCAACTTTGCTCGCGGGCGTGATCTTTTTCTGGGTCGGTGGTTTTGACATTATCTATGCCTGTCAAGATGCGGACTTTGATCGTCAACGTCGTCTTCACAGCATCCCGGCTCGCCTGGGAGTGAAGTCGGCTCTTCGCATTGCGTTTCTAAGCCATTGCGTCACCATCGTGATGCTGGTGCTGCTGTGGTGGCTCGCGGCTTTGGGGCCGCTGTTTCTGGTGGGGGTCGTCGCAGTCAGCGGGTTGTTGTTGTATGAGCATTCATTGGTTCGCCCCGACGATTTGAATCGAGTGAACATTGCCTTTTTCAACATCAACGCCATCATCAGCTTTGGAATTCTGGTGTTGGGTTGTCTGGATGTTTGGGTGTTTTGAATTGGAGTCCGACTTTGTACTTTGCACGACCATTGTTGCTCCTGTCTCCGACGCGAGTCTTCCCGCCACGGAGTGACGGGCTACTTTGGGTTGCGGGCAAAGCCCGCTCCAAAGTGTAATTCAGAACTATGTGCGCACGGTGCGTGCATGTTCGGCAAGTGAACAACGTGAGCGGCTTCCGGCAACGAGCCGTTAGGCTCCATTGGGTCAAGGGCTCTCAGCCCTTGTTAGGAATTGACCATGTCGTTTTCCATTTCTGATCCGCAAGTTAAAGCAATTGCCGACAAGGTACTCGCCGGACAGCGGCTGTCGTTCGATGACGGTGTACTGCTCGACGAACGAGCCGACCTGCACACGCTTGGTCAGCTCGCGAACATGGTTCGAGAACGCAAGAACGGCAACTTTGCGTTCTACAACACAAACATTCATCTGAATCCGACCAACGTGTGCGTGTACCGCTGCCGCTTCTGCGCGTTTCGAGCGGACTTGAAAGACGAAAAGGCTTACACGTTTACCGACGACATGCTGCGGCAGCGAGTGCTCGAAGGCCGCTCAGCAGGAGCGACGGAGATCCACGTTGTTGGCGGATTGCATCACAAGAAGAGTTTCGATTGGTATCTGAACGTCGTCAAAGTGATCCACGAAACCTGCCCTGAAATCCATATCAAGGCGTGGACTCCGGTCGAGATCAGCTGGTTCAGCTTCATCACGAAGAAGCCGATTCAATGGGTTCTTGAGCAGATGGTGGAAGTCGGGCTCGGCAGCATGCCTGGCGGAGGCGCGGAGATTTTCGACGAAGACGTGCGACGACAAATCTGCGAGCACAAGGCTGACAGCGATGTTTGGTTTGATGTTCATCGTACGGCCCATTCGCTGGGGTTGCGGTCCAACGCGACGATGCTCTACGGGCACGTTGAGAAGGCTGCTCATCGAGTCGACCATTTGATTCGTCTGCGAACGCTTCAGGATGAAACTCACGGGTTCCAGACATTCATTCCACTGGCCTTCCATCCGGAGAACACCGAGCTGGCGTACATCCCAAAACCGGATGGGCTGTTCGACCTGAGAATGGTGGCTCTCTCACGACTGATGCTGGACAACTTCGATCACATCAAGGCCTATTGGATCATGTTGGGCGAGCAAACTGCGCAGTTGGCCCTGAGCTACGGAGCTGACGACATCGATGGAACTGTCGTGCACGAACTGATCTATCACGACGCAGGAGCGAAGACTCCGGAGGGGATGACCGTCGACCAGTTGCATCGTCTTATTCGCGAAGCCGGCCGAGTCCCCGTCGAACGCGACACGCTGTACCGCAAAGTCATCCGCAGCGGCCGAGACTGGTCCGTCGGCGAACCACTGACTTCCGTCCGAGCTTAAAACTGTCTTGAGTCCGCCAACTTCGCTGCCTTTGTTGCCTTCTGTTTCAAATCTGGTTTCGTACAGGAGCGAACGATGGCAACAAAGCTTTCACATCGCTGCCTGTGGTTGCTGAGGTAACGTAGCCTGTTGTCTTGGATTGCCCCAGAGTCCTGTTCGTCTTCTACAGATTCGTCGGGTCGCAATCGGACCGTCAGTCATCTTCATTTCGTGGCGTTAGAACAGGACTCGTCGCTGAAAGAAGAGGATCATTGTATCCTTGTTGTCAGGATTCGGGACCGCGGAAACCAGTTGCCAGCCCCGATCGCCCACCTCTTCATCGATGTTCTTGCCCATGAATTCACCGTGTTTATCGCATTCCAGATAAACCGTGCGGTACTCCATCTGAGGCGACATTAGCGTGTCGAACAGCAGTCGAGTGAACAATTCGGCCGACCAGATTGTCAGAATCAGCAGGAAGAGTTGTTTGTAGCTCATGGCAATTCCTTTTGCTCAGCGTGCGGGAACCCACGAAGAATAGAACAATCCCTGAATTGTGAAAATACGGACCGTGTTGCATCGCCGATGCCGTTCAATAGACTTCGGTCCGGGAAATGCCAATGTCGAATTCCCAATGACCAATGAATCGCAGAAACGCCGTGACAGGCAAAAAATGCAAACTCTGCATTGCGACTGACTGAAAACTGAACACTGAAAACTCTTCACCATGCCCCGTTACGACTTCAAACCGGTTGAATCCCGCTGGCAACAGTATTGGGAAGAACACCACACCTTTCGCACACCAGATGCGGTTTCTGAAAAGAAGAAGCTGTATGTGCTCGACATGTTTCCGTATCCATCCGGAAGCGGGCTGCATGTGGGACATCCGGAAGGCTACACCGCGACAGACATCGTCTGCCGCTATTCGCGGATGAAGGGCCTGAATGTTCTGCATCCAATGGGCTGGGACGCGTTTGGGCTTCCAGCCGAAGAGCACGCGGTCAAGACTGGCACGCACCCTCGAGAAACAACGAACCAGAACATCGCGACGTTTAAGCGTCAGTTGAAGATGCTCGGCTTCAGCTACGATTGGGAGCGAGAACTCGCGACGACCGATCCGGATTACTACCGGTGGACTCAATGGATCTTCCTGCAGATCTTCGACACATGGTATGACTCGGAGTTTGAATGGACCGGCCCCGATGGAGTGAAGCGAAAAGGAAAAGGCCGGCCGATCAGTGAGCTGCCTATACCGGAGGAAATTCTGGCGGAGGGGCGAACGAGCGCGGGAGCAGGGGAGCGAGCGAGCAAGGGAGCTGAGGAGAGTTCCTCCGAAAACCGAAAACCTGAAACTGAAAACCTTCGTTCCCATGCTCTTCCCGTCCGACTTTCTGACTCGCCTTGAATACCTTTCGATTATTTCGAAACGCGTGTTCCGTGGTCAGTTGCTGGCGCAGCGGCGTACGATGCAGATGGGATCGGGAATTGAATTTTCCGACCACCGTGAATACACTACCGGCGACGATCTGCGTTATCTCGACTGGAACATTTACGCTCGTCACGGAGATCTTCTGCTCAAGCGGTTCCAGGAAGAGCAGGACTTGCACGTTTATCTGATGATTGACTGTTCCCGAAGCATGGACTTTGGGAACCCGCCCAAGTTCGATCTCGCCCGACACCTGGTCGCGG
>JANMEV010000201.1:0-3677 GCA_031377305.1 Planctomycetota bacterium | reverse complement strand
TTCGAGCGTCGTGCGTTCGGCAGGATGATTATTCGGAACCCCATCACTATGATCTGATGAGTCAGACAACTTTCGGATTCCGAGCCGCTCGGAAAAATCGACTCTGGAAAGCCATTGCTGTGTTTTTGAGATTCCTTCTTCTCCTCGCCATCATCCCGCTCCTCGAACTGTGGCTGTTGATTGAACTCACGAAGCAAACCAGCCTCGGTTGGACAATCGCGTTGGTTCTTTCGACCGGAATGATCGGCATGAGCCTCGTGCGATGGCAGGGTATGCAGGCGTGGCGAAAGATCCAGCAGCAGATATCCTCAGGACAATCACCGTCTGAGTCAATTTTGTCCGGTGTAATGATTCTCGTTGCCGGTGCGTTATTGCTGACGCCCGGCATGATCACCGACACGGCTGGCTTTCTGCTACTGGTCCCCCCAGTGCGCTTGGCGTGCGCTCGCTACTTCCAGAAGTTTCTCGTGGCCCGAGCGGTCAGCGGCGCAGCAAATTCGGTCTGGGTCAGCTCCTTTACATCGAACTTCAATCAGCCGCCAGTTGCCGAACCTTCAGACGCCACTGAACGACCAGGCGTGCGTGTCATCGATCCCAACGAAGGACGTCTGCCGAAATAGGCAGCGGAACGCTTTCCCGCTGGAAACGCGTCATCTATTGCAACTGACCCCGCAACTGCTGCACAAAGATGCCAATTTGCACGAAGCCCTGAAACGTTTCGACGGGTACACACGTGCGAGCTGTCGCTCGCTGCTTTTCCACGGCCAGTGAAAATCCCGAGTAACTGGGAGCAATCTCCAGTCCGTCCAACTGCTCCGGCTGAATTGGAAAGGGAATCACACCAAGCCCAAGAATCAGCGTTGCAAACTTCTGGACCATATTTGGAACATCGACCAGCATGATGAGATTCGCTTTTTCATGCTGACGAGCACGAGCCTCCAGTAGCAATGGATCCGACCAGTTCTTCGCCGTCATCAGTTGCTTCATGGAATCAGTGCCACCGCCCATCGTCTGCAACGCCACATCGTCCTTCACCACGATGCGCTGTACAATCCCATCCGGACCGTACATTTTTTCGTTGATTGCCTTTTGCATTCCAGTTGGATCAAGCGATGGGGGCATCGTTTGTTGCATGCGAAAAACATTCACCGACTGCCCGTCGATCTTCTCGGCATTCATTTCAAACGACTGCTTCTGCACGATCCCGGCAATTTCGTACTCCATTCCAGAGCCCATCGCCTTGAAGGCGTCCAGAACGACCGATGACGGCGAGATTTCGCTCATCGCAAAGTATCTCAACGCAGCATCTTCGTCCGGAAGCAAATCACCACCGCCAGCAATCGTCCCAAACTTTGCCTTTCGCATGATCGCCAGAGACTGGGTCGCTTTTTCTTTTTGCTCTTTGTCCTTAAACATTGAGGACATCACTCGTTCTGACCAGTCGAGCATAATCGCGGGGTCCGCATGAACCGCCGCGTAGCCGGGCAATCCTTCTGGAATTGATCCCAGTCGTGCCATGTCGCCAACTGGTTGAGTCCTAAAGAACGCATCCGTTTTGCTGTTTTCGTCGACCGTCAACAACTGATCAATTTGAAGAGCCTTGTTTGTGACTCGGATCGAGATGACCGCTGAGTTGGAATCCTGAGCGCCCTGCAAAACGAGCTTCCCCATGTCCCGATACATGTCGAGCACATATCCCATGTCCGTTTCAGGACTTGCAGCCTTGATCTGCTGGCCCATTGCCTGAATGAGGTCCTCCAGTCGACCTTCTGCGGAAGATAACTCTTCCTCGAACGCTTGTCGCACCGCACCAACATTCACCGCCGCACACAGGTGGCCTGACATCAGGGCCGCCTTTGTGCGCTCGTCGAATTTCTTCGAAACTGAATCCGCCTCGCCGCTGAGACATTTTTTGAACTCGTCGTGATACTGGTCTACGTTGGTGCAGACGAGCCAACCGTTCTTCTCGATGAACTCAAACGCGGAACCCATCGCCTCTTTGACTTCAGCAACATCTGTTGTCGGAATCAACAGAACACTTTTGGGTTCCTTGTCTTCGTCGATAAAGATGGCGACATACCAGTCGCGAGTGATGTCGACTCCATCCAGCGATGTATTGGAAATCGCCTGGCCCAGTGCGGGCATCAACTGAGCCTTCGCGACATTTCCAAAGCCCGGCTGCACCTTGTCGATGAATGATCCCAACTCCTCGATCATCGTCTCCGGCGCCTGAAGTCGAACGATCACGGAAGCCGACGCAGGGATCATGTCCAGCGGGTTTTCTGCCGCAATGGCCACCTGTGCAACCAACGCAAACACAACGATGAAGAAGGTCGAAATTCGCATCGAGAAAGTCCTTATCAGTATCGTCATTCTGAACCAAAAACGATGTTCCAGGCAGAGCAGGGGCCTCAAGGCATTGCATCACGTTAATCGATGGGAGTACCCAAGGCGAATCACCCCGTCAAACTCAAACACACCGAACAACTCGCAGGCACGGTGCTCAACTGAATGACGCGGGTGACAACGAATTCGGCCGCGCACGAAAAAAGCCATCTGAGGACATCAGATGGCTTTTCGTATTTCAATCGATTGGCAGTCCGAGCCGTCAAGACGGCTGCGGGACTTACTCTTCTGCAACGAACGGCAGCAAGCCAATGAATCGAGCTCGCAAAATCGCGGTTCGAACGGCTCGCTGGTACAGAGCTGTCGTACCAGTACGGCGGCGAGGAAGAATGCGACCTTCGCGGTCGATCAGGTTTCGCAGCGTCTTCATGTCCTTGTAGTCGACATACACTGGACGTGGAATCTCTCCACTGCCCGAGAACATGCACGTCATCTTTTTCTTTTTCAGACGAGCACGACGTTTACGAAGTTTCTTTAGATCAGCGCGGGAAATTGTTGCCATGAAACGACTTACAACCTTTTGAAAATCAACAACTGCGGGCAAAAACCCCGTGTAGCCTGTTTCTGGCAAGACTGCCGACAAGCCGCCCGACGGACTGGAATTTGATCCCAGCGGGGAAAACGAAGAGGTGCAGTGTAATTCGGCAATTGTTCGCCGACAACACAATCCTGAGTCCCATTTTGCATTCGGAGGAACTGAATTTCGTCACCAACGCAAACAAAACAAGCAACGAGCAATGATTTTGCGAGGAAAATGATCTGCCAATGCCGCCAACTCTGTGGGATTTTTGGCTCAAAAGGTCAGTCTCAACGCTCGAACGCTTTCCCGCATCTCGAATTCAAAGCTGAGCCTTGCGCACGACTTCAACGCGAAATGGCGAGCATTTTGCGTGCTCGCCATTTCGAAATGTTGTTTGTGTGTTCGCCTGGGACGGCAATCAGATTGCCTCGGTGCCAGTTTCGCCCGTTCGGATACGCACGATTTGCTCAAGGTTGGAAACGAAGATCTTGCCGTCGCCAATTTGACCAGTCCGCGCCGCTTCGCAAATGGCATTGATGGCCGCATCAACTTCGTTGTCGTTGACGACGACTTCCATCTTGACCTTGGGCATAAAATCGACGGTGTATTCTGCACCGCGGTAAGTTTCCTTGTGGCCACGCTGACGCCCAAATCCGCGAACCTCGGAAACCGTCATGCCCTGCACGCCAATGCTGGTCAGCTTTGTCTTGACGTCTTCAAGCTTGTAGTGACGTATAACTGCCTCAAGTTT
>JANMEV010000150.1:0-29187 GCA_031377305.1 Planctomycetota bacterium | reverse complement strand
CAAACGGTCAGTTTTCAGTTCCCGATGAAGGCAAGTTGCCAAACGCTGCAGTCGAATCCACGCCGCCACAGGAAGCGAACGTTGCTCCAGCGGTTGACGGGACTCCGCAGGATGATCTTTCGCCAGTTGTGATTATCCCCGGCACCGACCGCATCACGATTGCCTCAGATGACATCGAAGCACTTGATCAGTTGGAGTCCATACTTCGAGCGACATCATCGTTACGGGCTGGTGGTTCGATCGCAAATCGCAATCGAGACTTTTCCGTGTATCAGCTTCGCAATGCGGGAGCAGAAGAAGTTTCTGAGACGCTGGAGTCCATCTATACCAGCCGAGCCGGCCTGCTGGCCTTCGGTTCGGTGGTGATTGTGCCTGAGGCAAGAATGAACGCATTGATCGTCTACGGCGGCCGAACGGACCGTGATAGGATCGAGCAGTTGCTGGAAATTCTGGATACGGAGAAGCTACCAGACTCCGGGCGCATTCTCAGGACGCAGGTGATCTCGGTTAAACATGCGGACGTGGAGAAAGTACAAACCGTCATTCGCGGAGTCTATCGAACTGAAATGTCTGCTGGAGGTTCCCGACGAAGTATCGACATCCCCGCTGGCATCGATGCCTCAGTCGCAAACGTACTTCGTCAGATCAACGCAGCATCGTCCGCCCCATTACTGACGATTGAAGTTCAGACCGAGACTAACTCACTGGTTGTCAAAGCTCCTCAGAATCTGATCGAGGAACTCACCGAACTGGTCACTCAGCTCGACGAAGCATCTGCAGCCAATCGAGCGAAAGGAGTCACTCTGGTTCCGCTAAAGCAAACGAACACTCGCCGCGTGATGCGGATTCTGGGCAACGTTTTCGACAAGTAACACACAGTCGGCGAAAGTCTTGCGTTATTTTGTACATGGCAGGCGGCAGGCTTTTGTGGTTGCTTCGCACGCGAAGACTCAAAAACGTGTAGTGGCATGGTTCACCAAGGGAAGTTCGCTGCAGATGCTGCCAAACCTCCCATCTTGCCACTGATTTTCCCAAGGTCGGGCAGGTTCTTCCCGTCCTTTTTAAACTTTGCAAATTAACAGGTGTGCTGCCCAAAAAGCTGGCTTCTCACGAGTTGGTCAACGAGAATGCCGATGAAGAACAGTACTCGTCGATATGAGCAGATGGAGTTGGCAGCACCAATCTTGATGCCGCTTTCCAGCTTCCATAAGCTTACCTGCGTAAATGCTGATCGTTCAATGACTTGAGCTCAGCAACCCGCCGAATTCCCTCCCGCCGAAATCCAACCTACCCTCGGCACCATTCGGAAAATCTCATGAGCACGATCCTGAAACGCCCATCGGCGCAGCGAGATACTCCGCGCCGATTGTCTGCCGAAGAGCTTGATCATGTCCAAAGGTTGTTTACAGCCGACGGGCTTTCGGCGGTGACAAGTGAATTTGGGTTTTCGACTGATCTGCAGGCTTTGCAGTCGGTCGCTCATTCGCTCGGAATGTCGGTCGTTGACCTATCTAAAGAATCGGTCGATGGCGCAGTCCTTGAAGGGTTCCCAATCCGGTTGATTCATCGCCACGGAATCTTCCCGATTGATTGCAGCCCGTCGTCCATTCGAATCGTGGTCAGCAATCCATTTGACGTTCAGGCGGCCGATGCTGTTTCTGCGGCGACCGGCTTGTTTGTGATGACATCCGTTGCTTTGCCGCACGAAGTGGCGACGTTGATCAAGACACATTTGGGTGTCGGTGCTCAGACTCTTGACGGCTTGATGGCTCAGGCGGCCGAGAACACGGACGAGATCGAGATCCTCGGTGACCTGAGCTTTGAAGAGTCCGAAGCGGCGGCGATGGCTCAGCAAGCCTCTGTCGTCCGACTGGTCAATGACATCCTGACCGAAGCCGTTACAAACCGTGCCAGCGATATTCACATGGAGTCACAGGCGACCGGGATGAAGATCCGCTACCGCATCGACGGTGTGCTTCAGAATCAGCCGGTGCCTCCCGAATTGAACCGATTCCAGGCCGCGATCCTGAGCCGTCTCAAGATCATGGCTCGACTAAACATCGCCGAAAAACGTGTGCCGCAGGACGGCCGAATCAAACTGCGAGTTCAGGGCCGCGAAGTTGATATCCGCGTCTCCATAATTCCGATGCTGCATGGCGAAGGCGTCGTCATGCGAGTGCTAGACAAGGACGCGATGACGTTTTCGCTGTCTGGCGTCGGGATGGAAGATGATACCTGCAGCCGCTTCCGCGAACTGATCCGATTGCCTCATGGTATCGTTCTTGTCACAGGACCGACGGGGTCAGGCAAAACGACAACCCTGTACAGCTCACTGGCTGAGATCAAAAGCGAACGCAACAAGATCATTACGACAGAAGATCCGATCGAGTACCAGCTCGAAGGCATCAACCAGATTCAAGTGAATCACAAGGTCGGGCTGACATTTGCCGCGTGTTTGCGAAGCATTCTTCGACACGATCCGGACGTTGTCCTCGTCGGTGAAATTCGTGACTTTGAAACAGCCGAGAACGCGGTTCAGGCATCGCTCACCGGCCATATGGTCTTCAGCACTCTGCACACAAACGACGCGGCTGGCTCCTTCATGCGTCTGGCCGACATGGGTGTCGAACCGTTCCTCATCAGCAGTACGCTTGAAGGCATCATGGCTCAGCGATTGGTGCGAACTTTGTGCAAGCACTGTCGAGAAGCCTACATGCCGTCTGAGGAAGAAGTGCCGGCCGACTTTCCGCTGGAAGACTACACCGCAGGCCAGCCGATCTATCGAGCCAAAGGATGTCGTCAGTGCCGGGGAACCGGATACTCAGGTCGTCTCGGTATTTACGAGTTGCTGGTGAGCAACGACGAAATCAAGGCGCTGGCAAGCGAGCGTCGCGGCACAAATGAGATTCGCAAAGCAGCGATTGCCTGTGGAATGAGAACACTTCGCCAGGACGGCTGGCTCAAGGTCGCCAGGGGCGTGACCAGCATCGAAGAAGTGCTGCGAGTCACAAAGGCTGAATAGCTACTCCATTGTTGCCTGTCACTGCGTGACGGGTCGGCTCGCGTCGGAGACACGAGCAACATAAAGGCAGGTTCCCGGGGGGCGGTAGTGCCGGATTTCACTTACATCGCGAGAACGATGAGTGGTCAGGATGTGAAAGGTCTGATCTCAGCCGACTCGCGCAGTGACGTGATGTCGATGTTGACGCAGAGGTCACTGTTCCCGATGACAGTGGCTCCGGCGAAGCAGCCGTTGTTCAAGTTCAAATTTAACCGAACAATTCGCGCTGAGCTTTTGGCGGCGACGCTGACGCAACTTTCGGATCTGCTCACCAACGGTGTCCCTCTCCTGCAGGCGCTGGACTTGCTGGCTCAGCAAGCGACTCATGATCGGCTAAAGGAAGTTCTGGCCGATGTGCGAGGCCGCATCGCCGATGGCAAGCAACTGCATGAAGCCATGGGCACGCATCGAGATGTCTTCAGCGATTTGACGCTGTCGATCATTCGAGCCGGAACCGAAGGCGCATTTCTGGAGGCCGCCCTGCAACAGACAGCCGAGTTCCTGGAACGGCAGGAAGAACTGCGAGCGAAAATCAAAGGTGCGATGGCGTATCCCGCGTTTCTGGCGGTCGCCGGCAGCACGGTGACTCTGGTGCTGATTGTCTTCTTTGTCCCAAAGTTTTCCGAACTGTTTGCGTCTCTCGAACGTCAGGGAACACTTCCGACGCCGACGGTGATCCTTTTATGGCTGAGCGATTTTCTTGGTCGGTTTGGAATCTTCGTTGCCGTGGGAGTCGCCGGTTTGATCGCGTTGACGCGACGCTGGGCCGCGTCACCCAACGGACGACAGAAACTGGACAGCATCAAAACCAAAGTCCCAGTGTTCGGTCCGATTGTGCTCAACAGTGCCGTGTCGCGGTTCTGCAGAATTCTGGGCACACTGCTGAGAAACGGTGTCCCGATGCTGAAGGCTCTCGAAATCAGCAGCGATTCCGCGGGCAACGTCGTGCTTGGCGAAGCGATTCGGAGATCGGCAGAGAACATTTCTGCGGGCGAATCGCTGTCGAAACCTCTGACAAAATGCGGACTGATCCCGTCCAACATCATGGCCATGATCAGCATTGCAGAAGAGGCGAACAACCTTGAAAAAGTTCTGAGCAACGTTGCTGATGGCATCGACAAAAAGGTGGCTCGGCAACTCGATACGATGGTACGCCTGATCGAACCAGCGTTGTTGATGGTGATGGGTGGAGCAGTGCTGTTCGTGATTGTCGCACTACTGTTGCCGGTGTTTGAAATGAGTACTTCGATGAGTTAATTCGTATAAACCGCAAAGTGGTCGCGGGGTGTTGATCTCGTGAGCCGCCAAGCGCTAGCTGCGGGTGAATGTCAGGAAAAACCGGGAAAACACCCGCGGCTAGCGCCGTGCGGCTCAGGTTTGGAATTGTTTTGATCTAGAAGGAGATTGAAATGCAGAGGATTACGTTGAAAGAATCTACACAAACTCGATTGCAGGTTGGGAAGAGCGATGTCGTTCGCGGCGGCTTCACTCTGACAGAACTCTTGATCGTTATGGCCATTCTGGTGTTGCTTGTGTCATTGATCGGGCCTCGGCTGCTGGGCAGCAAACAAAAGGCTGACATCAACGCTGTTAAGACTCAGATCGGCATGTTCCAGTCGGCACTCGAGCGATATGCAGTCGACATGAATAAGTTCCCTGCAACTGAAGAAGGACTCGCAGCTCTGGTTTTGAAGCCAAGCGATGATGGAAGTGGATCAGCAACCAGCGATTCTGGAAGCGGTGATGCGTCGTCTGGTGACGTGGATGCTGCGGCATCGGGCAGCGGTGGAAATTGGGATGGTCCATACATCAAGACCGAAAAGCTGCCTGTCGATCCCTGGGGCAAGGCCTATTCGTACGAGTATCCACCGACACACAACAAGATCAATGTTCCGGACATCTGGTCGTTTGGACCTGACGGTCAGGAAAACACGGACGATGATATTAAAAGCTGGTCTGACGACGGCAGTGGCGAAAGTTCAGAAGGATCGTCATCGAGTTCAAATGAGTAGTCTTCAAAAGGCGAACGGCAGGAAATGGCGTACCCGCTCATTGTAGAGCAGTTATCTCAACTGCTCATGAACGATTGGGACAATCGTTCTACATTGGTAAATCGTCTCCTGCCGTTTTCCTGAAGCGGCGAGCGGGGGACGTGAGTCCCCTGATTGTGCGCCCGAAGAAAGATCAGGGGATTGGCATCCCCCGCTCGCCGAAGGAAATCATCAAACACAACCGAATACCCATGCAGAAGCTGCCTGACAATCGTCATCAACTGCAACTCCGCCGGGGATTCTCGCTGGTGGAGCTGCTGATTGTCATGGCGGTGCTGACGGCTGTCGCTGGGTTGATTCTGCCATCGATGCGAGGGCCGCTGGATAAGAGTCGTCTGACGGGAGCTGCCAAACAAGTGCAGGCGTCTTTGGCAAAGGCGAGATCGCTGGCGATTCGGGAAGGGGCTGACGTCTTCTTTCGCTATGAGATTTCCGGCGATCGTTATGTCATCGAACGGCTGCCTGCTCAAGTGGACTCAATGGTCACAGTTCTTGAGGATCCAACAGGGGCAGTGGATAGTCCATCGGGCCTGACATATGAAAGTACCGGCTCGGCGACGATGCCGACGGCGTCATCATCCGAGAACGAGGCCACGTCGATTGCTCTGCGAGAAGGTCAGTTGCCCACCGGAGTGACATTTGCGGAACCGAGCCAGTTCTCTTCGGAAATGATGCACGGTGGAACCGAGTCCACCTTGGCGGTGACTGAGCCGCTGGCATCTGGTCTGCGTCATTGGTCGGAACCTATTCGATTTCGACCAAGTGGTCGAACCGAAGATCAGAAGATTCGGCTCGCGGGTCAGCGAGACTTTGTGGTGGATGTGACTCTGCGAGGGCTCACTTCGATGGCCAGCTATTCTGCGCCGTCGCGGATGACTTCAGAGGTTGCACCGGCGGAGACTCAGGCGGTGTCTGAGGTCTTGCCATGAGGCTCGTGACTCGAACTTCGAGGACGTGGGTTCGGAGGGCTGACGCCCTGCCGCTCGCCGTTGCGCATTGGAAATCGAGGAGGGAACGGCGTGGGTTTTCACTGATCGAAGTCATGATCGCGACCGCCATTCTGATGGGCAGCGCGGTGGTGCTGGCTCGGTTGGCGGGAATGGGACGAGACCAGTCGCAGAAGGCTCGACTGCACTCGGACGCTCAGGAACTTTGCGAACAGACGATGGACGAGTTGCTGCTTGGACTGCGGCCAATGGAACTCCTCGAAGCGATGCCCTTCATTCCTCTCCCCGCGCCGGTTGAAGAAACGACGGACGAGATGTCTCCACCGGATCCGTTTGCATCGCAGGAGGCGATCGGACAGCCGCTCACGCTGACCGATGAGACCGATCCTGAATGGCGTCATTCGATTCGCACCGAACGCATTCTCAACAAACCGGGGATGTGGGCGTTGACAGTGGAAGTCAGGCAAGGCGATCAGACGCTGCAACGACCAATTCGCTTTTCGTTGACTCGATGGATTGCAGGACCGCCACCGGAAGGTGCGTTTGAAGAACTGTCCAGGGGGCTCGACGAGCCAGTGACAATGCCGCAAGAAGGTCTGTTATGAAGCGGACTGCGTTACGAAGCGGCTACACGCTCGTCGAAATGCTGATCGCTTCAGTGCTGGTCGCGGCGTTGATGTCGGTCGTATGGGGCATGATGTCGATGTACAACAGCTATCTGACGGCCGGGCAGTCACAGGCCATCGAGCAGCAGTTGGTGCGATCGCTTATGCAGATGATTGAGAACGACCTGCAAAGCGTTTCTGTTACCGACACAAATACGAAGGTCGTTTCGGCTCTCGCATTCAGCGATACGTCTCTCACAGATATGCAGCAACCGTCGAGCCCTGTCCTCGATCCGATTGCCGACAACGCAACGCTGGTGCCGGAGGAACCGTCGATCCTTGCGGGCCTCGCGACAGGCAACACGCTCGCGATTCCTGGAGGAGTGTCTCTTATCGGGAACGGTTCGTCAGTAAAGCTATCTATTGAGCAAAGACTCTATGATGATCGTTCTTTGCTGATTCTGGATTCGCCGTCGACCGGGATAGTGGCTTCGGCTGGCGACGTTGCAGATCCAACCGCGGCTGTCGCGCCGGAAGGAGTGCAGACGTTTGAAGACTCCATAAGTGTTGAAGGCGTTGCCCCGGATGTGGCTGAGTATCAGACTGTGATCTGGCAGTTTCAAGCTCCCGGCATGATCTCCGGAACTCAGTCTCTTCGCGCGGGGCTTTACAGGATTCAAACGAATTCGCTGTCGTTGCAGGCGGCGCTAAGCCAACAGGAATCTCTGCTGGAGAATCAGAGTCCTGACAACGAAACGTCGGTCGATCGAATGACGCTGGAGACGCTGTTATATCCGCCGTTGGACAGTCAGCGGGAAACCACCGGAGGCGACGCAAGTTCCGAATTTCAGGAGCTTGACGTTCCAACGTTTGATCTGGTTCCAGAGGTTGTGAGCTGTCGGTTCGAATACTTCAATGGGTCGGCGTGGGCATCCACATGGAACAGCGATGAACAGCAGGGACTCCCCTTGGCGATTCGCATAAAGCTGCGACTGGTGAAAACTGAAGACCTTGAAAAGCTGGCGACAATCTTCGGTGAGGCAAGCTCGCAAAGTTCGCCACTCGACGAAGCCATCGACCGCCGACTCCCATCAACGGCAGCATCAACCGTGTCGCGGAGCCCGTTGACCGGCGATTCCACTACCGATCCGCTGGCCACCATTCGAACTCGTCAGATTGAACGCGTTTTCCTTTTGCAACCAGTGACCGGCCCAATACCTGAACCCGGCGCAAATGGAACAGCCTCACAGCCGGAGGCCGCGTTATGAAGATCAGGCGAGCGGCAGGGCGTCAGCCCTCCGAGTTAAACGCGATCCAACGTAATCCTGGCACGACATTCGAAGAGAAATGCACTCAGAGGGCTAACGCCCTGCCGCTCGCCCGAAAATCGCGGCGCGGTGTGGTGCTGATCGTCGTGCTGGTTCTTGTGATGATGCTCGCTCTGGCAGGTTTTGGTTTCCTGTCGGCAATGTCCACGGAATACGAAGCCGCGCGATTAAACGGAAGCATGAGGCAAGCTCGACAGACGATGGCGTCGGCTGAATCCACACTGCTGTGGTTCGCGGGATTGTCGGATCGTGAGCGAATGATCATGGGGGGATTGCATCACAATCCGGCCCTGTTTCGAGGCCACATCATCGAACCATTGAGTGAGCCGGGCACGGGGAATTCATCGTCCGCAACTGCCGCCGCTCCTCTTGTCGAACAGGCGATGAACTCAACGACGGTCGATGATCGCTGGCGATTCTCAGTTGTGTCTCTGGATCGTACTCCGGAACAAAACAGCGTGCTGCGGTTTGGATTGCAGAACGAATCATCAAAGCTGAACCTGAACAATCTGTTGCGGTGGGAGCAGGCATCGCCTGGTCAGGGACGGACATCGCTCATGCAGTTACCCGGCATGACTGAGGCCATTGCGGATTCAATTCTCGATTGGCTCGACGCCGACGAACAGACTCGCGAGTTTGGCGCTGAGACTGAGTACTACCAGACGCTGGATCGTCCCTATCGATCCGCGAATGCACTTCCTCCGCAGTTGACCGAACTGCTGTACGTCAAAGGCGTCACTCGGCAATTGCTGATGGGAAGCGACGGGCCGTCATCTGATGGCAGTCTGGACAATCAGCCGCAGCAAACGCCATCCGTGGATGCGAACGGCGATCTTTCCACTAATTCTGAAACAACGGGAGCTGGCTGGCTTCTACTTTTGACGCTTCACTCGGCCGAGCGAAATCGAAACCGCGTAGGTCAGCCTAGAATCTTTTTGAACTCCGCTAGCTTGTCTGAATTGGAGCCGCAGCTTGCCGCCACGCTGCCCGCGACACTGGTTCGATATCTATTGCTGGCTCGAGTCTATGGGCTCACCTTAACGGCCGAACCTCAGCCAGGCGTTGAACCTTCGGCTCCCCCATTCGCGGCAACAATGGCTCCTGCATTTCGAATCAACTCGCTGGCCGATGTGATCGATTCGAGCGTTAAGGTGACGACGTCGTCCGGGCCGATCGTGGTTCAAAGTCCTTTGCAAAGTCGCAATCCGGAGTTCGCAGCATTGGTGGCCAGCCTGCTGGATCTTACTTCCGTGCATGCTGATCCTGTCATCGCCGGGAGAATCAACCTTCAGACGGCGTCGGAATCGGTGCTCAGTACCATTCCCGGCCTCACTCCGGAACTTGTGTCGCAGATTGTCACCCAGCGAGCGGCTCAGGATCCGGCTGAATCGAAGTCTGCTGTTTGGCTGTTGTCTCGTGGCATTCTGGATGTGACGATGTTTCGACGAGTGTTTCCTGACCTCACCATGGGCGGAGATGTGTTCCAGGGTGAAATTGTCGTGCATCGAAACGTCGGTGGTCCGTTGCTTCGACGAAATCTGATCGTTGACGCTGCATCAACGCCGCCTCGGCGAGTACACTGGGTGGACCTCACGGATTCGCCAATGTCGTTTCCACAGGAATTGTTGTTACCTCAAAGTGCTTCAAGTTTGCAGTAGGATGGACATTCCTGTCCGTCGAATTCCCACCCCGAGAATTCTGTCGGACAGGAATGTCCAACCTACAGTTCCAAAGCTATGCCCCGCCTTCTTGTCACCAACTGGAACGCTCGAACCCTACGATACGTCCACACGGACGCGGATCGTCAGGGCCGATTGCGTATCGTGGATGCTGGGCAGGATGAACTGACGGCGGAAGGTGACATCGGCCCAGCGATAGTCGCTGGAGTGCAGCAGTTGGTTGGTCGGTTGAAGGCTGAGAAGTCAAAGCTTCTGATCCTGATGAACCGTGGCTCTGTGGATTCGGCGACGTTTTCAGTTCCCCCGGCAAACGAATCCGAATTGCCTGCTCTTGTTCAGAACATGGCTGTTCGCGACATTCCAGGCGCGACGGATCAGACGCCGATAGACTTCATCGCCTATCCAACTCGTCCCGATGGCACTCGCAGCATCAGCGCGATGGCACTGGTGGCTGAGGACCACGCGTTGGTGCGTCAGTTGATTCAGCAGTCCGGCTGCAAGTCTCCGCGAGTTCTTATCAGCACTCATCCGCTGCGAGCTTACGTGCCGGAGTTGATTCAAATCGAGCAGAAGAGCAGCGGCAACGAAGATGCGGCGACGTTGATCATCAGTCGCGGCGACGACGTGGCGGATGTGCTGTTGTGTATGAACGGCCTTCCGCTGCTGTCGCGAACGATTCGCCTTGCCGCCGATGTGCCGACATCAGAAATCAATCGTTATCTTCGATCGGAAACTCAGCGAACGCTGATCTCGGCCGGCGGACAGATGGCCCATGCGGCGAAGATCGCGCATGTAGTGATCGTGGGAAGTGAGAGCCAGACCGAAGGGCTTGATGACTCGCTGGCGGATCACTTTGAGGTCGTTGCGGCTGTCGTTCGACCCACGTCGTTACTGGCCGATGCAGATCCGTCGCTGCCGTTTGCCAACGTTGTGAATTCCGGAAGCTTCGCTCCGCTGCTGGCCGCTGCGTTTGAAGATGCGACGTCGGTGGCTCCTGCGATCGACTTTGCAAATCCTCGACGTCCGCCGGTGCAGACCAGTCCGCTGAAAAAGATCATCGCCGTCGCCGCGACGTTGCTGTTGCTCGGCGGAGGCGGAAGCTACTACGTCTGGTCACAGTTCAATGAGATCGACGAAGAGAACGCTCGCCTGGTGACTCGGCTGAATGAGCTGAACGAGATCGTCAAAGATACGCAGGGGCGACGAAGCCTGGTTACGAGTCTGACGGCGTGGGAAAGGAATCGAATCAGCTGGCCCGACGAACTGAAGGATTTGACGGAGCGAATTCCGTCGAGCCCGGATCTTACGGTTCAGCAGTTGACGATTTCGTCGTCAGGTTCCGGAACGGCAGTGGCCACGTTTCGAGGCATCGGCAAATCACCGGACGTCATCGCCACGATGGAAAGCAAACTGCGGGACAAGTACCACGACATCCGAGTTCCCGGAGTGCGAGAGCAACAGGATGGCAACAAAGTCGTTTCGACGTTCCAGGCATCGCTGACGATTCGCAAACGGACAGCGTCGCAGTATGGAGCTGCGGAGCCCACAACCAAGCCTCCCGCTGATGCAAAGGAGAAGAAAAATGCATCAGCGAAGTAACGGACCGACACTGCTCTCGGCCGATGGATTGGGCTTCCATGAAATCAGCCGCCGGATGCTAGCCCATGGTTTTGAACAGCGCGTTCGTTCAGAACTTCGTAATCATTCGCGAAGGGCGGTGTTGCGATGAAGATCAATCGTCAACACGCCCTGCTGGCGATCCTCGCTGTGATTGGCGTGGTTCAGATCGGTGATTGGGTTCTGAACACGATGATTCAGGGCCCGTTGCAACTTCGTCGCGCGAAGACTGAGCAGTTACAGGCTGACATCGCCAAGCGTGAAAAATCGCTCGCCGAAACTCGGAATGCGGCTAAGCAGATCGATGGCTGGATGAAGCAATCCCTGCCGGCCAACCCAGAGGTGACTCGTTCCGTATACCGCAGTTGGCTGCTGAGCCTGATCAAGACGACAAAACTTCGCAACGCGACGGTGGATTCTGGTTCGCCATCGACTCGTAGGGCGAAGGACAGCAAGATTCTGTTTCGCAGCATGCCGTTCAGCGTTCGTTGTCGAGGGTCGTTGCCAGAATTCAACGCATTCCTGTTTCAGTTTTCCAGCGCCGGTCATTTGCATCAGATTACGAGTATGACTCTGAATCCAATCGCGGCGACCGGCCTGTTTGATATCTCGCTTGGTATCGAATCCCTGCTGCTGGCCGATCGAAAGGGTGACACCTTAAATACAGGGCCGTCCAGTTTGCTGGCGTCGAAAGAGTTCAATGACTACGAATCGATCGTCAAGGATAACATCTTCGGCGTCGGACTCGACGTGATCGATCCAAGGAAGCACACGATTATCAGTGCCATTACGTTCAGCAACGGCGTGCCTCAGGTGTGGATCACTGAGCAGCTGACTAACAAAACGATACAGGTTGGCCTGGGAGTCGACTTCAATACTGTTGCGTTAAGCGGTCGTGTGATTGAGGTTCGGGACCAGGATGTGATTATAGAGGCTTCCGGAGTGAGAATGCTGTTCCCCATCGGCAAGCCATTTTCTGAAGCCGTGCCTGTGGTTGTTCCCGCCGTTTCGGCATCGCCTTAGCGAAAAATCTATGTCGAATCTGCTGAAGCATTTGGCGATGCGGCAACGTTATGTGCAGGTTGTCAGCTGGCAGGACGCAGATCTTGCAGCCGCGCTCGAATCACGAATGCGATCCATGTCCAGAGGAGCCCGCCAAACCAGCCGCCCAGGACGTCCGAAGGAAAATGAACTCCCATGCAGACTCGGCTGACGCCGACAAGCGTCGCTAAAGCCAGCGGCATCGCAATCAGCAACGTTTTGAGATGGCTGTGCGAAGTCAATTGGGAAAGCAGTAAGCCAATTGTGACAAATACGATCACGGACATCATCGCATGGGAACTGGGGAAGCTTGTACTTCCGGAGACGTGTGACAGGTGTGGCACGATTGAAGGACGATCTCGCTGAAAAATGTTCTTCAGGAGCACGCTGAAAAGGAAACCACCCACGACGGTTAGCAGAAAGAAGAACAGCGTTTCTCGACCGAGTTCCGTTCGAGCAAAGATTGCGAAGCAGGTGGTCGTAAGGACGAGAATGGCATATCCGCCCAGTGCCGTAAAGTCCCGCATGGATTCTTCCAGCACAGGAGGCCCAATCATCCTTTCTGGATTGTCGGGGTTTCTCAACAGGCGAATCGTCTGCTGATCAAGGTCCCGATCGGCTGGCAACCATGTAGAAATCAGTGCAATCGATCCCCAGATCATCGCTACGATGCACAGGGCGGTTGAAACAAATCGAATGTCTTGCGGATAAGCCATAGTGTGGAAATGTTGTTTGGAAAACCCGTCGAGGACCAGAAAGAATTGAGAGATTCGCTTGAGCGAGCCTCGTTTTGCCTGAGCCGTCAGCCTGAGCCGTCAGCCTGAGTCGTCAGCCTGAGTCGCTGGCCGATGTTTCTCGCCTTGAGCTTACTCCTGCTGTGCTGCACGTCGGCTTCGCAGGTCGGTGAGTGACTTCAGAAATTCAGCTTCGCGGCCACGATCGACCGGTTGATAGTAAAGCCGATCGACTCCCAGATAGTCCTGCTTGACCCAACCTTCTTCACTGTCGTGAGCATATTGATAACCGACGCCGTGTCCCAGTGTAGCGGCTCCCGCATAGTGTCCGTCTCGCAGATGCATCGGCACCGGCACGAGTGTATTTTGGCGAACGTCAGCCAGAGCAGCATCGATCGCCAGATACGACGCGTTCGACTTTGGTGCGCAGGCCAGATAGGTGGTTGCCTGGGCCAGGTTGATTCGGCATTCAGGCATTCCGATCGTCTCAGTCGCCTGGAATGCCGCAGTCGCGATGGGTAAGCCCATGGGATCCGCGTTGCCGATGTCCTCGGATGCGGCAATGACAAGTCGTCGGGCGATGAAGCGAGGGTCCTCGCCGGATTCCAGCATTCGAGCCAGCCAATACAGAGCTGCGTCAGGATCGCTGCCTCGAATGCTTTTAATAAAAGCGCTGGCGACGTCGTAGTGGTCGTCTCCGTTGGGATCGAAACGGACGACTCGTCGCTGCATGGATTCTTCCGCGACACTGCGATCTACCAGCTTCGTCGTGCGCGCCACGGACAGCACGGCGATCTCGAGGGCGGTCAGAGAGCGTCGTCCGTCTCCGTCAGACAAAGTTGCGATGTACTCCATCGCCTCCTGATTCACCTTCACACCGTGACTTGCAAGCCCCCGACGTCCATCGCTCAAAGATCGGTTCATCAATGCCAGAAGGTCAGACTGTTCCAGTTCGCGAAATTCGAAAACCTGACTGCGACTAATGAGAGGTGCGACGAGCGAGAAAAAAGGATTCGCGGTTGTCGCACCGATGAGGGAGATTGTTCCGCTCTCCACATCTGGAAGCAGAATGTCCTGCTGGCTGCGGCTGAACCGGTGCAGCTCATCGATAAAGAGGACCGTTTGAGTTCCGTCTGCGGCTAACCGATCAGCAGCCGCCTGAAGTACATCGCGGACTTCACGAACTCCGACAGTGGTTGCGTTCAGCCGTTCAAAATGGCGACGGGTTTGTTTTGCGATAAGTTCTGCCAGTGTTGTTTTTCCCGTCCCCGGCGGTCCGTAAAAAATCATCGAACCGATGCGGTCGGCCTCCAGCATTCGCCGAAGCAATTTGCCGTCTCCAAGGATGTGCGTCTGGCCAGAAAATTCGCTCAGGCTGGCTGGCCTCATCCTTGCCGCAAGTGGTTTGGCGTTGTCTCGATTTTGCTGTTCGGAAGCTGCAAAGAGGTTCATTGGTGTGCTCGTCGGATTCGCAAACTCCCCTGGCTCAACGTTCGTTGGTCGAGCTTTTCAGCGAGTTTTCCGTAGTATAGCGGTTGGCGAGGGATGTTCTTTCCGATCGCAGTGAGTCAATCTGGGGTTTTTCGATGGTTCGCCTTCAAATTCAGTGGCAGGGTGAAGCCGCGGCCGACAAAATTCGACTGTGCTGTATGAGTTGTCGTGTTAAAGTTCATCGCAGTGAATTCAATTCTGCGTGGACTCGTTTGTCGATCACACTTCGGAATGGATGAATGGTTGCGATTTTGCACCCAACTGGACCCGGATCTCAGATCCAGATTGATCGAGCCGTCGTACTGATTGGTCGCAGTCCGGAATGCGACGTCGTGCTGGATTTCAGCTCGAAGATCTCGCGGATGCACTGTGCCCTGGTTCAGGTCGATGCCGCCTATTTCGTCCGCGACCTGGGAAGCATGAATGGTGTGACGGTTGCTGGTCAGCGAGTCGAGAAGGATCAGCAATTGACGAACGGTGTTGAAGTGATGATTGGCGATGTGAAGTATTTGTTTCTTGAAAACGTCCTGCCGGCACCAAAAGTCGCCAGGCCAACTGCGGGCGTCAGAGCAACTCCAGTTCTTATTGATGAAACTGTCGATGTGCTGGATGTGGAAGAGGTTGAGATTATTGAACCGACCGTAGTTCGTCGGACGACGGCCAATCCATCGCCGCCCATAAATCGGCCGACATTGCAGTCGCGACCAGGATCCGGCAGCGGTCGACTTGCGAAGCAGCGTCCTGAGATCGTTGACGACGTTGAAGTGGTCGATGCCTATGTCATCGAAGACATGGAGATCGTGGAAGACGTCGAAGTCTGCGACGACGTGATTGATGTCGTTGAGGACGTCGAGATCATTGAGGAAGTAGAAGTTCTGGAAGACGTTGAAATCGTTGACGTTGAGGTTATCGAAGATTCGCCTCGTCGCCCACGACGTCCGCCTCGACTTCGATAGCCGTGCTCCTGTTCCTCTTGCAGACTTTTTCGGCCGCTTCTTGAAACTTGTGCTGTGCCGCCCTGCCGTGTGTTGCCCGTTATCGCAGGATCGAATTCAGCGAACTGATGCCAATCGATTCGCGGTTCACGAGCGGTTCTCCGTAGGCTCGGCTGATGGACCAACCCCAATAGCGCGCCCGATCGCGAATGTCGTCGATCACCGTTGGAAACGTGGTTGAGCGACCAGTCGTTAGCTGACTTTCGTAGCAACTGACGGCCAATATCTTCGTTTCAATCTCAGATGAAACGTCCACCACCACCGATGCCGTTGGATGGATGCGCAGGTGGATACTGAAATAATGCAAAAGCAACGGCGACCAGAACGGGTCGCCTTCCATGTCCGATCGGCTGAGTTTAGACCAGAATCTCGCATCGTCGACCAGGCTGCTGGCGGCGACATGATCTGGATGCGCATCCTGCCAATAGGGGGCGAGGATAATCTGCGGACGCACGCGTCGAAACACTTCAGCCAGTCTTCGCCGTGCCTCAAGAGTTGGTTGAAGACTTCGATTTGGGAGGTCCAGATTCGATCGCCATGTCAGTCCTAATGCCGCCGTTGCCCGATCCGTTTCCGCTCGGCGAATTTCAACTGAGCCGTTTGGAGTTGGTTCTCCGGATGTCAAATCAAGGACGCCAACGCGCAGGTTTTGCCGAAGCGAGACAGCGATGGTGCCTCCCACGCTGATCTCTGCATCATCCGGATGAGGCGATACGACAAGGATATCGAGTGGAGGCATGAAATCCTCTGGGCGCAGTTGAGTTGGGACATACACTTCAGGCCATCCCGCAGCACACTTGAGACTGCATGGGATGCAACCGTGAATTCTGGCGGCCGAAGGTTTCTACGTCAGCCCATCATCGGTGACTTTGTGTAAGGAATTCCAATGATTCGCTCGCGATGGTTTTTGATGGCGTTGATTCTGCTGATGTGTGCATCAATGGGATGTGCGATGGTGGAACGTCCGAAATCCGCGATGCGGCGCGCGACTCGAATGTTTACCCCGAAGCCGGAAAACGAAGGCGAGGAAGATGCGGACAGCGACGAAGGCGAATGGGATTTCGTCGGTGACCAGGGCCGAAACGGTCAGGAGCGAGAGCGAGACCCGGATCGATGGTTTAAGGACTGGGTTATGTCCGACAAAGCCAACAGTATCGAGCGAAACCTAGGGATTGACTGATCGGATTCAGCCTACTCAAGAGCACCCTTAACCCCTTGATTGGAAAAAACACCTCTGGACACGTTTTCCGAGATCCGCTAAACATCCGGCGGTTTCTGCGTGTTCCTGCGCGAGGGCGGCGGAAATTGCGTGATTTGGGGTTTGTGGCCTCAATCCGCAGTGCTGTGACGATGGATTTGGCACAGCCGGGGCACTTTGCCCTTACGTGATCCGCGCGATCCTGACTTAGCGCCCTCTGGCCGAGTCTGGATCAAGTCTTCATTGCAGGAAGCTGACAGGATGTCCAGGTTCCCCTTGCCAATTTCACTACCAGCGCTCGCCCTTTTAGTGACGGGCTGCATGTATCAGCAGCCGATGTATCAAAACGGCTCATACGGTCAAAACATGTACGGGCAGCCCATGTACAACAGTCAGGGCGGCTACGTTCAGCCGGGGACAATCGTCGTTCCACCGTCTAATTCGGCTCCACAACCGCTTGGCGGGTCCACGTACGATCCCAAAGACGATTTCAAGGCCGAGGACACAGGGACCAATGATGGCCGATTCTTCCGCAACGACGACGGCGATGGCGCTCCGCTCCCCAAAGATCCGCCGTCGAGTTCTGGCAGTGATAGCTTAAAGACGTTTCCATAGACCGCTGGCCGATGGGAAAATTCGAATCAGAATAAAAAGAGCCCGGCGTTGTGGGTCAACGCCGGGCTTCTTTTATGAGAGCGCATGAATCGCCCGGAGATTGGGCGTTAAAAGCTACTTCTGCTTTTCCGGAAGTTCCATAACTTCCACCTTGCGGATAGAGACTCGGCTGCCTGGATCATGCTGCTGGAAGGCAAAGTGTCCTTCTTTGAACGTCTGGTTAAAGTCCAGGTATTCAAATAATTCGTTGCCATCGACAGTGATCTTGATGCGGGTAACAGCTCGGCCTCGCCACACGTCGTCGCGGACTTCCAGATCATATGTAAACCAGGTATCCGGCTTCACGTGTTGCTTGTAGACGTGGCACATTCCATAAAGTGATCCAGTGCGAATCGGGTCAGTGTGAGTGCTGTCGATCTGAGCTTCGTAGCCATCGGTGAATCCAGGCTTACGTGTCGTCCGGAAGTAAAGCCCTGAGTTTCCTTTGTCGTTGATCATGACTTCGGCGTGGTAGCGAAAGTTCTTGTAAGGACCTTTCGTGCAGACGAGCATCGACGCTTCGCCGGAACCATACAGGGCGCCATCTTTCACTTCCCAGTTGCTCTTGTCGTTGCCGACTTTTTCCCATCCGTCCATGGTCTTGCCATCGAACAAAGAAACCCAGGCGGTGTCCTGAGCTGATGCGATGGCTGGGACAAGGCTAAGAAACACGGCCAACGAAAAACTGCGTATCGAAAATGTCATTGGTATCTTCCTGAACAAGTGGGAAACGGGATCGACGAACAACGAATCGTCTCGATGCTCACCGCGTCGTGTATGTTAGTCCAAGCGGCATAAAGAAACCACACATCGGTATCTTGATCGACGTTTTGCTATCGAATGCTCGGCGAAGTGGTAGCGCCGTTGCCCGCGGTCCGCGTACTGTTGAAGATCCTCGGCCGACCCAGAGCGAGGTTCGTTTTCGCAATGGAAAAACAGCTTCAGCTGGCAGCATTGAGCAATCATCACTGCGAGGTCAAAGTCATTAGACGAGCGAGGGGTTTTCTTACCGTTGCCAGTGTTTGCAGTGAGCGTCTCCTTCAGGCAAATAGGCTCTGTGCCAGAGGGCTTGTTTTTAACAAAGAGGGAGAATCCAATGTTCAAGCGACGCTCCTGAGATAGTCTTTAACGAGTGGTGGGGTGGAATAGGTTTGTTTTGGTAGATTTGGGGGACGGGTGTGATTTTTCCGTTGCGGCGAAACGGGGCACAGCCTCAATATGCCGGGCGTTGCACGAACGCATCAAGCTGGCACAACGGAATCAAGCCGACTATCCATCAGCTCTGCCGGGATGGCAAATTCGACTGGAGTTCCCACAAGATGATCCGCACATTTTGGCTGGCAGTGTGCCTCGCCTTTCTGTCCCCGATGACGCCGTTGGCCCGCGCTCAATCGGGGCTACCGCCGTATGATCCTGCGAATGACGTTATCCTTGCGTGGAATCAGGTGATGCTGGACGCCAATGCCGGCGACTCGCGACAGTTGATTCCAGACCAGGGTGGTCCAACTCGCACGTCGCGAGCCTTCGCGATTGTCTCCGTGGCGATGTTTGATGCCTGGAATTCGATCACTCACAAATACAACCCATATCTGACTGAACTGGCGGGTTACAACACTGCCAATCAAACGGCGGCGGTTGCGACCGCTGCTCGGGATACTTTGATTGCACTGTTTCCGCAGCAGGTTGTGAAGTTCAACGCGGCCTATGCAGCCTCCATGACAAATGTTCCAGCAGGGGCGGCTAGAAGCAGAGGCATCGACCTTGGTCGAAAAGTCGCTATTGCCATTCTGGCGAAGCGACGCAACGACAACTCAAGCATGAGTCTGCCATACCAGGCGAGCAATCTACCAGGCTTTCACCGCCCGGATCCGCTTCATCCAAATCAGGGGTTTCATGCGCCTCACTGGGGCTTTGTGACTCCGTTTGTCATTACGGATATCCCAGGGCATATTTCCCCACCACCGCCGGCGCTGAACTCCTTTGAATATGCTGTGGCTTATCAGCATCTCATCAATTTCGGTGGCGATGGAGTCGGATATCCAACACTGCGAAGTAAAGAGCAAACGATCACAGGAATTTTCTGGGCCTACGACGGAGTGCCAGGTCTTGGAACACCACCTCGGCTGTACAACCAGGTGGTGCGAACCATTGCTATTCAAAAGCGCAATTCTGTTGAAAGCAACGCTCGATTGTTTGCCCTTGTCAACCTGGCAATGGCCGATGCCGGAATTCAGTGCTGGTTCACAAAGTACGAGTATGAGCTTTGGCGTCCAGTTGCGGCAATTCGAAACGGGGATTTCGATACTAACGAGTTTACGATTGGCGACCCCACCTGGAAGCCACTTGGAGCTCCAGCCACAAACGGTGCCGGCGATGGAGTGAATTTCACACCGCCGTTTCCAGCCTACACCTCGGGCCATTCCGTATTCGGTGCCGCGGCTTTCAACATCACTTCACGGTTTTATGGTACGAGTGATATTCGTTTTCACTTTGTCTCGGACGAATACAACGGGATCAATCGAGGAAGCGATGGAAAAATTCGTCCCCTCGTAACTCGGACCTACTACAGTCTTGAGGACGCGATTTTTGAAAATGCCTATAGCCGAATTTTTCTTGGCATACACTGGCCGTTTGATGCAACGGTTGGCATCGAAGCTGGAAAGAGAGTTGCTGGTGAGGTCTTCTCGTCAGCGTTGTTGCCGAAGGCCCGCCGTTAGTGTTCGCCCGGCGACTTGCTGAGGGTAAATCGCCAATTGTGAAACTGTCTGGAAGCTGGGCTCCTTTCACGGAGCCCGGCTTTATTTTTCAATCCTGACCTGGCTCGTTTGTTCGATTGCATTCCATAGGCCAGCCGCGATCGCCTGCATTCCCTTGTCGCTCGGATCAGCGGCGATGCTTGCATGTTCAATCTTTCGTTCAGTCCGCTCGAGATTTGATTCGTCTGAATCCAGCTTTCGAGGATCAGCAAAAGTCGCATCAGTCATCATGCAGGCGTTTCGCATTGCCTCGTTTTTGGCTTCGTCGCTCCAAAATGTGCTGCGAACGAAGACAGACGGCTTGCGGGTTGCAAGGAAAGACCGGAGTAGTCGAGTCGCCGCTGGTTCATACTCCGCGAGTTCTTTTTCGCCTGACAGAGTTCTCGCGTTTTCGCCGATCGCAGTGATGATCAGGACATGGCGCTGTATCGCTCGTCACTGAATTCAGACCGCCTCGATGTGTCCTCAATGTGCTTCTTCAAGCAGAAGATTAATTCTTGCGTCGTGAGCCTGACCCAGTATCAGTTTCAATTTGCGTCAGCCCAAGCGTTCCATCGGCGGCATCAATGTGGAATTGAAACTCCCCAAGAAAGCTCATGCCAAGCAGCGGTTCGGCAGCGACCGCTTCTGGTCCCAGGACTGCGCACTGGACCTTCTCGGCGACGAAAGTTCCTATGCGAACAGAGTCCAGCACCTTCAGGTATCCGGTAATCCGGCTGCCATCGGCAAGCGTCAACAGGATCTGCTTGTCTTTGCCGTCGGGTTTGAGTCCCATTGTCACGGCGACTTCATACGGAAGCATGATGAGACTGGCCCCTGTGTCGACAACCATTTCTTCCGTGTGCTTGCCGTTGACAACGACTGAGGCATAAAACGTGTTCCCTTCGCGTCGCAGAGTGATGCGTTCTGTCTGGATTGATGTTTCCAGCTCCGCCAGTTTTTTTTGAGAGCTTTGAACCGCTGCAGATGGCTGCAGCGTCAGAGGCTTCCCGGAGTCATCCTGCAGCGTCTTAAGTTCGGCCTGAAGCTCGGGCGAATCGGCAGCCGTTTCGTAAGCTTGCGTAATCTGATCTGCAAGCTCTCGCAGGTTCAGAACCTGCGAGACAAACTCTTCACGGGCCTTGTTCAGACTGCTTCGAGCAGCGATTTCGCGGGCCTTCAGGTTTTCCATTTTTTTAATGGCAAGAGCCATCTGTCCGTCGACCGTATTGATGGCCCCAACCAGTCGATTGTTGGTGGCAACGTCGCTGACGTTCGCCAACTGGGCGTTTAACGCAACTAACTGCTGCTGGGATTCCAGCATTCGAGTTTCGAGGTCAGAGATTTCCGCCTGGGTGTCTCGCAGCGGCTTGATTGCCAGCTTGGCTTTCTTCTTGAGGTTCGCGGCTTCACTGAGTCCCTTTGCCAGATCACGTTCTGCGGCAAACACCGCGTTGGATCCGCTGACCTTGAGCGAGAGGTCAGGATCTTTTTCCTCGCCCAAATCTCTTTCGTCGCCTTTACCCTTCGCTCTGGACTGCTTTTCAGGAGCATCCTCCTTTTGCGACGGCTCGTCGTAAGGTACACTGGCCCTGGCAAAAAGTCCTGCCGGATTTATCGAGCCAGCAAGCAATAAGCTGACAGTGGCAATATGGCTCAACAGCAATCTTGGCATGAGACGCCTCCTCAAGACATTCGCCGGACGAAACAAACTGTTCATCGCCACAATTACACAATACTGGCAAATTCGCAGATTTGCCAGACCTGAATTAGTTTCGGTTGCCATACCGCCATTGATGGTAGTTCGCCCCACCCTGCCCTGCTCGACTGCCAGGCCAAAGCGGTCGATTCCACTGGCCGGTTTGTTCGTCCGGGCGTTCACTATTGTAGAACGAAAGATGATCGGCCGACGACCAGCCTTCTTCTCCTGACCGGCCGACTGGCAATGTGGAAAATCCGAGCATCCGTTTGGCAAATTGAACGAGTTGCAGACTGACGAGGAGCGAAACAAACATCCCCAGCGCCATGAGTGGCACAAATGGGCCCATGTCAAAGATTCTTTCGGTCAATGGCCAGAGCACGGGCCATCCCAGCAGAACCATCAATGTGGCAAGACTTAACCACGGACCGTAAGGTATTTCACGATCGCGTTTGGTGATCCATCCAAAAAGTGCCGCGAGGATCGCCGGCGCCGGGGCGAGAAAGAACGCAACGGTCACCGGTTGCCAGCCGATCACCGAACCGACCATGGCCATCAGCACAACATCGCCGAATCCCATGGCTTCCTGCTTCAATACCAGGAAGCCAGCGATTCGAACCAACCAGACCGTGCCTCCGCCGATCAACAACCCGGCAAGACTGACGAGAAATCCATGGATATGCGGATGGGCGTTGGCAAATGGCAGGTAATCCCATGAGAAAATCAAAGGCTGTAGCCACTCCGGCGACATGCTGCGCAACGTTGCCACAACGCTGGCGTCCTGATACCAAAGCGGTACAAGGAAGACCTGTCCACAGGCAGTTGAGACGATCAGTCCCGCAAGCATCATGGGCACCGTGCAGCCGTCGGGAATGATGCGAAGTTCGAAATCGATAAACGTCGCGACGATCAGGCAACAGATCATCGCAATATGAAGCGCGTAGCGCACATGCAGCCAGGTCGGAGTTGGCCAGAGATGAGTGATTGTCTGCGGGCCGTCAGGGGAGAAGATCCCGAAGTTGGGCGCGTTCCCCCAGAAATTCGGCGGCATTTCTACCTGGTAGACAAGAACGAACAGTAGCCCCGTCATTAGCTCAACCAGCGGATATCGTATGGAAATTGGCCGTCGGCAATTTCGACATTTTCCTCGCAGGATCAGCCAGCCGAACAGCGGAATATTATGCCGCCACAAGATCTTCGCGGCGCAGCGAGGGCATCCGGATCCGTGGCTGTTCAGAGCCTTTAGCTGATTCCAGAGTTTCATCTTCGACGGAAAGCGATGGATACAAACATTCAGAAAACTGCCGATGCAGCATCCAATTACGAACAGGAACGGCAGCATGACGTATCGTGGTAGATCGAAAAACATTATGCTGTCTCATCCTGAGTGTTCTGCACGGAAATCTGCTGAGCGATGCGTTTTGCCAACTGTTCGGGTCTCCCTGATCCGGAATCAACGATCAGTGTGGCGCATTCTCGGTAAAGAGGTGTCCTGACAAGAAGTACGTCGTCGACTTCTTCCGCGATGGGTTTTCCAGTGAGGCTGGGTCTGCGCTGATTCGACGTTCGATCGCCGCCCAGCCGTCGTGCGATAACTTCGACCGATGCATTCAGCCATACCACTGGACCGGCCGCTTTCATTCGCTGGCGATTCTGCTCAGCCAAAATTGCTCCGCCCCCGCTGGCGATGACAATGTTCTGCTTCTGAAGCAGGTCGTTAAGGACCTCGGTTTCGCGTTTACGGAATCCCGCTTCGCCTTCGTATTCGAAGATCTCTTTGATCGAGCTACCGGCACTCTGTTCGATGATGTAGTCACTATCGACCCATGACCATCCCAGTTGCTTTGCGAGATGTGGAGCGATGCTTGATTTTCCGCAGCCGCGATATCCAATCAGAGTGATGACCACTAGTCGTCCGCCTGCTCAGACTCAGATTCGGACGATTCTTCAGACTCCGCATTAGCCGGCGCGACGATAGCCCGAGCGGCGGACATTGCCTTCCGCAGAGTTTCTGCCATGTAATCCCGGGGAGCATGCAGGCCAGTAAACAATTCAAACTGACGACCTGCCTGACGGACGAACATTTCAACTCCGCCGATTGTGGGGCATCCTCGCTCGCGGGCATATTTCAGCAGCAGCGTTTGCTCCGGATTGTAGATCGTGTCAAACACCAGCATTGAATCGGTCAGCCAGTTTTGTTCAAACGGAGATTCGTTCAGGTTGGGGTGCATTCCAACCGATGTGCAGTTGATCAAAATCTCGCAGGACTCCGCCCCGCGGTTTTCCCACGAAACGAATGAGCAACCAATCTCGGTCGCCAGCGATTTTCCTCGCTCGCGAGACCGATTCGTCAGTGTGACGGCAGCTCCTGCCAGGACCATCGCGTAGCCCACGGCGCGAGCCACGCCGCCTGCTCCGAGGATGAAGACCCTTCGGCCAATAAGATCGGGCACACCGCCCGCTTTTCTGAGCCCTTCCTGAATCGACTCCACTGCCGCCGACGCATCAGTGTTTGCGGCCAGCCACTGATTGTTTCGGCGATACAGCGTATTTGCCGCGCCGATTTCTTCGGTTTCGTCATCCACTGAATCGCAAAACTGCAACACATTTTCCTTATGAGGGATTGTGACGCTGAAGCCGCTGATTCCAAGGCGGTCATATTCCTTGAGTGACTCCTGGAGCACGTCAGCTGGAATTCGAAGGGGCAGGTAAACCGCGTCGATGCCCATTTTGCGAAACGCAGCGTTGTGGATAAGTGGGCTTTTGCTGTGCGCGATCGGATCGCCAATGACTCCGTAGATCTCGGTCAGTTTGGTAATCTTGTTGAAGCGATAGAGATTTCGCATCTCAGCATAGGTCAACTGTCCAGGAGCCATTTCTCTTTCGCGACTGAAGCTGGCGTAGGTAAATGGCGATCCCGCTCGGCCGCACAGAACTCGACTGATCGTCCCCAGCTCGCCCATGCAAAAACCAACAGTTGGAATTTTGGACGCGGCAACCATCTCCAGCATGCGAACGTTGTCCGCCGGAGAATTCGCCATCGTCACGATCTTGATGATGTCGGGATCACAGCCCGCAAGACGGCGATGAATATCGAATAGTTCAATCGGCGTTTCTTCGAAGTTGTGGTAGCTGATGATTCGCCTGGTCTTGCCATACCGACGAATCGACTTTGCGATGTCGTCTTCAAGATCAACATACTCAGCACCACCGATGATCGCTTCGCGAAGGATGGCCAGCCGTTGTTCTTCGGTGCCAAACCAGCGGCCTCGGTCAGTGCGCCGACGGCAGGTGACCACGACAGGCGTTGGGCGGTCCTTCAGCAGCAGTCCGATATCCGGTCGTTTTCGCATGTAGTCGACACGCAGCTCGACCAGCTCCGCTCCCTTCTCGGCGAGGGCATGATGTTCTTCCATGACTGAAGAATGGCGAGTTCGTCCGAGGCTAACGCAGATCATTGTCCGTGAAGTCCGTTTTCGACTGTGTTCGTGGCGTGCCGAAGGGATTCTTCGTCCGTTCTCAGCACCGTTTTCTGTGAGGCGACAATTCTAGACCATCTTCATGGGCATCGTGAGTCTGAACCTGACGGTTGCAGAAAATTCGTCCGTAGTCCGAGGATTGTGCGGAATTCTGCAACGCCAGGGCCGAGTTCACGGTTTTCCCCATCTCACCGGCTCACTGCGGCAAGTTGCCAATACGGCGAATCGCCCGCATGCGATTGTCGAATGTTTCGCTGGAATGGAGAAGTCGAGCAATGGATAGTTCGAGCTCAATGCCGTTCAGCGGGAGAGGAAGTTTTAACGAATCACCAAGTTCCGCAATTAGCCGCAATTAGCCGCAATCGGCTGCATTCGGTCCAGACGGCGGAATTCGGCGATTGACCCCTTCTTCTTACAGCCGCAACTCTACGACAGTCGCCAAACGCGGCGCATAATCCATTCGAATGCCAATAGGGCGACCATCAGGAACATCAGCCAGCTTCGGTCCCAAAGCGTCCGAAGTTGTTCGTCGACAACCAGCGGCTGGCTCTGATTGGGCAGCAATGTTGGCAACGTGGAGAGTTCGGTCAGGTTGAGGTACTGCCCCTTTGTTTCCCGAGTCAGATTCGTAAGCAGTTCGGCGTTTTGAGTTGGGTTCTGAGATTCGAGGTTGGGCAGCACAACGTCGATGGTTGTTTGCAGGACATCGGAAGACTCCGGCACCGGCACTGAGATGCGATACACTCCCGAACGTGGCGGACGGAAACTATTCACATATTGCCCGGCCCCTCTACCATCCGCGTTCAATCGATCCGGGACGTTCATCGTGCGGCCTTCCGAATCGATAATCGTCAAAGCCACAGATTCTGTTACCAGCGGTTGAAGGCGAGCATCATACAACTGGGCTCGAATGCTGACCGGCTGCCCTGGAGCAACTTCCGTTCGATCCAGAAGTAGAAGACCGCGAGCTGAGCCTCGACTGCGACGTCCCTGCCCTACTTCACGAATTAAACTCGTCCAGAATCGCTGATGTCCCTGAGACGAAATCTCCCTCAGTCGCCAGGTTTCGGCCGATCCCAAAAAGATCGTTCGACCTGTGCCATAAAACTGTGACGCGAGAAACGGCGGCTGGCCGAGTTCTGTGCGAGCCCGAGGATTGCCGTACTCAAGCAGAACCACAGTTCCGTCACGAACGCCTCGCACCGGATACGAACGATAGATACCCTTGAATGTTGACCACAGATCCACGCTGGCATTTCCTGTTGCGTCGGCAATCTTCAGGAACTCAGTCGCGCGGCCTTCCGGAGTCAGCGTCACCGGCCATGGCTCGTCGGCTCGCTGAGTCAACTGCAGATCCGGCAACATGCGATTCAGCAGTACGGGATAGAGAACGTTGATCTCGCGAAACGCTTCCGGATCCTGTGCAAGCTTGGGAGTAAAGATTTCTCCGGCGACGACCACCAATCCACCAGCGTGTTCCGAAACCCATCGATTGAGGAACGTCTGCTGTTCGGTGGACAGGCGACTCCAGTCCGGATCGAACGCCACGATCACATCGTATTCGAAAAGTTCGGCTTCTGTCGCGGGGAACTTTGTCAAAAGCTTCTTTGCTTCCTGTGATACGAAGCCAACATTTTCATCTGTCACCGATTGCAGCCAGACGTCTGAATCAACTCCGCTGTGACGGAACAGGGTGTTTCGCACGAACTGATAGTCTCGCATCGGTCCGCTGGAAATCAGCAGCACTTTCATGCGTCGGTCGGTCACTTCAATCGTTCGACGACGCTCATTGTCTTCTAACGTCATTTCGATAGCCCCCGTTGGTGATTCGATGCGGGCCACGAATTCGTATTTGCCGGCGACTGACAATGTCTGATTGAATCGAATCGACGTCGGAATCGTTTCGTCAGCCAGACTGATCGATTGCTCTGAAACCTGCCGGCGATCTTTTCCGTCGCCTTCCGCGGATTGCTGGAACAGGCGAACGACCACCTGCTGCCCAACGGCTCCGGTGCCCTGCACGATGACGTTGATGTCGAACGGATCGCCCTGATGGACATCGGTCGGTGACTGCATGCCAGCAACCCACAAATTCATCTGTGGTTTCTGACTTCCGATTCCAACCGAAATCAAACGCGTACCAGTTCGCTCAGCGCGAATTCGGGCAGGTTCAACATCCAGTCCAGCGTTCGAACGACCATCTGAGACAACAACAACACCGCTGAGCGTACGACCGGAAAGCTGGCCGATGAGTTGATAGAGCGACTCGCCCAGGCGAGTTTCGGTACCTCGCGGCTGCACGATCTTTTTCCATTCGACGATCGCCGCAGAATCCGAAATCGCCCCTTGAGTTTCTTCTTCAAGCCGGTCAAGACTGACAGTCGTTTTTGTGTCTTCTGGCTGTTCGTCTTCAGGCTTGGCAGTGGCATCGACAAATCGCACGGCGTCATCACTGACGACGGCCCACGGTCCAGCCAGTTGCGAGTCAAACGTGTAGACGGTCACCGAATGTGACTTGCTAAGTTCGGCCAGAACGCCTGACCCAATCAGCGATCGCACGGCGGCCTCAGCACGTGTTTCGACGGGAGTCCGATTCGTTCCCGCTTGCACTGCTCCGCCTGTGACCGTCGCGGCATCCTGAGCCGGCCATTCCATCGAAAGCGACGTGTCGAGAAGAATGCCAACCCGCGATTTTTCAATTCGACTGAGCTGAGTCCGCCGCTGCGGGTTGAGTACAATCAGCAGTAACAATGCCAGCACCAGCAATCGTGGCGCGAGCAGCAGAATTCGCGACGTCCGTTGCAGAAATCGCGAGTCACGAAGCGACGTTCGAACAGTCATCGCGATCAGAGCGACCAGGCTCGTAAATAGCAGCAGGATTCCGGTTGTTGATTCCGGCATATCCAGTTCGGTCGTTTGAAACGATTGCGATTCAATCTGAGCTTCCACGTTGTTTTGAATCATCGCGTCACCTCGGGATGATAACTGAGGCGAAGTGCGAGCAGTTGTTCGGCAATCAGAATCGCAATCAATAGTCCCAGCAGCACCCAGCGAACCTCGCGACCCGCCTCCGACCCGCCCAGCGCCTGAGCGGCATCGGCGTCGAGAACTCGCACATGGTCGAGGTCCGCTTGTTGAGTAATCTGTTCCGGATCCGCCAACGCCAATGCACTCTCCGTTGTCGGCACGTTCAGTGCAATCGAAAGGTCATTGACGTTGCCTTCCGAGTCGAAGCGACGAACTCGATAGATGCCCGGACGTTCTGCTTGAACGATGGTGACTCCCAGCGTTTCCGGCTCGGCAGATTTGTTTTTTGCAGAGTCAGGGGCGCTGCTTTCACCAGTCGCTTCATCCTTCAGTTCGGGTTTCGATTCGGCAGTTTTGACTTGAGTCGCCTGCAACCGAACAAATGTATCAGCCACTGGTTCGTCGTCGGACGCTGCCTCGGGCAGAAACACTTCGAGGTTCTCTGTGAACTGACCGACCGGCCATTCCAGATGGAGCGGCTCTGACAGTTCACGCAGTTCAACACCATCGACCGTTCGTTGCAGGTACTGTTGCATCAGCAGGTGCATCACGACATATCCAGGAGCCGCTGGCGATACCGGCCAGTTGCTCCAGCGTCGCCCAGCGCCGGTGAGGAATGCCAGGATCTTTCCTTTGCCGAGTTGCTGTTCGAACGCGACTGGTTGGCCGTTCTTCAGGCGGATTAGCGTGTGAACTCCGTCGGCTCGTTCGGTGTCGTCGGTCTTCCATTCGTCGGCAACTTGCAGCCATCGCGAAATCTGGACTGTGTCGGGAAACGGGCTATCCGGAGCGTTGTAGACCAGGAAAATTGGATGCTGTTCGAAGACAGGGTTGAGGAACGAAGGC
>JANMEV010000122.1:0-16392 GCA_031377305.1 Planctomycetota bacterium | reverse complement strand
TTGCAAGTTGACCGTTGACCGTTGCTGAATCTTGGGGTGTAGTTACACCACACCGGTTTCGCCAAATCCATGGTTGATAGGATTTCGCAATTCGCCGGCAACGGCCAAAAATTGAGTTTCGATTCTGTCTGCAAAAACGATCGCGGTGGAGCCCAACGATCTGGACGCCATGCAAAATAGTGGCGAAATGCCATTGCGCGATCGACCAGGATCTGGCCCTCTGGGTGGTATGTCATAACGTCCTTTATGACGCAGACTCTTCCCCTCAATTGAAATGCTTCCGTCAGATGTTGACTACACCACAAGATTCAGCAACGGTCAACGGTCAACTTGCAACCTCAATCACTCAAACTGCAATCGTGCCGGCTTTGATCGAAAAAGAGTGCTCTGACACAAAACGGCGGTTTGTCGAGTTCTTCACTGCCAATACTTCGAACCCAAACACACGAGCCGCGTATCTGCGTGCAGTCACACGCTTCTGCCTCTGGTGTGAAGGACGAAAGCTGACGCTGGTAGCTTCTTACATTGAAGGACTTGAGCAGAAACGCAGTCGACGAACTGTGAAGCAGCATCTGGCCGCCGTTTACACCCGAGTCGAACGCCTGCGAGCACCATCAGGTGCCAGTAGTCCATGCCTGTTCGACCGTAGTCGCTGCGTGTGTCGGCGTTGATATCATGTTTAATAATTTTCATCACTGCGGCCATGGTGTCGGCCTTTGAGTACACCTGCTGCAGTGCTCGCAGGACAGGAATGATGCAGTCTCGACGTTCCAGATTCAGCGGAACTCGATCAGTCGGCAGGCTGTCCAGTCGCTGTTTGGGTGAGTATCCTCTTCGCATCTCAGGCTACGTGAAGATTTGTGTGAAGAAACTCCGTTTTGCTGACCTCTTCAATCAACTCTACCAACTCTACGGTTTCCCACCTCATCTTCGCGGAGCCTTTTTACTCCCACCCACTGCTTTTCAACACGTCATCCGTGTTTCCGGACACGCACGGGCGAGGGCGCTCGTGAGGTTTTAGCCGCGACTAGAACTTCGCGGGCGAACCTGGAGATCGAACCCCGATGAAAATAGTGTATTGCTTTTTCACCATGCTGCTTTGCCTCTCGTCTGCCGAAGCGGACACTGTGACGACATTCGTCGGCAACGGAACAAAAGGGTTCTCCGGCGACGGAGGGCTTGCGACGGGAGCTCAATTGAACAACGTGTACGCCGTTGCACGAGGTCCGGATGGCTCGCTATATCTGTGTGACATGGATAACCATCGAATTCGACGAGTCGACTTGGAGGGTAGAATCAGCACCTTCGCTGGGAGCGATCAGCAAGGTTATTTTGGAGACGACGGACCGGCGACAAAAGCCTCTCTCGACAAACCGTATGAAATGGCCTGGGACAAGGGGGGGAATCTGTTCTTTGTGGAGCTTGGAAATCACTGCGTTCGCCGAGTCGACGCAAAGACAGGCGTCATCACGACGATCGCCGGAAACGGAAAAGTGGGCTTCCATGGCGATGGTGGACCAGCCGCAGCGGCTCAGTTCAATCAGCCACACAGCCTTGCGTTCGACGCAGCCGGAGATCTTTACGTTTGCGACATCATCAATCATCGAATCCGCAGGATCGACATGAAAAGCGGAACAATCAGTACATGGTCGGGCGACGGTGAGAAGAAGACAGCTCCGGATGGTTCGCCAATTACGGGCTCATCACTGTTTGGTCCGAGAGCGATCACATTCTCGCCGGATGGCAAATGCTGGCTGGCTCTGCGAGAAGGAAACGCGGTACTTCTGCTGGACCCGCAGGCTGGGACTTTGAAACGAGTTGCCGGAACCGGAAAATCGGGATTCACTGGCAACGGCGGACCTGCTTTGGAAGCAACGCTGGCTGGGCCAAAATGCGTGGGACTCGATGTTGACGGCAACGTCTATCTGGCCGACACAGAATCGCATTCGATCCGATACTTTGACGTGAAAAAGGGGACCGTCGAAGTCCTTGTCGGAAACGGGAAGAAAGGCGACGGTCCTGACGGTGACGATCCGCTCACATGCCAGCTTGCTCGACCGCACGGCGTTTTCGTGGATAAGGACGGATCCGTCTTCATCGGCGACAGCGAAAATCACCGCGTTCGAGTATGGCGAAGGTAGAGCGTCGATGGTGCTCTGGGCGATGTCCCGACCGAGCCAGTCGCGATGTTGCCTGTTGGCACGCTTCTCGTTTTAGAAAAGGCTCTTTTCAGCGAGAAATTGAGTCACTCAAGGCGTACCGTAGAGCGGCTTTTATCACAGGAAACAGGGGTTTACATTGCAATTCCCGTTCGGTTCCTGAAAATTCGCAGCAACAGCCTTGAAGTATTCTCCTTGCATGACAGCATTACTTCCGTCATTGGCCGTATTGACGCGGAAAGTACGCAAGGCCTTTGGAACACTTCGCCTAGAAACAGGGATGTTGAGCAGATGGCTCGTCGAAATAGTCGGGGAGGTTCGCGATCAGGTCTTGATGCTCGCATGTCTTTGAACAGTCCACAGATTGCGAAGATAATGCGAGAGCTGGGCATCACGGATCTTGGATCAATTCGGGGCGGCCGGGATCTCGACGATCAGTTCGACGATGACGACGTGCTGGACGAAGATGGTCCGTTAAACGAATGGAGTTCAGCCCTCAGCGCACTGTGTGACTCACACCATGGAGGCAAGCAACGGCTGGGCGAGAAGATCAAGGGCACAGTGGAGATTAAAAACGTCAACCCGCAACGAGGCTGCGAGGTCATCCTTAGCTGCGGAGCTTCGACCTACCGAGGCGTTTGGGATTTTGACAGCGCGAAGCACACGTTTTCCGCAACCTGCAACTGTGGTCACCGCGATTTGTGTGAGCACACGTATTTCATGGGTTTCAAGTTGGAAGCAATGCTGGAGAATCCCGAGTCTCCGCTGGTGATGCAGATACGTGGAGAGAATCCGGCGGATCGACAACTGAAGCAAACGGTGTCGATGCTACAGGCCCTCGCTCGCAATGCTCAAATGGACCAGAAGCTGTCTGCCGCGCCGACTGTTGAAGACAAGCCGCTGACTCGATACGTCTGGGACCTGTCGATCGATGACTACTACAGAACGGTCACGCTGCGTCCATGTCAGCAGCAGGAAAAGAAAAACGGCGGCTGGACGAAGGGCAAGGAAGGCACCATCGAGTCCTTTCAGAAAGCCCCTCGTGATCAGTGGACGTCAATGGATCACCAGTTGTCTGAGCTCGTTACGCAGGAACGTTACCAGTCACCCACGATCGACTTGGCTGACGCGCTGAAGATTCTGGCAGGTTCCGATCGCTTCACTTACGATCGAGAACCCTGTGATCTGGTCATGAAGCCGCTGGAAATCATAGTTCAGGAAGTGGAGGGCGGGCTGCAGCTCTCAACATCAGCCACCGATCTGCTTTTGGAACAGCGTGAAGGTTCACCAACACGGTTGGTCGATGCTCGACGTGGTGTTGTCGTCGTACTGCCGGAAAGACACGCTGCGGTTTACTTTAATGGTCCGCGTCACTCGCACGAGATCTGTCAGCAACTCATGAAGCGGCGAGAAATTGTGCCGCTCGACAAGAAAGACGTCCTGCTGAAGGAACTGGAACCGCTTCGATCATGCATGGCCGTGCGGTTGCCGGAATCTGTTGCTGGAAAAGAAATCGAATACGACGGCCAGATGGTTCTGATGCTGCAACTGCGCCGCAATGGAATGCTGGACGGTTCGATTCAGGTTCGAGACCGTAATCAGATGCTGCAGTTTCCCGGCGAAGGGCTGGCCAGAATTCACGAGACGATCGATGACAGTCCTGTGCAGTACGTTAGAAATCTGCCAGAAGAAGCTCGCAAAGGGCAGGCTCTGGCGGCGGATCTGAAATTGAAGCGAGGCGTTCCACTGAGCCGTTGGGCGTGGCGACTTACCGACGGCGACGACATCAGCAATCTCTTGACCGACGCGGGTCAGTTTGTTGAAAGCGGTGATCTTGTCGTGCTGTGGCACAAAGATTCCGTTAGCAAGTTTGATGTGATCGGTCGGCTGACCGCGAACAACGTTCGAGTCGAAGTGTCACGTCAGCGAGACTGGTTTGGGCTCACAGGTACCTGCAAAATTGGCGAGCAGGAAATTCCGTTGAAGGACCTGCTGGCCGGCATGCATGGTCGACCCACCAACGGACTTCTGGAAATCGCGCCTGGCAAATGGGCGGCGGTTGCAGAAGAACTTCGTGAAGCTCTGCGACGCCTTTCTGATGTCAGTCAGGAATCTCGCGGCAAGCTGCAACTGGATGCCTCCGCCGCGCCGGTCGTGTCGGCGCTGGAGGCGGCTCGCATTCAGGTCGATACCGACAAGCACTGGGACAAGTGTCTCAAACGACTGCGCGATGCATCGGACACCGTATTCGAACCGCCGGTTGGTTTGAATGCTCAGTTGCGTGACTATCAATTGGAAGGTTTTCGCTGGCTGTGTCGCCTGTCGCACTGGGGCATTGGCGGAATCCTTGCGGACGACATGGGTCTGGGAAAAACCGTTCAGGCGCTGGCGATGCTGTTGACGCGAGTCGAATCCGGACCGACGCTGGTGATCGCTCCAACATCGCTCGGTTTCAACTGGCAACGTGAGTGCGAGCGATTCACTCCGTCGCTGCGACCGATCCTGTTTCGCGACATTGACCGAGTCGATCTGAAGAATCACGTCGGCGACGGCGACCTTGTGATTTGCAGCTACGGGCTGGCTCTTCGCGAAGGCGAGCTGCTGAAAGACATCAAGTGGGGCACGCTGATTCTCGACGAAGCTCAGAACATCAAAAACAGCAACAGCAAGACCGCCGCCCAGATCAGAACCTTCGAAGCCGAGTGGAAGATAGCGCTCACCGGCACACCGATGGAAAATCATCTGGGCGAACTCTGGAGCATCTTTCACACCGTCGCGCCGGGCGTGCTGGGAGCCTGGGAACAGTTCCGCCGCCGCTTCGCTGCGCCGATCGAAAAGGATGGTAAGAGCGACCGTCGCCAGGCTCTGGCTCAGGTCATCGCTCCGTTCATTCTTCGACGCTCCAAGTCGGAAGTTTTGAAGGAACTTCCGGAACGCACCGAAACGAATCTGATGGTCGATCTGTCCGCCGAAGAACGCATGCGGTACGACCAGATGCGAATCGCAGCGGTCAGCGAACTGGACCAGATCGGCGACGAAAGCCTGTCGCACGATCAACGGTTCAAAGTCCTGCAGATGCTGACTCGCATGCGGCAGCTGTCGTGCCATATTGGACTTATCGACGACAAGTGGAAAGGTTCCTCGTCCAAGCTCGACGTATTGATGGAGCAGCTTGAACAATTGAAGGAACGAGGCAATCGCCCGCTGATCTTCAGCCAGTTCACATCACACCTGGCATTGATTCGAGCGGCGTGTGACAAAGCTGGTATTTCCTATCAGTACCTCGACGGCCAGACCACGCCGGCTCAGCGACAGGAACGAGTCGAAGCGTTTCAGAAAGGTACCAGCGATGCCTTCCTGATTTCGCTCAAAGCGGGCGGCACCGGATTGAATCTGACGGCAGCCGACTACGTCATTCACATGGATCCGTGGTGGAATCCAGCCGTCGAGGATCAGGCCACCGACCGAGCTCACCGCATCGGGCAGACTCGACCTGTGATGGTGTATCGCATCATCGCCCGCGGCACGATCGAAGAACAGATCCTGAAAATGCACGACGAAAAACGAGACCTCGTCGACGGCGTCCTCTCCGGCGCCGACGCGTCCGCAAAACTTACGACAAAGGAACTTGCCGACCTGATTCGTCTGGGAGTCGAAGTTCCGATGAGCAAACGTTGATCACTTTTGTGCACTTCGCAGGCCGGACCGAGTAACGCGAACTTCGGCGTTGTTTTGACAGCTGGAAGACGTTGTTCCACGCACGACGGAATGCTCGGTTCCTGTCAGCTCAATTGCGGGGTCGTGCAAAAGCCGTTAGCTTGTGAGAACCACATTTTTCCAAATACCTCGAATCAGGGAACGCAGCCAACATGTCGGATCTTAAAGTTCAAGTCAAAGATAACGGCCCATTTCTCATCACCGGACCAGCGACCGTCACTGACGCCGCTGGAAACGTATTCGATCTCAAGGGCAAAGAGACGTTTGCACTCTGCCGCTGCGGCGCATCGGCGATCCGTCCATTCTGTGACGGCGCTCACAAGACTTGCGGATTTCAGTCCGCCGAACGAGCCGTTCAGCCTTAGTTGACGTTAACGCGATTGGGACGGGTCAAAGGGCCCGTCCTGGAGCAGCCCTGCATCTCGCAGTCTGCGTTAGCTTGCATAGTCGCCGCAAGGACCGCACGTGAACTGGCTTCGACAAAACTCCTTACTCACTTCCTGCCGGGAGACGCTTGTATGGCACCATCGACTTCCATCGCGGCTTCGATGATCGCCCGAACGCTGCTGCTTCTGAGTCTCGTGTGTTCTTCGTCGTGGGCTCAGGAAAAGGACAAGCCGCAGGAGCCACCATCGGAGGAAATACAGAAGCCGCTGCTTGAAGCACGCGATGCACTTCGCAAGGCGATCGATGAATTGCGGACGAAGCCCGAGCTGGAGACTCGTGACGGCGAAGCCTGGCTGGCGGATGTAGCGGTCTTTGAAAAAGCTGCCACTTGGATGCTGCGTTTTCAGGAGTTTCCGAAGACGGACTACGTCGATCAGCTTCGCAGCGTCCTTGCAAAAGGCGAAGCCCGAGCACAGCAGTTGAAAGAAGGCAAACCCGATTGGACGCTGAAGCCCGGCATCACAATTCGAGGCTACGTCAGCAAAGTGGATGGCTCGGTTCAGCCATACGCGTTAGCTCTGCCCAACGGCGTGAACCCGAATGAAGGCCGTCGCTGGCCTTTGCATGTCGTGCTGCATGGGCGAGCTGATCAGATGAACGAGGTCAACTTCATTTATCGAATGGATGGCAAACCGAACAAGACAGATGCAGGACAGCCAGAGAAAACGTGGATTCAACTGGATGTCTACGGTCGAGGCAACAACGCGTATCGCTGGGCGGGTGAAACGGATGTCTTCGAAGCCATGGGTGACGTGAAACGTCGCTTTCGAATTGACGAAGATCGCATCACGCTCCACGGTTTCTCGATGGGCGGCGCCGGATCGTGGCATCTGGGAATGCATCATCCGGGCATCTGGTCGTCGGTTGGTCCGGGTGCGGGATTTGTCGACTTCTATCGGTATCAGAAGAAAGATCCGGAGAACCTCGAACAGCGTCTTCCGCAGCCTCAGCATTCAACGCTCAGCATCTATGACACGATCAACTATGCCATGAATGCGTTCAATGTTCCGGTCTGCACGTATGGCGGAGAAAACGATCCTCAGTTGCTCGCGAGTACATCGATGGCTGAAGCGGCGGATGTTCTGGACGTGCCGATCAAGGTCATCGTCGGTCCGAAGATGGGCCATGCGTTCGACCCCGAAAGTCAGAAGCAGTTCATGGCGTTTCATCTGGAACAGTCAGCCAAAGGACGACCGCGGTTCGGCCAGCGCAAGGAGATCCGCTTAACGACTTACACGCTGAAGTACAACAAATGCGATTGGTTGTCGATCGAAGAAGTTGACCGCGTCTATGAACCCAGCACAGTTGACGCCACGATCAACGAATCGGGCGATGTTGAAATCGTCACCATCAACGTTGCGGCCCTGAAGATTTCCCGCGACGTCGGCACCGATGCGATCATCGACGGCACAGTGCTGGAATGTCGCGCCGCGGCGGACGGTTTGTTGCCGGATGTCGTCTACATGAAGAACGGCGAAAGTTGGCAAGTTCTGGACTATGATGAATCGCGAGGTTTCGCGGACAACCCGGAGCAACTTAAACGCCCCGAACTGCAGGGACCGATCGACGACGCGTTCATGAGTTCCTTCATCTGTGTTCGAGGAACCAGGCTGCCGTGGAACAAAGCCAGCGCCGACTGGTCGAACTGGACGCTCGATCGGTTTGCTATTGAGTTCCCTCAGTGGATGCGCGGCGACTTGCGAATCATTGACGACGTCGCTCTGGACGAAGAAACGATCGCCGCTAATCACCTCGTGCTGTTTGGCGATCCGGGTTCGAACGTGGTGCTAAACAAGATTCTGGACCGACTTCCGATCACATGGACCAAAGAAAAGATTCAGATCGGCGATCAGGAATGGTCGTCCCGTGATCATGGCCTGAGCCTGATATTTCCGAATCCACTCAATCCTTCGAAGTACGTCGTTCTGAACTCTGGCCACACCTTCCATGAGACTGACTTCCGCAATTCCAACGCCTGGCTGTTCCCTCGGCTTGGCGACATCGCCTTGCAGAAAATCACACGCGTCGAGAACGGGGCCTTTAAAGAGCAGACCGTCTGGGCGGATGTGTTTGACGCTCGCTGGAAGTTGCGAGCCGAAGACGCTTCCAACGGTCAGCAATAAGATTGCAAAATGCCGCATGTTGTGACATGCGATGCCTGACAAGGTGTCATTGCGAATAGTCTTGCCGTTTTCTACGTTACAGGGACAATTCCGGCAGCCTGAATTGCGTCCTTCATAGGCCCCCAAATGAGTGAATTTACCCATTTTTCCCCTGACGGCTCCAGTCGGATGGTCGACGTTGGCGACAAGCCGGTGACTCGGCGGATTGCTCGCGCAGGCGGATCTGTGTTAATGGAGCCGGAGACTTTGCGGTCTCTTCAGGAGCGGAAGTTTGCCAAAGGGGATGTCCTGGAAGTGGCTCGTTTGGCCGGAATTATGGCGACAAAGCGAACGGCCGACCTGATTCCCCTTTGTCATGTGCTGCCTCTGGAAAAAGTGACTGTCGAATTCTCGTTCCCTGCTAAAAATATGGTGCAGATTGAAGTTTGTGTCTCCACCGAGGCGAAAACTGGGGTGGAGATGGAAGCTCTAACAGCCGTAAGCGTGGCATGCCTGACAATCTACGATATGTGTAAGTCGGTTGACCGCGGGATGGAAATCAACAGCATTCGTCTCCTCGAGAAATCCGGTGGACGATCAGGGCACCACGTGAGAAGCCCGCTGGATGACATTCCGTACTGAACAACTCCTGTTTTGAAGCGAATCCGTCATGTCCGTAGTCGTGTCCAACCGCGACGAATTGAAACTTCAGATTCAGCAACTTTTGGCTGCTGATCTACAGTCGGTGGATGCGCTGCTGGTGCGGCAGTTTCGCAACCCGAACATGTTCGTGCAGGACGTCGCTCAGCATGTCAGCCGATTCCAGGGGAAGCGAATTCGCCCGATCCTGACTCTGCTTAGTGCGAAGCTTTTTGATTTTACAGTAACGGCCAGAGACATTGCGCACAGACTCGCCGCGGTTGTGGAAATGATCCACACGGCGACCCTGGTCCACGATGATGTGATTGACGATGCTGATCTGCGGCGTCATGTGTCGACCGTTCATCGGCGTTGGAACACCGAAACCAGCGTTCTGTTCGGCGACTATCTTCTGTCGCGAGCGTTCCATTTGGCCGCCACAACCGGCGATGCGGAAGCGTGTCGGCTAATCGGTCAGGCAACCGACCGGACGTGCGAAGGTGAACTCAACCAGATTGCTGCTCGGCTTGAACAGTCAACTTCCGAACGAGACTACTTCCGAGTGATCGGCGGCAAGACTGGGCAATTGTTCGCGGTGAGCTGTTTACTTGGATCCCGTTCGGCAAAAGCCTCTGTGGGGCAGCAAACGCAATTGAAGCAATTCGGTTTTCGTCTGGGTTTGGCATTTCAGATTGCAGACGACGTACTGGACCTGACGGAATCCGCAGAGAAAACCGGCAAGGATACTGCAAACGACCTGTCTAACCACCGTTTGACACTTCCGCTTCTGCGAGCCTTAAAGCTCGGTTCCGATTTGGATCGGCAGCGTCTTCGAGATCTTTTGTTTTCAACCGATCACGCCGACCATCAACGACTTCGACTGGATCCGCTGGTTCGCCAAGGCGTCGAATCAGCTCAGGCGACGGCCGAACATTTCGTAGCTCGATCGATGCGAAACCTGGCTAGCCTGCCACAGTCGGATTCACGCCAAGCCCTCGAAGCGATTGCCACGTTTTCCGTGCATCGGGCGTCGTAGAGCCTAATGGCGTGGATTTAGGCGAGCGGGGATGTCAATCCCCTGATTTGCATGCAATAAACACAAGGGATCGGGGCACTGACGTACACCGCTCGCCTGACGAATTTCCCTGAGTCCACGCCATTGGTCGTAGAGCCGCCTGGGGTTGAATCTAGTCGCCAGCTTTGCGTCTCCTTCGACCACTCAGCGAGTTTCAACGGCCCGGATCAATCAACGAACACGAACTCACTCAGATTGAACAAAAGCCGACACAGTGCGGGCATGCCATGCTGCGTTGCGTAGTCGGTCATTGATCGCAGTTCCTCGTCGGCTGGCTCGCGGCCGGTAAGCAGTACGACGGCATGAGTGATTTGCGAGTCGATCGACTCGGCATCTTTTTGTACTCGATCGGCGAAGTGTCTGGCCATGGCTACGTTGAAGCGGTTATTCAGCAGCGATAACGCCTGCAGTGCTGTCAGAGTCTCATGGCGTCGCGGAGTGCTCTGCGAAGAATCCGCACAGTCGAGTGTCGTCATGAATGGGTCCGGCTGACTTCGCACAATGAATCGGTAGATGCTCCGACGGTGCGAGCGCGCGTCTTCCGGATTGAACTTGTTGTATTCATAGTGCGGAGAATGCTCGGGCTTCTCCAGTTCGAAAAGATAGAAGCCGGGACCTCCCATTTCGTCGCTGAGTTTTCCGCTGACTGCCAGAATGCAATCGCGAATCTCTTCCGCTTCCAGGCGACGTCGGTTCATTCGCCACAGAAACTGGTTTTCGCTATCGACCCTTTCCGATGCAAAGCTGCTGGCAGAACTCTGCCGATAGGCGGAACTGGTGACGATTAGACGGTGCAGACTCTTGAACGACTGTCCGTTGCGAAGAAACTCGGCCGCAAGCCAGTCGAGTAATTCCGGATGGCTCGGGCGCTGACCCATGCGACCGAAGTCATTCGGCGAATCGACGATGCCGCGTCCAAAATGATACTGCCAGACTCGGTTGACGATCGACCGCCAGGTCAGCGGATGATCGGCTCGAGTCACCCATTTCGCCAGCGAGGCACGGCGATCGGCCTCGGTGTGATCGGGAGGAAGATCGAACCGCCAATTGTCGTTCGCGGCGAGCGGCACGGTACCGGGAGAAACAGAATCTCGCGGCTGCGTTTCGTTGCCTCGATGCAGCAACCGCACAGAACGCGGAATGCCGTTGGTCGCTTTGAAATTCCCCTGGGTTCCAAAGTGTGTGGACGCGGCATAGACCATTCGACCCACCGGCAGGGCCGCAAGTTCCATCTCAGCGCTTGCCAGTTGTTCCGTGAGCGAAGATCGGCGAGCGATGCGGTCTGCCGTGTCCAGACTTTTCAGCAGGTTATCTCGTTGCTTTGTGATGTTTGCCAGGCTAGCCGCAGCGTCCGAATTCACGGCGCTCGGCCAAATACCGTCGGTCAGATTTGACCTTCGCCAGCGATCGGGCGCTTCGATGGAATCCATCGCGGACACGGCCGCTCCCAAGGCGATGTTTTGGCCTTGAGCGTCCACCACTTCAAGCTCCGCAAGCGAAAAGATGTAGTCGTTCTGCCGCGTGGCGAGTTTCGTCGCGGTCATTCGGATGTAGCGAGCCGTCACGGTTGTTGATGCTGTCACCGGTGCGACGCCAGGGTTTGCAAAGTCGGCGGCTGTGTCATCAAGCAGTTGGTGGCTAACTTTATTTGAATCACCAGGGGTGGCGCGATTTTCCGATGATGCCGCGTCGATCCGAAACCGAATGGGAAATCCAAAGCCGGCCCCGATTTCGGCGAACTCATCATGACACGGATGGAGGACAACTGACTGAATTTCCACATCGCGGCCCAGATCGACCTCAACCCATTTTTCAGCTTCCTGAGCGGCTGAAATCTGACTGTGATAACCGTACTCGGGACGCTTAGCAGTAGGCTCCGCCAGTGGTCGAAGTTCGGCGATTTGTTTCTCAAACGTCGCAAGCGATTCACCGCCCTCCTTGCGAATGGCGGCCTCCAATTCAGCGAGTTGAGACTTCGACATGTCCCGCAGTGCGGTGAACTCAGCGCGACGGGCTTCGACTTTGGGATCCGTGTCAAATGGCCGATCGGCTCGATCCACCGCCGCGAAGACCGACTGCAGACTGTAGTAGTGCTGCTGAGTGAACGGGTCGAACTTGTGATTGTGACACCGCGCGCACTGGATGGTGACGCTGCAGAACGTGTTGAGAGCTCCTGTGGCCATGTCGTCGCGGTCCAGATTGCGAGCGACCATACCATCGATTTTGGATTCGGGCACTTCGACGTGACCGATGAAGTCCCAAGGTCCCGCTGAGATAAATCCCAGGCCAAGGATTCCGTCGGGCTCCCCGGGAAACAGAATGTCTCCCGCCAGTTGCTCCTGCACGAAGCGACCGTAAGACTTGTCTTTGTTGAACGAGTCAATCACATAGTCGCGATACGGCCAGGCGTTTGGTCGCAACTTGTCTTTGTCGTAACCGCATGTGTCGGCGTAACGCACAACGTCGAGCCAGTGGCGAGCCCAGCGTTCGCCATACTGCGGCGATGCCAGCAGGCGATCAACGAGCTTTTCGTAAGCAATCGGCGACGTGTCTGCCAGAAACGAAGTGACTTCATCAGGAGTCGGCGGCAGTCCGATCAAATCAAACGTGAGTCGTCGAATCAAAGTCCGACGATCGGCTTCCGGCGATGGACTCAGCGAGAGTTCTCGCAGTTTCGCGAGGACAAACGCATCGACCGGATTTCGAATCCATCCCGTCGCGGCTTCGTCTGAGAATTGAGGAGGTTCCTGATGAGTCAACGGTCTCAGCGACCAGAAGTCGAAGTTGTCGATGACCGGCGGAGTCAGCTCCAACCCTTCCGGCCATTCGGCCCCAGACGCGATCCAGACTTTCAGCGTTTCAACTTCATCGGCCGTCAGCGGCGCGCCCTCTTTGGGCATTTCCGGAATGCTGCCGGGAAACTCAGGAACAACAACCTCCAGCAGTTGGCTGTGCTCAGGCTTACCAGCGACAACAAATCCGGACTGCTGCATCGCCTCGCGAGTCTGCAAAACAAAATCACCTTTGTGATCATCGGAATTGTGGCAGTTCAGGCATTTGCGTTCCAATAACGGCGCAACGCAATCGAGGAAGTGATCTTCTCCGTGAACTACAGCCGCAAGTCCCGAAAGCAGCACGAGACAGCAGACGAAATTCGGTCGGTGAGTTTTTAGTGTCCACATGATTGGTCACTCATAGTCGAGGCAGGGCCGACCGCGAAATCGGGTCGAAGAAACTTCGGCGGGCTGAACATGACGTCTCGGAGTGAAGTCGCGGGTTCCGAGCGATTCAGAGTATAGACGTTCAGCCAGCGGTTCGCTTTGAAAAAGCGGTAATGAAACTTCGAAAATCGCGTTGACCGAAACCAAACCATACGTGAGCCGCAAAGCGCTAGCTGCGGGTGCGGGCAGAAGATAAAAGGAAAGAACCCGCGGCTAGCGCCTTGCGGCTCAGGACTTTGAAACGACGGCTCTCGCATTAAGACTGATTGTCTTCAACCACACTAAACCGGCAGCGGCGGATTTGGGGCGTTGGGATAAAGGCTCGGCTTGTATGCGATACCCAGTTCGGGGGTCTCAAGTCGAACTCCGCCCTTCGATCGAGACGTCAACGCGCGATCAAGGATTCCGGATGTCAGCAGAGTTCGCTCCACCGGATAAGTCGGCTTGCCCATTTGGCTTGATCGTGACTTCGGCAACAGCATCGACAAGGCTCCGGGGAACTCGCCCCTGATCAATGGCGGTCCAGATGGCATCGCCCGTCAGACATTCGACCGACTTCACTCCGACCTCACCGCCCTTTCGTTTTTCCACGAAGGATTGCAGAAATGCCAGCGTGTGAATTCCGTAACGATCGAGTTCGGAGTAACCGATCGCCACCACCGATTCAATCTCGCTGCCCGGAGGAATGGTGACGTTGGGTTCGCGGTAGCCGACGACCAAAGACGACCCCGCCATGAACGGAACCTTCATTTCCTGAGCCCGCGTGTACATCCAAAGCGAGTCTTCCCAGCGAGGCCCCAGGTGTTTGTCGTTGAAGACTGGAACGACCTTTCCATGCTTTGCGAAGGTGTCAGTGAGCTCATTAAAGAAACGGCGGCGAGGATAAAGGTCCTGACCAATCTCGTTGCGAGGATACACGCCGTGCTCACCTACGCTGATAACACCGTCGATTGGAATTCCCTTCGTGCCAACGGTCACAGCGCGTTCGATGGTTTCGAAGATGGGGATGTTGTACTTCTTTGCGAGGTTACGACCGTATTCAGCGTTGTCCGCCTGGTCGATGTAAAGCGATGCCAGCTTGAGCCTCGGTCCTGGTCCGCCATCGGCCTTCCAACCTTCCAGCAATCGTCCAATCAACACATCAGAATGTGACCCTTTGAAGTACGTCTTCAAAACCCCAACGACTGATTTCGGAGCTCGCGATTCGAGTGACTCCCACTGCTCATCGAATTGGCTGACTGATGCGAATGGCTGTTCCGCTTCAGCAAACGACATCGGCAAAACGGAGCCAGCAGCGAGGGCTGCGGATGTGCTAAGCCAGGTTCTGCGAGTGATCATGTTGCGATGTTGCATGGGGCTGTTCTCCCGAGTGTCTGGCTGGGGAAAGCACTGCTTTTACCTCTGGCTCGCGCTGGGGTTGTTGCGATGTCGTCTTCGCAGCATACCCACGCTGCTCGAAGCGGACTATCAATTGGCAACTTGCGTAGTGCTACGGAGGAAAGTTTCTGTTCCGCTCAAATCGATGAACGAGCATTGCCAATTGTTCGGCCGTCTTCGTCCACGAAACGGACGGAATTTGTGGCACAGTCCCTGCCGTTGTGGAACGAATGGCAGCAATGATTGATTGAAGATCGTTTGCCGAAACGTGCACCGAGCAAATTGGTGAGCCAGCCGGAATCACGGCGCCAGGACGAGGACGATCGGCAACAACGGTGTTGGGAGTATTTTCAAACAGGTTTTCCATGTCGTGCGGGACGACGTAGTTCGTCGGCGCCCAAATGATCAAGCGAGCAGCAGCGCCAGATCCGTCGGCGACCGCACTCCGAGCATTGGCCCTGGCATGATGCTGCCTCGTTGTCCAGCCATACGTGGCCAGATGTCTTTCGACCAGATTCACACGAGCTTCTCCGGACGCAGCTTGATCGTACAGCACATGCGATGCTGTTAGTCGAGGGTTTACTTCCAGCACCCAGACTCGGCCCTGGCGAAGAATGAAGTCGATTCCAAAAACTCCGACCATCTCTGTTCGTTCAATGATCGCGGTTGCGGCGGTTCGAAGCTGTTCGATGATCAATTCACCCGGTTCAACTGGTCCAACGTTGCCGCAGAACAGAAACTCAGATGCCCCAAGGCTTGGCCAGCCGATGAGCTGCAAAGAGCTTCCAATAAGTTGGAGACCTCGTTTATCCGAGCAGAAAATCGATGACATCGGCACTCCATCGATATACTCCTGCAAGTAGTTTTCGGATGTCGGCACCTGAGTGGATAGGCTTTGGGAAAGTGAAGAACTCGACACTGTGCGAATGCCGATTCCTCCTGAACTGGCGATCGGCTTTCGAAGCCACTGACAATCCGCGGTGGCGGTGGCTTCCGTAGCCAGGCGAGGCATTTCCAGGCCGGCGCTGGTGAGCCAATCTTGCAATTGCTGAGGATTCCGCAGACGGTCGATGAGATCCGGATCTGCACCGATCACTGAACGACGCTGGGCGATTTGTCGCAGGATGTTGGTGTGATTCTCCAGTCCCCCGGCCCAGAGCATTGGAATAGACGAACGCACGGACCGCGTGACAGCCGGCAATTCGGCAAACGCCTTGATGCGGCCCACAAATCGGCCTTTGCCTCCGGCCAGTAGTTCAGTCAGATCCTGATCTTCAAAGAAGTCAACGCACAGAGGTCGCAAACCTGCCGAGATCGCGGATTCGGCCAAACTGCGGACGCTGGCGCCGCACAAAAGTACCGAACGGACGATCCGAAGACCCGCGAAAGGCGTTTGTTCGAGCGAAGTTGCGGACTCGGGCATCAGGTCGGTTGAAGATAAGGCCAAAAGTCGCAATCCTGATGAAAGAATGAACAGCCGGGATTCTGGCAATGTGGCGAGTAGCGACATTGCGGGTTAACGGATTGTTCTCATTTTCAGGCGACCTTGTCCACAACACAGGCACCTCATTGCAGAAGCAGCGAATTGCTGCTTCCGCAGACAACTGCAAAGTGTGGCTCAGAAGTTCCTGTGTGGCTCGTTGTTTCAGCGAGAT
>JANMEV010000053.1:0-13720 GCA_031377305.1 Planctomycetota bacterium | reverse complement strand
ACCCTGCACCATAGACCCCTAAGAATCATGGCTGGATCCTGACGATTTTGCGCGATCGATCGGCGGACCGATTCGCATTCGATCATGATTTCAAGTGAATTGCCAAAGAACGAGCCGTGATGCCGACATAGACCGGCACCCGTGCTCTTTATCGGATCGTTGAAACCCGAATTTTGAGCAGAGTAGGAATAATCGTTACATTTTGACTGAACTAACGCCCTTCGATCGGCTAAAGCTTGCCCTCAATGGATGGATAGGAAGTCTGGGTTGACTTCTTGTTCGCATCTGGAACCTAAGGGCCCTGACTGTTGAATGAGGCGGAGGGCTCTCTAAACTCCTGTTTTGATCCCGCCGCGCTCCAACCTTGAAGCCTCGCTCCCTATGAAGACAATCCTGATTCAGTTCGATACCGACACCCTGCCAAGCGTATTTGACCGAGTTGTTGCTGTGGATTCTGGTGTTGAGCATCTTTTTTCCTACGGAGGAGTGACTCCCGAAAACGTGACCGGGCTCGTTCACGGGGCGATCTTCACTCGCGGCCCGGCGGATCTGAAGCACACGGCAATTTTCATCGGTGGAAGCAACGTGGCTGACGGAGAGGCGTTGCTCCAAAAGGTCAGAAAGACGTTTTTCGGGCCGATGAAGGTGTCCACGATGATGGATTCGAATGGCTGCAATACAACCGCCGCCGCTGCCATCGCTTTGGCTCGCAAACATCATGAGTTGGCGGGCAGCAATGCGATCGTTCTTGGCGCAACGGGGCCGGTTGGATTGCGTGCCGCGGAGTTACTCGCGTTGGAAAAGGCCAGCGTAACGCTGGTCTCGAGAACCAAAGATCGAGCGGAAGCGGCCTGCGAGTCGATTCGAAGCAAGGTCCCCGGGGCAACGCTGCATGCTGTGGCCGCGTCGACTCAGGATGAATTCGAAGCCGCCTGCCATAGCCATCAGGTGATCATTGCGGCCGGGGCGGCGGGAGTTTGTTTTCTTCCGAAGGGCTCGCTTTCCAAAATTAGCGGAGCGAGAATCGCAATCGACCTGAATGCCGTGCCGCCGGTCGGAATCGAAGACATCGGAGTGATGGACAAAGCCGTCGAAAAATCAGGCGTGCTCTGCTTCGGTGCGTTGGGAGTTGGCGGTCTCAAGATGAAGGTACACAAACTCGCCGTCGCGTCGCTGTTTGAAGGCAACGACTGTGTGTTGGAAACTCGCCCCATTTACGACCTGGCACTGAAGATTGCGGGCATCGGCGCAACGTAAGATCCTTCGACAGGTATGTCGGTTCAGGAACAGTTCCGAAATAGCGTCACAATTTGAGCGGAAGAGCGCGAGCCGTCCGGTGACGGGAAACCGGTCGGCTCATGCCGTTCCGCTCCTTCGACAAAACCCGGGACTATTTCAGGTCTGGTTCCAAGCGAAGAGTTCAGCCTGAAGAGCGATGTTTTCTCCGCTGTCCACACCCACTGAGTTCTTTCAGGCCAGACGCTCAGTCGAGATCGTACTTTGACACAATGGTGTCGTTCTGAATGCGAGAAAGAGTGCGTTCGAAGTTATCGAGGATGTCTTTCATCAGGCGATCCTTGAGCACTTCGGGCAGCTTGGCGGAACGAGCTTTCTCCAGAGCCGTCGCTGCCACTTCGTAGGCTCGTTGAATATCGGCGTTGCGAGAATCCAGACGATCGATTTCGAGGGCTCTTACCGTGGCCTGGACATAGGTCTTAATTGTCTCGGCAACTTCGACCGATTTCGCGTCCCAGAACGCACGGCTTTCCCGGATCGCCGCGTCTGATTGATGTGTGATCAACTGCATGTCAGTTCGGTACGCCAATCGAGCTCGTTCCAACTGATGAGCCGATTCTGCGTTTCGCAACCGCAGGCGATTGATCATCCCCATCTGATCTTGTTCCACATCCATTTTTCGAGACGATGGGGCGGACGGCATGGATGGCACATCGTCCGAATCCGACTTTGAATTGGTAATCAATTCGGTTGAAGGCCGAACGGCGACCGGATCGGACTTTTTTTCTCGCCGAGCAAACTCACGCGTCAGCCGGTTGTTTAGGTCGTCCGATTCATCGGTCATTTCTCAATACCCCGGGGTGCAAAGCGAAAGCAGTGGTTTCGAACAGCCATTTCCGAGATTCTACCGGCACAAATATTCGTCCGCCACTGTTGAAAGGGCACGAGTGCAGAGTAACGGAAACACCGATGTCGGCTGCTGGCGTCGCACATTCGGCTCAAGATTGCTGTGTGTTTTTTAACGACGTCGGCGAGTCGCAGGCGTGACAGACATCTCATTTGGCACGCCCGAAACTCACGTGGACTGTCATATTTGCATTCGCTTGCGTTTGTACGCCAAATGCCGACACTTCCGAATTCTGTGAGGTGGACGGCAGACGTCGCCTCGAATCACTGGCCCCGAAGGATCAAGAAAACGCTTATGAGCAAGAACCGACAAGCCGAAGTTGACGCTGCAAAGAAAGACCTCGACTTCACAAAAAATACCTACCAGATTGAACTCGATACCAACCATGGCAAGATCGTCCTCGATCTGCTGCCGGAAGTGGCTCCCGGACATTGTTCAAACCTGATCGGACTGACGAAGATTGGCTACTACAACGGCGTGGTGTTTCATCGCGTGATTAGTGGTTTCATGATTCAGGGTGGATGTCCGCTTGGTACTGGCACCGGTGGACCGGGCTATACGATCAAAGCCGAGTTCAATGCGACTCAGCACGTCGCGGGCGTTCTATCCATGGCACGAACCAGCGATCCGAATTCTGCCGGCTCGCAGTTCTTTATCTGTCTGGGAGCACACACGCACCTGGATCGACAGTACACAGCGTTCGGCCGCACTGCCGATGCAGCAAGCCTGGAAGTCGTTAAAAAGATCGGAACGACTCCTGTAGATCGAGGCGATAAGCCTCTTCAGCCAGCAACGATCAAGACGGCAACAGTGATTGAAAAAGCAAAGTAAAGCTAACGAGTTCATGCAAAAAGCCCCCAGCGGGATACTCTGGGGGCTTTTCTTTAATTTACAGGCTGTGACTTGTTAGAGTCCGCTCTTGATTAATCGGCTTGACCAGAGGTCCGCTATCGACCTCCGCTGCCGCCATACATGCTCGTTATGAGTTTTGCATACGTTTGAGTGAACTGGTCTCGGCTCATTTTTGAAAGCGCTACGCCTGCCTGCTCAAATATTCCTTTGGCTCGACCGCTGTTTTCCCACTCAGCACCTTCGACGAAACCGTCTTTGTTCGTGTCCATGCTGTCGAAACGTTCGGCCGCGCGGGACGTTGTGCGTTCGTCAGGAACCGCGTTGGGTTGTGAACCGTTACTTTGCCCGTTTCCTGAGGCTGGTCCGCCTGCCGGGTTGGCCTTAGCCTTCGTCGGAGTCGCCGAAACAATTGTCAGCTTCTTTCGTTCAGTTGAAGCCACAACCGCATTCGCTGTATCCGCGGCGAGTAATTCTTCCGGAGTTAAAAAGCCGTCGGAGTTCGAATCGATTGCATCGTACCGTTCGAGGTCATTTCGACGTGTCTGCATCCATTCGTACATTCCAATCTGCCCGTCAAAGTCTGTATCAGAATCCGCGTAGGCAGGTGGCAGCGTCAGCACGATTGGCTTTTTTGGCTTCATCTTGAAGGGCGTCAGCGTCTTTGCCGCACCGCTGTTTCCCTGACCGTTTTGATTTGGGTTACTTCCCGGCTGACCGGGTTGGCCAGGCTGTCCGCCGTCGCCGCCACCGAATGAGCTCCTAAAGCTATTGCGCATGTCATCGACGGACATACCGGCCTTCAGTTCAACTCCGCGAGCCTTCATCATGTCGCGAACGAATGAGGGCATCTGATCGATTTCTTCCTGATCAATCTTGCCGTTTCCGTTGGTGTCCATTCGAGATCGGCCACCACTGTCGCCACCACCAAATCCACCGGGAGGGCCGCCGAAGCCACCGCCGCCAAAGCCACCGGGGGGACCACCGAAACCACCGCCGCCAAAGCCGCCCGGAGGCCCACCAAATCCGCCGCCGGGTACTGCACCGGGTGGTCCGCCGAAACCACCACCGCCAAAGCCGCCTGGAGGCCCACCAAATCCGCCGCTGCTGCCGCGATCACCCCGGTCACCGCGATCACCACGTTCGCCCCTGTCACCACGATCCCCGCGATCACGTCCGCCACGATCCTGCGCAATTGCGAATTCGCAGACAGCGGCCAGAAAGATCGTGCATACTGAATAGATGAGCAAACGTTTCAAGGAATCGCTCCAACGTCGGCGACTGGCCGAGTGATTGTCTGAAACTGAGGTGGGTGGGACTGTGGGATCTAACACCGGAAGGATATCGGCGATTCGCCATCTTTTGCAATTTTTCAAGACTCTTTCGCTCTTTTGCTGGGTTTGAGTGTTCAGGCGGCGCACTCTGGGTCGCCTTTGAGACGCCGAGAATCGTTCAAACGTTCATTGCGGCATCACCTTGGTGCAACCGTTAAGCTCTCATCTTTCTGCGAAGAGTTCATATATTCGTGGGAATCCGAAGAGAGAATTCGGGCATTTTGGGGAAGGATTCAAAGAATATGCGAATTCCGGCAACTCTCTCGAGTTGCTATTTGATTGACGGTCAGCATGTGATTGGGACGCAGGTCCTTCAGTACCTTTTTAAGATCCGGGCCCTTTCGGCGAACGTCTTCCAAACGCTCGGCCGAGTTGTTTGCAAGACGCATTGGGATATACGCATGAGCATTCGTCATCTGCCTTTTCTTTTCGTAGCCGCTTTTGCATTCGCGACAGCTGGGTGGAATGGGGAAGTTGTGGCTCAGGGGGCCGGGCGAGTTGGTTCCGAGACCGACCTGTTGCGAAACAACGAAACTCGACAACAGCTCGGACTTTCCGCCAGCCAGATTGAAAAGCTGGACGAGGCTATCAAGGGGATGAGTCCCGGTCGAGAATTCATGGATCCGTTCCTCAAGCGACTGGCGGACGCCAAAGACGATGAGACTCGTAAGCCCATTCGAGAAGAGATGAAGCTGGCGACCGTCAAAGCGATCGAGGAAAATGGCGTCAAGGCTTTGACCATTCTCGATTCGCGGCAACTCAAGGTTCTACGATCAATCTACATCCAGCAAGCGGGTGGTCGCGCATTGAGCAACGCGAGAATTGCGACGGAACTCGGGCTGACAGATGATCAGAAGAAGAAGCTTGAAGATGTCGCCGCACAGCGAACCGCCGCATCTGCCGCGTTGAGTTTTGATGCGACCGAGGATCAGAAGAGCGCATTCAAAAAGGAATGGGAAGAGAAAGCTCTTGCCGTTTTAGACGATAAGCAGCGAGCGACATGGGCCGAACAGGGCAGTGCGACAGCGGTCGCTGCGACTCCAGCGGCTTCCAATGCCGCTCCCGGTGTTGTCGCGCCGCCTGGCGATACCGCAACCATGAACGCCGGATCAGGGCCTCCGGCTGGTGCGGAAGTCGTTTCCAGCTTCGGCGGAGCATCCGATTCTGCGGAAGGCGATGAAGTCGTCGAAGAGTTCTCTTTCAACTTTCGCTTTGCACCTTGGGATCAGGTTCTTCAGGATTTTGCTGCCGGAGCGGGTTACACGCTGGATCTGAATGTCGTTCCGCCGGGCACGTTCAGTCACCTGGACCGTAAGCAATACAAAGCCAATCAGGCCATGGACATTCTGAATGGCTATCTGCAGCGAAAAGGATTCGCTTTGGTTCGCAAAGACGGCTTCCTGGTCTGCGTCAATGTCGACAAGGGCATTCCTCCGAATCTGATTCCTGACGTCGAAGTCGACGACCTTGTCAAAGTGGAAAACGGGATTCACACGGTCGGTGAAAACGAAATCGTCCGCATGCAGATGCAATTGGATCGACTCGATACCGGAGTCATGGCGCAGGAAGTGGAACAGTTGCTGGGCTCACTTGGCACGATGACCGCGTTTACTCAGACAGGTTCATTGATCATCGCTGACACGGGTTCGAACCTGCGTCGCATTTACAACTACATCGAACTGTCCGTAAAGGCTCGCAAGCTGGACCTGGTCTTCAAGCCCTACTATTTGAAGAACATGGATGCTGAAGAAGCCGAGTTCATGCTGCTGAGTCAGTTCGGAATGCGACAAGGTGTAGCCAACGTGAGTGCAGGGGCCGGTCGTGATTCTCGTGGCGGTCCAGCGCCGACTCCGGCAACAGCAGCCGCATTGCAGGTCATGTCGGACGCTCGAACGAACAGCCTTTTTGTCACCGGTTCCCCCGATCAGCACGCTCTTGTGGAAGAAATCATCAAGGCGATTGATGTGTCCGAAGATCCCGATGGCAATCCAATCGGACGGATGGCGAATACCGGTCCCTACCTGCGAGTCTACAAAGTCGCTGGTCGAGCGGATCAGGTGGCGCAGAGCTTGAACGCCATGATGCCGGGCGTTGTTGTGAATGAGGACGGCGCGGCCGGAACGGTACACGTTTTCGCGACAGCCAAGCAGCACGAACAGGTACAGGAATGGGTCCGAGCATTCTCCGATGGCGGCGGTGCGGCTGGATCCGTCGCCGTGATTCCTTTGAGCAAAATGGATCCGCTGACAGCCGCGGCCACATTGCGAAATCTGTTCATCTCCGAGGGAGCGGCCGCTCCGACAGTTGAAACCGACTTGTACGGCAACCGCATTATCGTCAAGGGAACAGCGACGCAAATTGACCAGATCAAGCTGGTTCTGAAAGACCTTGGCGAAGATGGAACCGGGCTTAAGAAAAAGGGCGAAGGTGGAACGATTCGCCGCTATTCGCTTCGGGGTCGCGATCCGGAAGAGTTCTTTCAGTACCTCGAAAAGGAATGGATGAACAAAGAGAAAACATCGATTCGAGTCGTTGTGCCGAAAAAGTCGGGCCCGATCCGAGACCTTCGTACGCCATCAGATAAGCCTCAGCCGGAAACGCAGCCGGGTGCTGACCGCCGAAATGGCCCGCCCGCTGCCGAAGATTCTTCAACTCAATTTCGTTCCATCAGGAATGATGGCCGTCGCGAAAGTGGTTACTTCACAGTCAGTGCGCAACAGGAGCCAGCAAGCGACGAAGTCGCCACGCCTGTCAACCCTCCTGGCGCAAGCAGCGATGCTCAAAGCGAAATTCAGATCGTCTTGGATGGCGATGAATTGCTGTTGGTGTCGAGTGACGAAGCGGCACTGGACCGACTTGAGGAAGTGATGGACTATCTTCAGGAGTCCATTCCGTTCCGCACAAAGTGGACAGTGTTTTATCTTCAGGCGGCAGATGCCACAGAGGCGGCTGACCTCTTGAAACAGTTTATTCCGAGCAGCACAGTTGCCAGCACGTCAGCCAGCAGCAGCAGTTTTAGCCTTGGATCGATGTTCAGCCCGCTAACGGATTCAGTTTCCAGCATGACCGGATTGAACAGTCTTGGACCAAATCCGCAGACACTGAGAATCATCCCGGACGTTCGTTCGAACTCGTTGTTCGTCACGGGGCCTCAGGCACTTGTTGAAGACGCCGAGATCTATCTGGAAGTTTTGGATTCTAACAACATCCCCGAGTCTCTCCGCGAAATGCAGCCTCGCCGAATTGAAGTGGAGCACGCCGATGTCGAAGACGTGGCAACTATCGTGCGAGACACCTTCAAGCCTTACATGGAACCGCCCGAAGGTCGCCAACAACAGAATAATCCTCTGGCTCAGATGTTTGGTGGCGGCGGTGGTGGCGGCAAGGGTAATGAGCCGACCGGCGTTCGAATGACTCTGTCGGTTGATAAGCAAAGTGGTGCGTTGATTGTGTCGTCCAGCGAGGCAATCTTTGGGAAGGTGCAGTCGCTGGTGGAGGAGCTCGATGAGTCCTCAAAGAAATCGAACCGCACCGTTCGAGTGGTTCAGCTAAAGCACTCGGATGCGAAGATGGTACAGGATTCTTTGACGTCACTTTTCCCTCGCATCACGTCGGCGGCTACGAAGACAACGTCGTCAACAACGAACAGTTCTTCGAATAGCAACAACAGCCAACCGTCTCCTCAACCTGCAACCGACCCGTTTCAGCAGATGATGCGAGGCGGTGGCAGCGGCCGCGGCGGTTCGACGACGCCTTTTGGAGGGGGAATGTCTCCCTTTGGCGGTGGAATATCTCCCTTCGGTGGTGGTGGTGGTTTTGGTCGAGGGGGGGGAGCATCGCCGTTTGGCGGAGGAATTTCCCCCTTCGGTGGCGGCCGCGGTGGTGGTGGCGGCGGACGTTAGCACTCATTCGAAACCTCCCGGCTCTCACGGTTCTGAACTTATCGTTGGTCTCACTACAAAAGCCCTGCAATGGAACTTGGTCAGCTACTTGTCAACGACGGCCTGGTCACCCGCGAACAGCTCAAGCTCGCTCGCGAAACTCAGGGCACCATGCGAATCGATCAGTCGCTGGTGAAGTTGGGAGCGATCACAGAAGACGCCATCCTTCGCAAGCTTTCCGACGAGTTCGGAATGAAGTACATCGATCTCAAGGACATTGAGGTCGATGCCGACTTGCTCGCAAAGTTTCCGACATCCGCGATCTATCGACACACACTTCTCCCCCTGTACCGCGAAAATGGGCACGTCGTTGTCGCCACGTCGGATCCTCTGAACCTGGAAGGTCTGGACGAACTCAGCACCGTCAGTGGGTTTAAACTGGAACCGGTGTTGACTCGCAGCGGAGAGCTGGGAACCCGCATTCACGAACTGCTCGGTGTGGGCGGCGACACCATCAATGAACTCGTTCGACGCCGCAGCGAAGAAGAGATCGAGCTGCTCGAAGAGATCAACGAAGACTTCGGTGAACTTGCCGAAGGCGCCCAAGCGCCTTCGGTGATTAAGCTGGTGAATGAACTGCTGATGGAAGCGGTCAAGCTGCAAACCAGCGACGTTCACATTGAGCCGCAGGAAAACGGCATGCGAGTCCGGTATCGTCTGGACGGCATGTTGCGAGTTCAGCCGACTCCGCCAGAAATCGCTCAGTTCTATTCTGCGATCGTGACTCGCCTGAAGATCATGTCGCACCTGAACATCGCCGAAAAACGATTGCCTCAGGACGGTCGAATCAAGCTGCGAGTCTCCGGTCGCGAAGTCGACGTCCGCGTGTCGATCATCCCGATGATGCACGGCGAAGGCGTGGTCATGCGACTGCTGGACAAGGCACGCATGAAGTTTGACCTGAAGGCCGTGGGGATGCCTCCAACGGTCTCAAAGATCTTCAAGCAACTCATAGACCTTCCCCACGGAATCGTGCTGGTGACCGGTCCCACCGGTAGCGGAAAATCGACCACGCTCTACAGCGCGCTGAACGAGATCAAGGATCCGACGATCAAGATCATCACGGTCGAAGATCCAGTGGAATATCAGATGGATGGAATCAGCCAGATTCAGGTCCATAGTCGAATCGGCTTGACGTTCGCCGGTGCTTTGCGAAGTATTTTGCGTCATGACCCGGACGTAGTGCTGATTGGAGAAATTCGAGACGGCGAAACGGCACAAGCCGCGATTCAGGCGTCACTCACCGGGCACCTTGTTTTCAGTACGCTCCACACAAACGATGCTCCGGGGACGTTCACGCGACTGATCGACATGGGGGTTGAGCCTTATCTTGTTGCCAGTACGGTCGAAGGAATCCTGGCACAGCGACTGGTGCGACGATTATGCCCGCATTGCAAGAAGGCGACGCCGATCAGCAAGCTGGAAATTCCTCGCGACTTTCCTCAGCCGCTGCCGGAAACGGTTTTCGAACCTTTGGGTTGCCGAGAATGCCGCGAGACGGGATATTCCGGGCGAATTGGTGTCTTTGAATTGTTGAAGACCGATCCGATGATCCAGCGACTGTGCTCCGAGAGTCGCAGCAGCATGGAGATTCGCGATTACGCCATGAAGGCCGGAATGACGACGCTTCGATCCAGTGGCTGGGAACAGGTGCTGGCGGGTGTCACCAGTATTGACGAAGTTCTGCGAATTACTCGCGGCGACATCGTGGCATAAGCTCCGATGTCGAATTGTTTGACGGCAAGTCAATGGCGACGTGGCTTCTGTCTTTGCAAGTCGCTGTCGGCGAATCGTCCGATGTGTTTGTTTCAACTGCTGAATCCATCATGCCCGACTTTAAATACCAGGCCCGCGAACTGACCGGCAAGCAGGTCTCGGGAACGCTCACTGCGTCCAGCGAAAAAGATGCGCTCGCCAGTTTGATGCAGCGGAGCTTGTTTCCAATTTCGGTCGCATTAACCGATCAGTCGAAACAACAGGCCTCAGCCGGTTCGCGGCGAGTCCCTGCGAAATTCCTGACGATCTTCTACAACCAACTCGCTGACCTTTTGAAGTCGGGAGTGCCGCTTCTGCGGTCACTGCAGTTGCTGGAAGATCAGACATCCAACAGCGCGCTGAAGTTTGTTATTCAGGACGTGCGAGAGCAAGTGGCCGACGGAACGCGACTCAATGACGCGATGCGACGGCATCCCAGGGCTTTCAACTTTCTGACCGTCAGCATGGTGAAGGCCGGCGAAGAGGGCGGCTTCCTTGAGGACGTGCTCACTCGTATCGCGGCGTTCAGTGACCATCAGGAAGAGCTGAAGGGCAAAGTCACGGGAGCGATGGTTTATCCGGTGTTCCTGTTCGTCGTGGGTTTCACGATCGTTGTGTTAATGCTGATCTGGGTGGTGCCGAATTTCGCACCGATGTTTCAGACAATGAAAGAAGCCGGAACGCTTCCCTGGGCAACAATCACGCTTCTGGGGCTGAGCGATTGGCTGCAGAACTATGGTGCGCTGATTGTTTTAGGGCTGGGGGCCTGCGTCGTAATAAGCTACAACTATTTGCAGTCGGACGACGGAAAACGGGCGCTAGATGTTTGGAAGTTGAAGATTCCAGGCCTGGGAAACATCGTTCAAAGTCTCGCCGTGGCCAGATTCGCTCGAATGCTGGGAACGCTGTTGAAGAACGGCGTCCCGATTCTGCAGTCTCTTAGAATTGCAAAAGACGCCAGCGGGAACATGATTCTTGCGGAAGCGATCGGGAATGCTGCAGACAATGTCAGCAGCGGGCAGTCACTCGCGGTTCCTTTAAAGGCGAGCGGCCAGTTTTCCAAGGATTTGATCGAGATGATTGCCGTTGGCGAAGAAGCCAACAATCTGGAAAATGTCCTGATCAGCGTCGCCGACAATTTGGAAAAACGCACCAGTCGTCGTATCGACATGGCAGTCCGATTGCTGGAACCACTGATGCTGCTTCTGATGGCCCTTGTGGTCGTGTTTATTGTGATGGCTTTGTTGTTGCCGGTCATGCAAATGTCATCAATGGCAAAATGATTCGGATTATCAAACGAATTTACTGAAACCGAGGGTCCTGGCAGCACGTTGTGGTGTTGATCATTTAGTCCTGTAGAATCAGGAACAACACTGACAGGCTGGACCAGCATCCGGCCGCTGACACCTAAATTTCCCAAGACAATAAGGACTTTTTAAGATGCTTAAACGACACGCGACCCTTCCCGTTCGGGATGACCGACTCGGGTTTACTTTGTTGGAACTTTTGATCGTCGTGGCCATCATCATGCTGATTGCGGCGATGGTTGTGCCTAACCTGATCGGCAATCTGCAGTCTGCGAACGAAGATACAACTCGAGCAACGATCAACCGCCTCAACGGTACCGTCGGCGCTTATGCGGCGGACCATGACGGAACCTATTTCAAAGGCAGCGGTAACGAAGCGTGGCAGGCCATGGTCAATCCCGGGACTTACAAAGGCCGGAAGCTTCGACCACTCATCGAAGAGGCTCCTCTGGACGCATGGGGACACGCTCTTCAATACGAATGGACTGGCGACGGACACAGCAAAAAGCAAGGCGCCCTCAAGCCAGCCATCTGGTCAATTGGTGCTAACGGCCAGGACGAAGGCGGCGACGGCGACGACATCAACAACTGGACTTCAATGAAGGCCGAAAACACGAAGTAAGAAGCAAACTGCGAGGCGAGCCGGGGACGTGAGTCCCCTGATTTCGCGTTGTCGACTGGTGAATTACGGATCAGGAAGCGTGGATCAGGATCAGAGGATTGACATCCCCCGCTCGCCTGATTGGCTGGCAGTGTAGGAAACCATGAGACGTCTGCATCGCTCCAATCATCAGCCCACTCAACTCAACGGTTTCTCGTTGTTTGAGCTGATGATCGTGCTGGCGATCATTGTCATGGTGGCTGTGTTGGTGACTCCCAGCCTGATGGAGCGAGTCCGCAGCGGACGAGTTCAGGAAGCTGCCGATGCCGTTCGCGATGTGGTCGCTGAGGCTCGACGGTTTGCCATCATGACGGGCGTCGATTACCACGTTCGCTTTGAAGTCAACGGACAGGCGGTTGTTGCTATTCCGGCAGATCCGAAGGCGACGCTGGTCAATAGCAGTGGCCCCGATCTCCAGCAGAGTCGTGTCATAGTGAAAGAAGTTATTCTCGGCGACACGCTCTTCCTGAGAGCCGCCAGGGACGCTGATCCGGGCGGAGAAAAATTGAAGATACCCGACTTTCAGCCTCTGGATGATGCCGAAGACCTGTCGCGGCGAGTCTGGTCGTATCCAATTCTCTTTCGCTTCGATGGAACGTCTCGCACGAAGACGTTTCGAGTGATGGATGGTGAGAATCGCACGGCTGAAGTCTCCATTCGTGGGCTGACTGGGGCGGTGCGTGTGTCACCGGTCTTCATAATGGAGCCGGACTAAATGCAACGCATTCGTTTGCAAGGGCATTCCATTCGGCAGCGCAGTTCCAGAAGCACCGACGACTCTCGAAATGGGCTCAGCCTTCTGGAAGTGATCATCTCAATCGCCATTTTTCTTGCCGCATTGACCGTCATCATGTACACGCAGAAAGTCGGGCAGGAAGCCGAAACCGCGGCCCATCTGAAGTCCGAGGCTGTCATTCGTTGCGAAGCAGTTATGGGAGAAATTCTGTGCGGTGCCCAAAAGGCTGAGAGTTCCGCGGACAATCATTTCGACGATGACGAAGAAGGCAAGTGGGAATGGGCCGCTGAAATTAGTGATAGTGGTACAACCGACCTTTTGAAGGTGACCGTTCTGGTTGAGCACCGGCCTGATTCCGGTTCAGACAATCCCAATGCGGCTTTCGCTTTGGTTCGATACATGAGGGATCCGCAATTGTTTCTGGATGCCGCGTTGGAGGGCAGCGAAGAATGAAACGACTCGCGACTTCGATTCGTCAGACTCAAGCTGATGTACCGTTCTCCGGTTTCACCCTGCTCGAACTGCTGCTCGCCATCGGTCTGACCTCCGCGCTGATGGCCGCTGTATTTTCCGCGTTGCAAATGTCGTTCGACATACAGTCTCGTGCGAATGAGGACATCGAACGCCAACAGGTCGCGCGAGCCCTGCTGCGTCAGATGGCTCGTGATATCCAGTCCGTCGTCTTTGTAAAGAAGGCTCTTGTTGACGATGGGGCGGGATCTGGGACGACGGGGACCAGCACGAGTTCGAGCTCTGGAACGGGTGGAACTGGAACGGGTGGAACTGGAACGAGCGGAACTGGAACGAGCGGAACTGGAGCGAGTGGAACTGGAACGAGCGGAACTGGAACGAGTGGAACTGGAACGAGCGGAACTGGAACGAGTGGAACTGGAACGAGTAACTCGAGCAACTCAACAGATTCTGCGGCACTCGACTCGGTCATGAAAACTTACACCAACGGCATCGTTGGCACGACCTCGGACCTGCAACTGTT
>JANMEV010000049.1:0-5579 GCA_031377305.1 Planctomycetota bacterium | reverse complement strand
TGCCGTCGAGATCAAGGCAGTACAGTCCGTGAGATCCGAAGTGTGCAAAGATATGTTTGCCATCCGTCACGACAGAATTTGAGGCCAGGCTCGCCGTGTAGTGTCCGCCTTCGTGCGGCACCTTCCTGTGAACGGTCTTCTGCCATAGAATCGCCCCATCGCGACGACTGATTGCGAGCACCACAAATTCATGCTGCTGTGTCACCGGCACGCCATCATGAGTTCCGGGAGCCGTGCTGAATTTCGGTGGCAGATGCTCACCGATGGGGATTGCCGTCGTCAGAAAGATACGGTCGCCGAGCACGATCGGTGTCGAATGGCCCTTTCCCGGCAATGCGACCTTCCATTTCACATTCTTCGATTCGCTCCATTCGACCGGTGGATCAGATTCCGGCGCGAATCCGGTTCCCAAGGGCCCCCGCCACTGCGTCCAATCATGTTCGTCGACGCAAGCGTCGGCACGTGGACCAAGAAGACCGCCGGAAACGATCGCACTAACAATCACCAGATCTCGAATGAGTCGTCGCATGTTTGGCGGGCTCCTTGCTGTGATCCCGTGAATAATCACAGGTCCGAAACGTCTATTTTGTCGGCTGGGAACGAAACCGAAAGTTCAACCGGCTCTCCTCGTACGTCAAAAACGGCTGGCGTGCTGGACAGTATTCTGTTAGCCGAAACAATGCCTTTGCATTCCCACCAGACTGGGAAACTATCTCCGTTCGGACTTCGGCGAATCCATAGCGATCAACGTTGAATTGTATGCGATATCTCGAAGATTGAGCAGAACCGATTTCAAGGTAAAGAAGAGGAGAATCACGGCGGGTGTCAACAACGTCAGCCAGAAAGAGGCGACCATAATTCGAATCTGCCATTCTCGACCGACGGTTGTTCGAATATGGCTCCAAACAACAGGAAACCACTTGGCGACGACACTGTCAAAGAGTCTGGGATCGCTCATCAAGAGAACTGCAATTAAGGGGATTAAGACGACCAGAGCAACCAAGTTCAGTCGTCGATCCCGATTGCGAACTTCATCATTTTTGACTCGTGCCCACCCACCGCATGCACCACAACTGACCTTAAAAAACGGGTGCGCAAGATACGCGATTCCGGCCAGGATATGCGACCGCTGACAATGAGGACAAGTCAATTTCCGCTGCCACAGAACTCGGATGGATTCTCTGCCTCTTGGCGGTGTTACCGGTGTTTCGTAAGGATTCTCCATTACAAGGCCTCGATCGTAGGCTCCGAGTGGTTTTGAATGCTTCGACCATAACAGCCAGCAGCGATGTTATTTCTCGGGCGGTGCCGTTTCGAACGATGACGCGAGACGACTCTTTGCACGGACCCTGAGTAAATCTTATCGAACGGCTTTCGCTCGGTCGAGAACCCAGCTTCTCCAGCCTTGTCCCTTACGTCAGTGAAACAACCGTTAGTCGGCTTCCCACGTCGCACTTCGACTTACGCGCCGACGGCTCTTTTTCCAGAAGTGGCGGGAATTCCTGTCACAGCCGAATTCTCATGCGTTTGTCAGTGATGGAGGGCCTGTCGTGGCTGGTGGCTGGCAGACGCTTTCCCCGCAATGGCCGCTGACTGCGACGCTTGTTTCCCACTTTTTTGCTGACATTTCACGAGGACATTTCCATGATTCTGCTAAACATCCTGCGTACCTTCCGACGCCCTCAGACAAGCCGTCGTCGTATTCTGTCGCAGCGAAGTCAGATCACCGACAGCCAGACTCTGGAGGCTCGAATCGTGCCAGCAACTCTGGTTAGCCCAAACATGATGACGTATCAGGACTTTGACCGCGATGACGTTACGGTCACATTCTTCGATCCGATTTTGAACGCAGGAAACGTCAATACGATCTTCAGCTTCAATTCGGGGAACGTCAACGGCAGTAACGTGTTGCCACAACAATTGCGATCGATCAACCTGTCCAGTGTGGCGGCTGCGGCCGGGACGACGGTGACCACTGTAGCAACTCGAAATCCTGTGAAAGGCGGGGACGGATTTGCGGCTCTGGGGCAGCTCAACGCGACCGGTCGTGATCTGGGTGCTGTCACAATTGATGGCGATCTCGGGCGGATTCTGGCGGGGGATGCCACAGCGGCAACTCCTGGTATAACAGACTTGACGGTGTATTCCATGGGCCGATACGGAACCGTGACCGGCGCGGTCAATCTTAACAGCCAGATCAAGGGCACGCTCGGTTCTTTGATCGTCAAGGCAGATATCAAGGGCGCCTTTGTTGAAGTCTTTGGCGGTGCCGACGGCCGTGTTGATACCCTCACCGTTGGCGGTTCAATGATTGGAAACGGCACCGCAAACTCAGGTCGCGTTCACTCACATGGCAACATGGGGAAAGTGACCGTGGGCCGTGACGTCGTTGGAGGCATCGGGACTCACAGTGGAGCCATCACCACGTTTGGCGACATCACAAGTGTGAGCATCGGCGGTTCGTTGATCGGCGGCGCAGGAAGTTTCTCCGGAATGATTCGGACTGACGTTAACGGAGGTGGCCATATGCTGGGCGACTTCGGTGGTCACATTGGAACGGTGACGATTGGCAGGGATGTTGTTGGTGGGTCCCGGCTTGGCGCTGGTACCATCGTTTCCGAATCAGGCAATGTGGGAAATGTCATCATCAATGGATCGCTGACAGGCGGAGTGGCATTGCAGACCGGTCAAGTCTACTCGCTATTCACCATGGGCAATGTCGTCATCGGCAGGAACGTTGTTGGTGCGGAAGGACGAGACAGTGGACAGATTTACGCCGGCCAGAACATGGGCAGTGTGACAATTCGCGGCTCGGTTCGAGGCGGCACGAATGAGCGAACCGGTCGCATTGAGGCGGTGGGCGACATGGGAGTTGTGAATGTGACGGGCGGCATCATCGGAGGTGCTGGAAAGGAAAGCGGACGGATTGATGCCAAGAGCATCGCAGGAGTGACGGTTGGCGGATCGGTTCGTGGCGGAACCGGAGAACGCAGCGGAGGAATTCAGGGACGCGGCCTGGGTACGATTCCAACCCTGCGAATCACAGGTGATGTTGTGGGCGGGGCTGGTGTCGGCAGTGGCACGGTCGGAGGGACTCAACTGGGCGTCGTCACGATTGGCGGTTCTTTGATCGGCGGGACGTCGTCGTATAGTGGGCAGGTTTATACGACCGTCCGAATAGCTTATCCGGCCGGGAGCATTTCGAATCTGACGATCTCAGGCAACATCCAGGGCGGAAGCGCTGCCGGAAGCAAGAGCCTTGTCTCAAGCGGAGTTGTGGATTCTTCGGGCACGATCGATGTCATGACCGTCGGTGGATCGTTGATCGCCGGCATGGACTCAACAACGGGCTTGTTCGAAAGGAATGGAGCCATTCAAGCAGGCGACAGCATCGGCAGCCTGAGGATTCGAGGCAACATCGCGGGAAACGAAACGAACGCCGCGTTGATCTCAGCTCGCGGTCAGGCGATTCCACCGGCTGCCTCAGACCTGGCGATTGGCGTTCTCGCCGTGACTGGCTTTGTCGAACACGCAGTGATCTATGCGGGTATTGATCGATTTGGCAACACCTACGCCGACGCACAAATTGGGACCGTCTCTGTTGGCGGCGACTGGGTCGCCAGCAATTTGATCGCGGGCGGCGCTGCCGGCAGCGATGGTTTGTTTGGGACTCAGGATGATGTGAAACTCAGCGGCCCATTGACCAGGGACGTGGCTGGCGTCTATTCCCGAATCAACGCACTGACGATCGGCGGTCAGGTCATCGGCACTGAGTTCACAGGTGACAATTTCGGCATTGTCGCGGAGTCCGTTGTCAACCTTTCGATCGGCGGCAACATCATTCCGATGCTCGCTGGCAGACACAACGACTTCGTCATCCTGCACCCGTTCCTCGACGGATTCTTCGGCGATGTCTGGTTGCGGGAAATCTGAGTGGCATTCACCTTGTGCCCCTCGTCAGGGTCGCGGCGATATCGAGCTGATCATGCTATGGAATTGCACTCGAATGGACGGATCCAGCAATCCGTCCATTCGAGCGACCTGCGAATTCCATCACGCCGCATAGGCTTCAAGAGCTTCCAGGCCTTTGCGAGCACAGAAGTCGCCGAAGGATTCTGAACCCTTGCGGTCAGCTTTAAAAGCGACGAGTAGCGGCGCTAGAGTCGGGACAATTTCATCCAGAGGTACCATGTCCTTGTAGATGAAGCACAAACGAGTGCCCTCGGGATTGCCGCCGAGAAACAGCGTATACTTCCCGACCGCTTTGCCGACCAGACCGATGTCCGGCGTGTAAGGTCGAGCACATCCGTTGGGACAACCGGTCATGTGAACGGCGATCTTGTCAGCCTGCATGCCGAGCTTTGCGATTGCGACTTCCATTTCGTCGATCAGACCCGGAAGAGCGCGTTCTGATTCCGTGATTGAAAGACCGCAAGTTGGAAACGCCGGGCAGGCAATCGCATAGCGTCGCAGCAAAGAGAGCTCATCAGCTCCCTTGATGCCGTGCTCGGCCATTATCCGGTTGATCTCGGCCTTATCTTTGGGATCGATGTCGCACAGGATCACGCTTTGAAGCGCGGTCAGGCGAGTGTTCATGCCAAAGCGGCGGAGGATGGCCCGCAGACCAGATTTGATTCGCAGGCTGCCGTCATCCTTGATGCGTCCGTTTTCGATGTTGATGCCGAGGAACAGCTTTCCGTCGCCCTGTTCGTGCCAGCCAATGTGGTCATCGACACCAGTCACGTCGGCAGGATGCGGCTCTGGCAGGGGCTTGCCGTAATACTCTTCTACTTTGGCTTTGAACTTTGGAAGACCCCAATCCGAGATCAGATACTTCAGTCGGGCTCGCTTGCGGTCTTCGCGATTGCCGAAGTCTCGCTGAACTTTCACGATCGCTTCGCTGACGGCAATGACTTCTGCCGGCGTGGCAAAGCAGACTCGCTTCGCAAGGGCAGGAAATGTTTTTTCGGCGGAGGGAGTTCGTCCCATGCCACCACCGGCGAGCACGTTGTAGCCGATGATCTTGCCGTTTTCGACGATCGCCATCAGGCCAAGATCCTGAGTGTACAGGTCGACGCAATTGTCTTCCGGAAGACCGATCGCCATCTTGAACTTGCGAGGCAGATATCGAGTGCCATAAATCGGTTCATCGACGGGCTTGAATTCCGTCACGTCGACTTCTTCACCGTTTTCGTCCTTCAGCCAGATGTCGAAGTAGGACGTCGTCTTTGGCCGAAAGTGTTCCGCCAGTTCCTGCGACAGCGTCTGAATGTCTGAGTACACCGATGACTTGAACGGAGCAGGGCAGGCCATGACGTTGCGGTTGACGTCTCCGCAGGCCGCGAAGGTTGTGAGCTTAATATCGTTGATTGTTCGAATGGACTCCTTCAGATCTTCTTTAAGGACTCCGTGAAGCTGAAAGCCCTGGCGGCTGGTGATTCGAAGCGTTCCGTTGGCGAGCTTCTCACATAGATCCAGTTCGGCCAGAAACTGAGCCGCGGTGATTCGTCCGCCCGGGACTCGAGTTCGCACCATACAAGAATACTGCTTGCCCTTCGCCTTGCCGTCTTCGCCCTTGG